>CAZECR010000025.1:0-16775 GCA_964510495.1 uncultured Gammaproteobacteria bacterium
GTGGTTTGATTTTTGGGGCCCATACATGAAAAAAACAAACGATCTTATCCTCCGGCGGATGATCATACTCTTGCCTCCACCGCCTCCTCAAAATAACGCGGGTTAAAAATAGGCCTATAGCGCATACATACCCCTGACAAATGGGCAAAAAATATCCCGATTAAGCTTGCCTACCGGCAGGCAGGTCGGGATATTTTTATTGTATTGTTGTAATGCACACCCACCTGCATGAACAACCGGCGACGAGGCGCGCAAGCTAGTCGGGTAAACAAAAAAGAAAATTAACCCGCGGCTCCATAAAATCAAGACCTTCTTCGGTAATCAACTGTGTAGAATCTTGAAAATTCAATAAATAGAATACTTCCCGCCAAGCTGACTTGTTCGTCACCGCTTCCATGGCAACCAAGAGTCGCCGTTCTTCGGGCTGGCCGCACAGCGTGAGCAAGTACTCGGGGCCAACTTCTGGCGGACACAGTTGAAGTCCTAACTCTACAGCCCTTTTAAACAGCTTTTCAATGCGAACACCGTGTTCAAAAAGACCCTTAACGCTAAGCTCAACCACACGCGTCGGCACAGCTTTAGTGCTGATAGAAAAAGCGGGGTGATGCAGAAGATCTGAAGCTTTGCCGTCCATAGTAATACCGGCCCTTTTAAACGCTCGTTCTATTTTTTTTACCGTGGTACCACCAACGACAATCTCGGCCGTATGCTGAATTATTTTTTCGCCTGGAAACACGGTATATATATGATCAAGTTTGGTTAGTTTTCTAAACATGTTTGGAAAATGCTTTCCGATGTACACTTCTGTATTTTCATCAACTTCATCGGGATTAAGCGCAACACGACTCGCCTCGCGCTCCAAAATAACGGCCGCGTCTGATTTTAAATCACGTTGGCCCATGAGCTCCTTAATACGAGGATCGCGTTGGTAACCAAAGCCTTTGATCTTACTATCTATTTCATAGAGGAATACCAGTTCATCCTTTGTTAGTTGTTCGCGAGCTTTGACTTTGCGCTCAAGTAGCGTGAGCTGTCTCATGTCACCATTTTTCTTTTGCCACTCGTTCCCATCGGGGAGTTCGGCAAGTTTGGCCTGCACCACGCCGCCGATATGCGGGTCAAGATTCTCTTGTTTGGCAATACCCCGAACTTCCATAGTACTGCCCTCATTGCTAACAATGACGACACGAGGGACATTAGGTTGTTGATTCTCATCAAGCGAATAAAACACTTCCAAGTCATTGCCTTGGTCGTGCCCGCCAGCACCCTGCAAATATCTACGGGCGGTCGCTTCTCCGCGAATACACCAACCGGTGCCATAATTTTTGAGCGAAGCGACGAGAGGCTCGGGATCAGAACCTTGCGGGTATTGTATCCATTGACCGTCGGTAACTTTAAGCAGTTCTTCCGAGATCGGCCTGAATTCTTCAATGGCCACGGCGTAGAGTTTAGCAAAATTTTCCTTTTCCAGGAGTTTTAAAAAATTGTCTTTAGTATCTTCTTGAATGTCATAGCCAAAATCTGGTGATTGGCCTGCATACTTTTTCTCCATAGCATCAAAAACTAAGGAGAGAGCTTCTTGGTTGAGTTCGGGAAATGCACTCACCGCTCCGCCGTAACGTTCGGTGAATTTCTTTTTTTCTTTATCATACCTACCCATTTTGAGCATGCTACGCATTGCCCAGTATTTGAGCCAGTCGGGATATTTGGCGTCTGGGGAACCTAAATAATCCACCCAACTGTCGAGTGAATTTTTTTGATCAGTAATCACCGTTTCAGCCAACTCCGCGCGCAGGTCATCAGGGATAGTGATATCGCCATAACCTTCTTGCCGATGCCTCTCAATAATTGAAGCAAAGTACGATTCAGGAATTTCCTCGGCTTTAATGACGTGTTGATCGTGGAGGATTTGTTTAAACTTTTCAATTAAGCGTTCTCGAACTTCCGGATCCCCATGCGTAAAAATTGCTCGGATACGATCCAGATAATTCTTAATCCGAGCTTCTGGTTTTTGGGGCGGAAGCTTCTCTCCGGTACGCGCGGTGGTACGCCGAGCGGCGGCTTCTACTTCGGGGCTGGTGTTTAAATCATGGTATTTTTTGGCTAAAAAGAGATTTGGATTTTCCATAGAGATTACTTTAACGGACTAAATAATTTTTTCCAGTAAAAAACCCACGCTATCCAAAAAATAACAAAAATTCCAAACGGCAGCCACGCAATAGCGGGGCTGCCGTTTATAATAGCAAGCGCAATTCCAATGAGTGCGCTACTCGACCAAATAATTTTTAAATTCAAAAGTGCACGGTAACTTTCGAGCCCGGCATTTCTCATAATGAGCGATGTGGTACCAATAGCCAAAAATGCTGCTCCAACCAAACGAGGCGCAAGTGAGTCACCCATGACGAGACCGAACATACCGAATACTACTGCCGGGAAAAAAATAAGTGGCAGTGCAAAGATAAGATCAACAACGAAGTGAATGACGAACCAAATACGAAGCGATTTTGGAATCATATAAATTTAACTCTCAATAATTTCTTGTAACTCACCGACTTTACCATCCATCATTTTTTTAGTAGCAGCCTCCACATTTAACCGTAAAACCGGCTCCGTGTTGCTGGCGCGCACCCCAAACCATCCCCAGCCAAACTTCATCATGAGGCCGTCCAGACGAATAATTTCGGTAGCCTCAGGCCCATATTTTTCTTCGAGACGTTTCATGATTCCGGCTTTATCGGCAACTTCAAAATTAATTTCACCAGAGTGGAAATATTTTTTAAGCGGCTTCGTAAGTTCGCTTAATTTTTTATTCTCACGCGACAACACTTGGAAAACGTAGAGCAAACTTAAATCGGATGACTCTAAGAAGTATAAGTCGCGATAAAAAAGATGCAGCGACAGTTCGCTCGCAAAAGCAGCATTTTTTTCACGCATAAATTGCTTTATAAGCGCGTGGCCCACCATACATATTTCGGTGGTGCCGCCAGCCTGCTCCCAAGCTTCAGTCACCGACATGCTGGAACGTAAATCGCGCATCATGTGCGCGCCCGGGTGTTTTTTCAAAACTTCTAAACCAATCAGAGCACCCACAGTTGACGCGTCGACAACAGCACCGGTTTCATCAACCAGTCCAACACGATCACAGTCGCCATCAAGCGCAAAACCAAAATCAGCGCCGGTAGCGAGCACTCTTTCTTGGAGCACTTTCAATGTTTCAGTTTTAAGCGGGTTGGCTTCATGATTCGGGAACGTGCCATCAGGATCTAAGTACAAATATTCTACCGTCATTGGCAACTTCGCTAACCAATCTGGAAAAGTAGCTTGCCCCATACCGTTCCCTGCGTCGACGACGATTTTAAAAGGTTTAAGGGTACTTGGATCAACTAAATCAAAAAGTTTTGCTTCGTAATCTGGTAAGACATTTTTCTGCGTTACTTGGCCCTGCTTTTCAGCTGGAGCAAACACATTCAGCCGCACAGCTTCTTTAATAAAATCCATGCCATTCTTACCACCAACCGGTAGACCATTACCCATGGTTAGTTTAAAGCCATTGTACTCAGCAGGATTATGACTTGCGGTCACCATAATACCGCCCGCATGCTCCGAATAGTGCGCACAGGCAAAATTGAAGAGTGGCGTGGAAGCCAAACCGATTTCAACGACGTCAACGCCTTCATCTGTAATACCTCGAATAACGGCGGGGGTGAATACATCGCCGCTTGGGCGCATGTCGCGACCCACAACCAGAGATTTTCCTTCTAAAGCGACATTTTGAGAGCGTAAAAACAGAACAAAGGCCCGTCCAATGCCGTAGGCGATTTCTTCGGAGAGTTGGCCCTCTACTAAACCGCGAATATCGTAGGCTTTAAAGATAGATTCTGGGAACTGCATAGGCTAAAATTTACTTTGACGTAAGGGCAAATAAAGTATATACTAGCCCTACTTAAAAGTCTATAAATATGAATGTTTTAGAGCGTTTTTCTACTCATCTGCGCGAGGTTCTGGCCAAAAGCATCCAGCTTGCTACGGAACTCAAGCATAAAGAGGTTGAACCGATCCACCTGTTTTTTACGTTAGCCAGCCAAAAAGGTTCCGTTGGAGCAGAAATTATCACCCGCTTCAAGCTGGACCCTAAAAGTCTGGAGTATTATTTATTTAATTTGCCAATTACCAAAGGGCGTCCTGTCCGCCGAGCGCCAACGGCTGCCATTGTCCTGACCCCGCTTTCAGCTGAAGCCCAGCGAGCCGTTGAAAAAGCCATGCTCATAGCCGAACAAAATCGCCATAACTATATCGGCACCGAACACCTCTTGGCCGGACTCTTAGCGCTGCACAATTCTATTCTGGAAGATATTTTCAAAATGAACGCAATTACGCTCGGCGATCTCAACAAACAACTCGATACGGTCCTGACCAATGCCACACAGTTCCCCCGCATCAATGAAGTCAACGACGTCGTAGAGCAAATTCAAGATACCATAGGCGAAACTCAGCACCCCCCTCAGGGCAACGACCACCATGCTCATACGCATTCAAAAAATAATAAAAAAACCGAAGCGGCTTTGGATTTTTTTGCGACTGAACTCACGGGGAGCGAAATTGAAAGCACGCTTGACCCGGTTGTGGGACGTGGACCGGAAATCGAACGCCTGATTCAGATCCTCTGTCGGCGCAGCAAAAACAATCCCGTGCTTCTGGGTGAACCAGGAGTCGGCAAAACCGCCATCGTGGAAGGATTGGCGAAACGAATTGTAGCCGGTGATGTCCCTGATCTACTCCTCAATAAAAAAATTTATGCACTCGACCTGGGCCTCCTCATTGCTGGCACTATTTACCGCGGTGAATTCGAAGGGCGCCTGCGCCAAGTAATTGAAGAAGTTACCGAAAACCCGGAGATCATTTTATTTATCGATGAAATTCATAACATCGTTGGTGCCGGTTCAAACCAAGGCACCATGGATGCTGGCAATATCCTAAAGCCCGCTTTGTCGCGCGGACAAATTCATTGCATCGGAGCCACAACCCCGCAAGAATTTAAAAAACATATTGAAAACGATCCAGCGCTTGAACGCCGCTTCCAATCTATTTTTGTTGAAGAACCCAGCCTAACCGACACTGTTACCATTCTTAAAGGAATCAAAGAAAATTACGAACATTTTCACCATATTGCCATTACTGATGACGCAATCGAAATGGCAGTGCGCTTAGCTGATCGCTATATTAGTAATAAATTTTTACCTGACAAAGCAATTGATCTTATCGACGAAGCGGCAGCGGCTAAACGCCTCCAGCAAAAAGTAGCGCCCTGGCAAAATAAACTGGCTAAATTAAAACAGAAACTGGAAAAAACGATTCAAGCCAAAGAACAAGCCGCCCAAAACGATCGGTTCGAAGAAGCTGTTAAACTAAAAGGAGAAGAGGAAAAAATCCGCGCTGCCGTTAAGGAAGCCGAAAAAGTAGCGAGCAGCAAAAAACCAAAAATCTTGGCCAGCATTACCGCGCAGGATATTTTGGCGCAAATTGCCCGCATTACCCATACTGCCCCTACTGAACTTATCCTTGAAGACACGGGCAACCTCCAGCTTATCGAACAAAAACTACGCTCAGCCATTGTCGGCCAAAGCGAAGCTATTACCGTCGTGGCCGCTCAGGTCCGCCAAGCTCTCCTCGGACTCTCACACCCAGACAGGCCGCTTGCGTCGTTCTTGTTTGTGGGTGAATCCGGGGTAGGAAAAACTGAACTGGCCCGAACGCTCGCTAAAACGCTCTACCCGGGACGTGAAGCACTCATTCGCCTCAACATGAGCGAGTTCAACGAAAGTTTTGGTGTTTCAAAGCTCCTCGGCTCCCCTGCCGGATATGTTGGCTATAAAGAAAGCAATCAATTTACTGACAAGATAAAACAAAACCCACACTGCGTCCTTTTATTTGATGAAATTGATAAGGCGCACAAAGATGTTACCAAACTTCTTTTACAAATGCTTGAAGATGGCGAGATTACCGACTCCGTGGGGAAGAAAATTTCCTTAAAACATGCTATACTAATCATGACAACCACGCTTGGAGCTGAGGAAGTCAAAAAAGGACTTCTTGGATTTGGTGGAAATACGAGCACCGTTAAGGCGCAAGAAGCCCAGCTGGTTGAAAAACTAAAAGACTATTTCTCGGCAGAAATTATTAATCGGCTCGACAGCATCTGTTTTTTTAATCCGCTTACCCAGCTTGATTTGGTAACTATCGCCGAACTTGAACTGAACCGGCTGAACGACCGACTTAAAATACACCACACCGAACTCAGTTCCCCAACCCCGGTACTCGAATGGCTTATTGAGCACCAAAGTAAGGCCAGCCAAAATGCTCGTGAAGTACGGCGCACCGTTCGAACACAGGTAGAAAAATTAATTGCTGAAATCCTGTTAACCAAAAAAATTAACGCCCACTACGAACTAGCAATCACCAACGAACAGCTAGAACTCCGGTAGCGTGTAGAGCGGGGCGGCCACCACAATCTCTATTTAGGTTTAAATATTCTGTATGCCTCCGGCTCGGCCAGTCTCAAACAATTCAGCAGTCCGGAAATTTGGACAGGCCCTTAGCCTAGCAGCCGCTCTCGGTGGCAGTGCGCCCTCAGCACGCCCGCAACGCACACTCGACTCTACTGAACAGGCCAGTGCAGCTAACGAACTCGGTAATTCTCAGGCCATGGCGCGAGGCAACAGCTTTAATAACGCTTCAACGCCGGAAGAAAATTATCAACCGCCCGCGGGCACTGATTTTGAAGCACCACAAGCAAATAAATCCAGCGGAAGGGAATCTTTAACAAAGAGACTATTTGGTGTATCGAGCGCCAAAGCAAATTATACCAAGCCAACACTCAGCAGCTTTAAAAATAAAGCGTCATCACAGAGCACACCCGAATCGAACACCTATGACGAACTCATGGCCGAACAAAGTAAGTCTACTACTTTTGAAAAATTGATGGAGGAACAAAATCGTAACCGTGCCGCTTTAAAAGCCGAAAAAGAAACTGAAAAGACTGATGACACGCTGCGCAACAAAATTACCAGCGGCAATCTTTTACATATTATTAAAAGAGTACTGCCAAAATTTGAAACAATGCTTGATGCAATTGAAAAGGCGCCGGCTGAAAAACGTTTACCGCTCCTCAAGAACCTAAGAGCCTTACTGCATACCGCCGAAGCAGGGGCCGGTTTTTTGGATGGTTGCACTACATGGGCAGAAGTTTTTTCTTTGAGTCTACCAACCATAGTTGTTCCTTTTCTGCTCCCACTCGTATTTTTGCCCTGGGTCATTCTCTATATGTCGTTTGGCCGAATTCTGGGCGGAACATTATCGGTCGGCATTCATAAAATCGTTCAAATTGTCGACCAAATGACTGCCGAGACTGAAAAACAGGTTATTAAAAATCAAAAGAAAAAAAGCATGTTAGCACGCCTTATGAACATGCGTCGCCAACCCGCTCAATAAAACTATTTTATTTAGGTATATTTCTATGTCGCCCCTTCTCAAGAGAATCCTCCTTATCGCGCTCCTCGTACTAGTCGCTATCGGAATTGGTTTTGGATTGTATTATCTATTCAACAGAACCGGTTCTCTTACCGGCGTCGGGACTATACCTACAACTCCTGACGGACAACTCCCGGGGTCTGGCGACCGCCCCACTACCACGCCTTCCGGAAACGGTACCGGAACAGATACGGGCACAACGCTGCCTGTATCAGGCGTTACACCAGCCACACCTTCACCTAGTTTTTATCAACCAACACCAGTTCAAAAAGCAAGCAGCGATTACGCTATTTTCCCGTCACTCAGTACCACCGGGGACGTACGTTACCACAACGCAAGCGATGGAAGATTTTATCAAATCCAACCTGACGGCCAGATCCGAACGCTCGCGGACCAGCAATTTTATAATGTCCAAAGTGTGACCTGGGCTAAAGCAGCGGACAAAGCAGTGCTTGAATACCCAGATGGCTCAAAAATTATTTACAACTTTGATACCAAAAAACAAACTACCTTACCAAAACATTGGGAAGATTTTTCATTCTCACCTGATGGTACGCAGCTAGCCGCCAAAAGCATGGGTCTCGCACCAGAAAACCGCTGGCTCGTTACCACCAAAGACGATGGTAGTGGTACCACACTCATCGAACCCCTTGGAGACAACGGTGCACAGGTCCAAGTTGCCTGGTCGCCAAGCCGCCAAACTGTTGCTTTCGCTCAAACCGGACAGGCGCTCGGGCTTGATCGACGTGAAGTACTCCTTGTAGGTTTACAGGGTGAAAATTTTAAATCAACTGTTGTTGAAGGCCTCGACTTTCTGCCAGCCTGGTCACCAACCGGTAAAAAACTACTCTACAGCGTTGATAGTGCTCGCAGCGATTTCAAACCAGAACTCTGGATTGTGAACGCCTATGGCGACGAAATTGGTACCAATCGCCAATCCTTGAACATCAATACGTGGGCAGATAAATGTTCTTTCGGAGACGATGACACACTTTTTTGCGCCGTGCCTCGAGATTTACCTCAAGGAGCCGGTATGGCCCGGGATGTTGCCAAAGATTCGTACGACGACCTCTATAAAATAGATCTTAAAACCGGAGCAAAAGTGCCAGTTCCTCTTGGGGACGATTATCACATCAACAATATCTCTTTCGACAAAGCCAATAATAAAGTGTATTTTACCGACCAAGATCAAACGGGGATTTTTGAGGCAAAATTGTAATTCATTCTATGACACACACTAAAAAATTCTTCCTCATTCTTGCGGCGCTCATCTTGGGCGCACTCCTCCTTCTCGGTAAACAAATTAGTCGCGCGTTTACGATTACTACGAATCCCACCGGTCAACCACTTATCAGTCCTGTTACGACCGATATTCCGAGCGATGTAAACGACCCCATTATGGGTAATCCAGGTGCCCCGTTAAGTATTGTCGAATTTACTGATATCGGCTGCACTGAATGCCAGAAAATACATACTACACTCACTACGTTTGTTGCTGCCCACCCCGAAGACGTCCGGCTGATTTGGAAAGACGCACCTAATCGCAGCATATTTTTAAAAGAATTTATTCCAGCCCACGCAGCGGCTTATTGCGCTGGAAAGCAAAATAAATTTTGGGAATATATTGCTACAATTATTGCCGACAAAAAATACAGCTCCACGAACGATCTAGTTAGCGAAGCTGCTGCTCTAAAACTAAATACCGCGACGTTTGAATCATGTCTTAAAGACCCCGCATCGACAGAGCGAGTTACTACCGCCCGCACACTTGCAGAGCAGCTCGGCATTCGAGAGGCTCCTGTACTTTTTGTTAACAATAAACGCCTCACACTCACTAAGGACATTGATCTAGAGCAACTCCTCGAAGCGTTCATCGCTCCTTAATCACCACACTATGCACGTATCTCGCCTTACTTTAGGAAAAAAAATACTCTTTTGTCTTGCGTTTAGCTTCCTTTGCCTTCAGGTAACCCCTGCATACGCTATAACGGCAGATGAAGGCGAAAAAGTTGATAACGGCTATAGCGACCTCGCAAAACAACTCAAGCCACCACAACCCGCCATCCGTATTCCCGGCGTTACTTTTAGTGATGTTGCCAAAACACTTGATGACGACGGCAATATTTCCACTCCTTTTATCGGTGAATATATTAGTGGTGTCTATAAATTTGCCATGGTTGCTGCAAGCGTGATTGCGGTCATTATGATAATTGTTCAAGGAGTTCAAGTCATAATGTCTGGCGGCGGTGAAGAGCAGGTAAACGCCTACAAAAATATCGCCCGCATCTTTGTTGGCCTTTTTCTCGTCTGGGGCTCATACTTTATTTTGTACACCATCAATCCTGAACTCGTTAATTTTAAAATCTTAAAAATTAAATACATTGTGCCGGAGGAACTGCCAACACTTGGAAGCACCATAGAAAATACTGCTGGAGACGATCCAGCCCTCGGTGCCGCCAACAACACTGCAGGAACGGGTGCGCCATCTGTAGGAACCCACAAACAATTTGTGACAAGCTGTCCTATCACATTAACGTCCACAGTCGGTAACGCATCAAAAATAGAATTCCGTCAAAAAATGTCTCCCTTTGTTACCGGCAACACTCCTCGTGAACGCACTGTGCAGATCGCTGACATTGCGGACGCCTGTAATGTTAACTGGGGATCATGCGGAGACGTTGCCGGCACTATTTCAGCCTTGGCAGGCGTTGGAGATACAAGCTGTCTTGATAGCGATGGCAAGTGTAATAGTTTTGGAAAAGGAAGCACTATTTTTGCAATTTCGAGAGAACAGCGCAACCAAATGATCGGCTGGAATTGTAATATTAATCCAAAAGAAGGCAAGGTTCGTCCAGCCGGTGAATGCGAGCCGACCGCTCAAGGAGCAGTAAAAAAATATCGTGATTATCTCTTGAAAGAAAAAGCAGAAGGCCGAATACCCGCTACGTGGCCTGATGGTATCGCTAACAAACTGCAACCAGGCGATAGGTTAGTCGTCTATAATGGCAACAAAGACCCTCTGGGCGCTCATGGGGTTATTTTCGTGGGCTGGTCGGGCGACAAAATACAAGTAATCCAAGGCGGCGCCGGGGGGTCAGGGGCAGAAAGCGGCCGAGCCCGTGCAGGCACCATTTGTATCAAAAGCACCTGCGGAGAAAATATGATTCCGCTCTTGTACGCTTGGGCTGCTTCTAAATAGGCCGCACAAACAGCTGCGTTAAAAGTTCTGGCTGCATTTATTTTGTACTTCTATGGCTACAACGACTATTTTTACCTGTGCCAACTGCGGCGCACAATTCTCGAAATGGATTGGGCGGTGTTTAGAATGCGGCAAGTGGGGCACCGTCGAAAAAACACAAGCTGAGAAAACTAAAGCGCACACAGTTGAAACCGCACTTCCCGCTAAAACGGTAAAACTCAGTGACGTTGGTGGCAAAAATTTTAAACGCTTTGGTACCGGCATTTCGGAACTTGACCGTGTGCTTGGCGGCGGTATTGTGCCGGGCAGCCTTATTCTTCTTGGTGGTGAACCGGGCATTGGTAAATCAACGCTTTCACTGCAGCTCGCGGCAGTACTCCCGAACACGTTTTATTTTTCGGCTGAAGAATCAGCTGAACAAATAAAAATGCGGGCAGACCGCCTCGGCATTACCGCCCCGACACTCGAGCTCGCCAATGAACCCGAAGTTGAAAAAATAATCGCCACCCTTACTCCAACAAAAAAAGATGCGTCCCTGCCGCTCCCAGGTCTCGTAATTATTGATTCTATCCAAACACTCTATTCACACGATGTTGAGGGAGAACCCGGCAATATTAACCAAATTCGCGCTTGCACAGTGAAACTTATGGAGCTGGCCAAAACCACCGGTATCCCGGTAGTCATTATTGGTCATGTTACCAAAGAAGGAACTGTAGCCGGACC
The DNA here is from genome assembly GCA_964510495.1 of uncultured Gammaproteobacteria bacterium. Lineage (GTDB taxonomy): Bacteria > Patescibacteriota > Patescibacteriia > Magasanikbacterales > GWA2-37-8 > CAZECR01. Next base: position 11,450 of record CAZECR010000025.1, read on the forward strand.
AAAGACACTGGAGCATTTGGTAGACACCGTACTCTATCTTGAGGGTGATCAGCATCACCTGTATCGTATCCTCCGCACGGTCAAAAATCGTTTTGGCGCCACTGATGAAGTAGGTATTTTTCAAATGGAAGAAAAAGGCCTCATGGAAGTCAAAAACGCTTCAGCCTATTTCATGTCTGAGCGCGGCGAAGATTTGCCCGGGACTATTCTCACCTGCCTGATCGAAGGCACACGCCCTATTATCGTGGAAATTCAAGCACTGGTAAACAAAACCGCATTTGGGTATCCCACACGCAAATCGAGCGGCTTTGATTTGAATCGCCTTTATGTCTTGATTGCTGTGCTCCAAAAACGTGCCGGGCTCCATCTGGAACAATACGATGTGCACATCAATGTCGTAGGCGGACTTACCGCCGACGAACCGGCCGCTGACCTGGCTGTCGCCATGGCAATTGCAAGCGCCTACAAAGACAAACCACTCGGGCACGACCTGGTCGCGTTTGGCGAAGTTGGACTTGGCGGCGAAGTGCGGTCAATCCCCCAAATTGAAAAACGTATTCGCGAAGCCGAGCAGCTCGGACTCAAACGGGCCATAACTAACGCTTCCACAAAACTAGAAGGTAAAAACAGCAAAATCAAAATACTCGGAGTTAAAAATATTCAGGAAATTATTAAGCATACTTAAGTCAATCTTTTGTACTAAAAACCATTCATTATATGAATGGTTTTTAGTTACTTACAGAGTATTGACAAAAATAATAAATTCATCTATTACACAGACTGCTACGCCTCAGTCAGGCATTCAAGGGGAAAAAGATGCAACGCACGCTTGCCATTCTTGGTCTGTGCACCGGCCTTCTGGGATGCGGCGCTCGCTTGAGCCCGTCACCCGTCAGAGCCATGGATAGAATCATCATGCCACCTGCCCCGGGTGGTGGAGTGTGGGACACGATCCACTTCACCAACAGGGATACTGGCGAAACCTTCACCGCCTGCCCCTGCCGGAGCGGCGGCTACACCCGCGAGTGCTGTCGCCGGCCCCTTCTGGGGCGTTAGCCGCGGAGTCACCCGGTCTAACCCACAGTCCCGTGGGCATTTCTCACGGGACTGTGCCTCTACTCTAGATGCACCCTACTCTCCCACTCTTTTACTTTCTTTAAAAGCGTGGGATATTTTTTTATTAAAGGCGCAATATTTACCGCCGCAGTTTTGGCTTTTTTAATCAGTTCCCGGTCAGTCAATTTGGCGAGGCGGAGTTCCGCCATACCACTTTGCATCGTGCCGTACACTTCACCAGGTCCACGAATTTCTAAATCTTTTTCGGCTAACTTAAAACCATCGTGATGGGCTTCAAAAAAAGTAAGGCGTTCTTTGGCTGTACTTGAATCGCTATCCGTAAACAAAAAACAATACGACTGGTGGTCGCTCCGGCCCACACGCCCGCGAAATTGGTGGAGCTGCGCAAGACCAAAACGCTCCGCGCCTTCGATCATCATGACGCTCGCGTTCGGAATATTGACACCCACTTCAATAACCGACGTTGCCACCAAAATATCAATCTGACCATTTTTAAAATCACCCATGATCGCTTCTTTTTCATCGGCTTTTAATTTGCCGTGTAAAAAACTAACCCGTAGGTCTGGAAATACAATTTCGGATAATTTTTTGTATTCACTGAGAACAGATTTTTTGTCGGCGAGCACCAAACCAGTATCGCTAGTCGCTTCTTCAATAAGCGGACAGACCACAAAAACTTGTCGACCACTTTTTACTTGTTTGTGAATGAACTCGTACGCCTTTTCACGATTATGCGGATCAACCAGCCGGGTAATAATTTGTTTACGCCCTGGCGGCAATTCGTTAATAATAGAAATGTCTAAGTCGCCATAGACCATGAGCGCCAGCGAGCGTGGAATAGGCGTTGCGGTCATGCTAAGGAAATGCACCCGCTCCCCTTTTTCTTTAATAACCCGGCGCTGCTCGACACCAAAGCGGTGTTGTTCATCAACAATTACTAATCCTAATTTTTTAAACTCAACTCCCTCGGACAAAAGTGCGTGCGTACCGATAACGACATCAACTTCTCCCTGGGCAATTTTCGTAAGTAAATCTTTTTTAGACAGATTGTCCTCGGTTGTTTGTTCCTCGCTCCTTGTTCCTTGTTCTTTACGTGAATCAAATATTTTGCGCTGGCTCCTGGTAAAGAGTGCGATGCGAACACCTTTTCCGCCCAGGAGCTTGGTGAGCGATTCGTAATGCTGCGTCCCAAGTATCTCGGTTGGCACCATCAAAATGCTTTGGAATGTATCAAGCGAAGCGTTATACAGCGCCATAGCGGCAACAACCGTTTTACCCGAACCCACGTCGCCAGACAGTAATCGATTCATCGGCACCTTTTTTTGGATTGACTGCAAAATTTCCCAAGCTGCCACTTTTTGTGTCTTGGTGAGTGCGAAAGGCAACTCACTCACGAACTCCTTAATTGCTTCTTCCTGAAAAGCAATTTCTGGCGCTTCAAGGGATATTTTTTCCAGACGTGTTAATTCTGCTTGCAACTGCAATAAGAATAATTCGTCGAACTTGAGGCGCTCGGTGCTCTCGGCAAGTTCGGTATCATTACTCGGAAAATGAATACCACGTACCGCATTACCAAATGAGGTTAATCCTTCTTGTACACGGAGCTCTTCGGGTAACCAATCTGGCAGTGTATCGGTAAGCGGTAAAATCTTATCAACCAAGTAACGCAACTGTTTCTGTGTAATACCGCTCGTGAGTGAATACATCGGGACGAGTCGAAGGGTATGTGTCGTGTGTTCTTCTTTTTTTACTTTTTCAAAAGCTGGGCTCGAAAGTTCGGGCCCAAGCATAGATTTTTTAACTGTACCTGATAAAAACAAAATGTCGCCTGGCTTGAGTGCTTTTATAATAAATGGTTGATTAAACCATACCACACGCATTTCTCCAGTCTCATCTGCCACCAAAGCTTCCGTTATCATGAGACGTTTTCTTGGGCTGCGTTTGTTATTGATGAGTTCGAGCCTGGCTTTGATCGTTACCTGAAACCCTTCTTCAAGCTGGTTAATTTTCACTAAATGACGATAATCTTCGTAGCGAAACGGAAAGTAATATAACAAATCCTCGACTGTAGTCAGGCCGAGGCGCTTGAGGCTGGTACCAATTTTTTTACCAACGGTCGGAAGACCGGTCAGTTGATTCGTAAGTTGCATGAAAAAAGTATACCATGAAAGAACTTCTTCGGGGAGGTAAAACTATAAAAACCCGCTTTGTAGCGAGTTTTTATAATAATTACGACCATCTTCGTAAGAAGTTAAATTATTAAATTCTTACGAAGTGTAGATGGTCGTAAAAGAATTATCCAGCTGCACTCCGGCTTGTAATGCAAAAGTGGCAGGTGGAGGGCTAGCGTGCCCCAGCGAGTACCGGTACGGCTGCAGGAGCCAAACTCCCAATCGTAGCCGGGACAAGTCGACGGATTAAAACTCCGGTTGCAGCTGTAGCGGCAACAGGGATGCTCCCCGCTGCAGCAGCTCCCGTTAAGACGAGGGCTGCTCCGGCAGCTGCTACTGGCCGGGCAGCCTGCAAGAATGTACAAGACCGAGCACCCGGGCCACGACTACTGTCACCAAGACAAGGGGTGGGCACGGTGACAAACGGTCGAAGTTGCGGCGGTGGAGGCTTGAGAGGCTGTCCACCAACTAGAATGTTCGTCCGCTCCCCCGTCGTCAGAGTGGGGCGAGGAGCAGTGAGCCTGGTCGGAACGGGAGAAGCAGCTGGTGTCGACAGAATTTTCAGTCGAGGAGCTGATGGAAGCGTACCCGGCAGAAGACCGGGGAGAGGCACCAGAAGACGTTTGCTTTTTGTTGTATCTGCTGGCGGCTTCGGTTGCAGCTCACCAGCAATATCTTCGAGCTCTTCGGTCTCAGCCGGTTTTGGGTACCACGGAGTTTTACCCTGAATTTTTCTTTTAAAATAGTCTCTCTCTTCCGGCCTCAGAACGCTGCCCGGCTTTTCGTTAACAAATTTTGGATCGAGCAGCTTCCACGGATCACCTTTCTTAGGATTGCCTCGCTGTACCTCGAGCGTTCCATCATGAAGAACGTTCATTCTGATTCGAAGTTTGGTAACTCGATCAGCTTTTGGGGGCGCCCCAAATAAAGTTAAGGGTACCAAGAAAAGAAAAGCAACAATACCGTACTGCCACATCGCACTCCCTAGGTAATGAGTTTTTTGGCAAGCCAGCTAGACTGTCTTGAAGAGAACATTACATAAAAACGGATCTGCGTCAAGATAGGCTTGCTCCTACATAAAAATTTCCTTTATCGCATATAAAAGAAGAAGCCGCGGCGCCCGGGCGGCGTTGCGGCATAAAGGAAGGATGGATTTTGTAGCAGAACTACTTGCTGCAGCCGCCTGGAGTGCAAGCACCCGGACAACCGTCGGCGCGCCTGGTACAGCCCGGCGGAACACAGTTCGAGTTGTTGCAATTGTTCTCGGCGAACAGCACCTCTGCATCGCAGATCGAAGTCGTCTTGGACTCCTCACTCACCCGACCGACCTGTCCACCAATTCCCAGAAAGAGCACACCAGCCGCTAGCGTTGAAAGGATTACACGCTTCATGGCTCACCTCCGTGATTGAGTCGATGTAGTTAATCACATGACTACTTTTTGTCAACAAAATAAAACTCTTAAAAAATTTGTAATAAAAAAATTCGCCATTAGAGCGAATTGTTTTATTACTTACAACCATCTTCATCAATGTTCGAATCATTGAACACTGATGAAGCGTAGATGGTTGTAAAAAATATTCCATCTGCACTTTCTCAAGTTAAGAAGTGAGCTAAGCGGGGGCGCTACCGACCAAGGACCGGCGCCGACACGAGGCGCCGGACAGCAGCCCCACCAACGACGAGGGCACCGGCTGCAGGAGCGCTGGCGGCAGTGCCTCCGACGACGAGCAGGAATGAGGCGGCAGCGGCAGCGGGACGAGCTGCCTGCATGAAGGTGCAAGACCTTCGGCCCGGTCCGCCGTTGTCACCGAGGCAGGTGGAGGCGGGCTGCAGGGTGACGAAGGGCTTGGCCTGGGGCGGTGGAGGGGCGGGCGGTGCGATCACAAGGTTCCGAGGGGGCGAGGTGTCCCGGGAGCCGGGAGTGCCTCCGAGGAGGAGACGGACCGGGGCGGCGGGGGTGGTGAAGGCGGGGGTGGGCGGGGCGGAGGGACGAGAGCCGGGGAGGGCGGGGAGCTGGGGAAAAAGTGTGCGCCTATCGGGTAAAGGCGCCTTTCTTCCCGGGGTTTTGGGAATCAGC
>CAZECR010000026.1:0-15265 GCA_964510495.1 uncultured Gammaproteobacteria bacterium
CAGCCCTCACCGGCGGCGACATGGATGTCAGCTTCAAGCTCCACGACTTCGGCTTCCGCGGTTCGACTTCGGTCGAATCGGCAGCCCTAGGTGGGGCAGCTCACCTGACTTCGTTCCTTGGCACGGACACGATGCCTGCTCTCATGCTTCTTCGTCGTTATTACGGCGCGGACATGGCAGGTTTTTCGATTCCTGCTGCTGAGCACTCGACGATTACGAGTTGGGGCAAGAATGGGGAAGCAGATGCTTTCCGCAACATGCTTTTCCAGTTCCCCAACGCTCTGGTCGCCGTCGTCTCCGACAGCTTCGACATCTTCAACGCCTGCGAAAACCTCTGGGGTACGCAGCTGAAAGATGCCGTCGAAAGCCGCAACGGAACGCTGGTGGTTCGGCCCGACTCTGGCGAGCCTACCGAAGTCGTTCCTCAAGTCCTCGAAACCCTCGGCCGTCGCTTCGGTTATACCGTAAACGCTAAAGGTTTCAAGGTTCTGCCGTCCTACATCCGCGTGATTCAGGGCGACGGTATCAAGTATGAATCGCTCGGTGACATCCTCGAAGCCGTCTATCAGGCCGGTTGGTGCACCGACAACATCGCGTTCGGCTCTGGCGGCGGACTGCTCCAGAAGGTCGACCGTGACACTCTCAAGTTTGCCTGCAAGGCAAGCCAAGTCGTTGTCGCTGGTGTTGCTCGCGAGGTCTACAAGGACCCCGTGACCGACCCTGGCAAGACGAGCAAAAAAGGTCGACTGGTACTCGTCCGCGATGATGACAACTTCATCACCGTCGCCGAAGGTACCGTCGATCCCGACGAAGACCGCCTCATTGTTGTCTTCGAAAACGGCGAACTTACCGCCGAATACGATCTCGCTGGCATTCGTGCCCGCATCGCCGAAAACCTCGAAGTTGGCATCCGCACTTGCACGGCCGCCTAAAACCTCAAGGAATAAGCAGAACGAGGTCAAAACCAAACAGCCCTCCCTTAAACAAGGAGGGCTTTTTCATGGATTTTTGTGTTTTTAGGTAATATAAATATATGTCCGCCAAAAAATACTATTCACTTAAACATCAAGGCCTAAGTGAAGCTAGTGCAAAAGAAGCACTTGGGCGGATAGGTTATAACTCACTTCGATCCGCCAAACCGCCAAGCTTGCTAAGGATATTTGTCAACCAGTTTCGCAGTCCGCTTATTTATCTCTTATTGGGCGCAGGAGTTTTTATTCTTGCCTTGCAGGAATATATTGATGCCTTTTTGGTTTTTATTGTATTAATCTTTAATGCAATTATAGGTACTTTTCAGGAAGGTAAGGCGCAAAACACTCTGCTTGCCTTAAAAAAATTCACCAAAACCAACGCCACCGTTATTCGAGATGGAGTAGAAAAAATAATTGACGACTCGTTAATTGTTCCTGGAGACTTAGTAATACTTAGAGAAGGAGAAAAAGTTCCTGCAGATTTACAAATATTACAGTCCACCAATCTCAAAATCGACGAATCAGCCTTGACTGGAGAATCTGTACCTGTGCACAAAAACCCTATCGCAACTTCTGATCAGGCTTACAAAGGGACAGTAGTTGTCGCAGGATTTGGTATTGGATTGGTCCTAAAAACAGGTATGGATACAAAAATTGGTCAAATTTCGGCTGAAATTGTGGACGTAAATGTTGATTTGCCAATCAAAAAAGAACTTAACAAAATTTCAAAAATCATAATTATAACTTCAGGAATTCTTTCACTTTTTATTGTCCTTTTAGGTCTAATTGAAGGGTATTCGTTAGAGCTTATGGTTCGTACAGTTATTTCGCTTGGGGTATCTGTTATTCCAGAAGGATTGCCTGTTGTTTTAACTTTAGTGTTAGCCCTAGGTGTTTGGCGGATGGGCAAAAAAAACGCCCTAATCAAAAAACTTCAAGCTGTTGAAGTTTTGGGTCAGGCTTCGGTTATTGTCGTTGATAAAACCGGCACAATTACCAAAAACGAGTTATGTGTAACCAGTTTATTTTTACCTAGTGAGTTTATTAGGGTGTCAGGCACAGGTTATAGTCCAGACGGCCGTTTGGGTTATCAAAAAACCAGCCAAAAAACTATTCTCACTTCGGCGATAGTCGCATACGCCTCAGCCACTGCAAAAGTTTATAGAGATTCTCAAGGTAACTATTTAGTTTCTGGTGATCCAACTGAGGCTGCTCTAGGAATTTATGCAGAAAAAGCTTCCCGTCAGCTCGGCATTGATCTAGAAGAAGAGGTACAGATTATTGAAGACAGACCTTTTGACTATCAGGAAAAATATCATGCAGTTTTAGTCAGACAAAGAAGTACCCATTTGTTATGTGTTTCCGGCGCACCAGAAAAAATCATTGAACTAAGCAAACTATCCCAAAAAGACAAGCAGAAATACCATCAGGCGGTCGAAAATCTCTCGTCAAGGGGGCTAAGAGTTGTGGCATTTGGTTTTAAAAATAACCAAAAAACCTTACCGGCAAAAATTACAGAGCTTACATTCGGCGGTTTCTTTGGCATTCAGGATAATCTTCAAATCGGCGTCCGTGAGTCGGTTGGCAAGGTCAAGTCAGCTGGCATTAGAGTTGTCATGGCAACAGGTGATCACTTGGCAACAGCACTTTCAATTGCACGAGATGCAGGAATCTACACCGAAGGTGATAAATATATCACTGGTCGTGAGTTGCAAGCTCTAAGTGATGAGGAGTTTAAAAAAGTAATTCAGACTATTAGCGTTTTCGCTCGCGTTACACCAGAAGATAAGATTAGAGTGATTAACACCCTCAAATCTCTCGGCGAAATAGTGGCAATGACTGGTGATGGTGTTAATGATGCTCCATCACTAACCGCTGCCAATTTAGGGATTGCGATGGGCAAAATCGGTACCGAAGTCGCCAAAGAAGCCTCGTCGATTATTTTATTGGATGATAATTTTGCCAGTATTGTTTCTGCCATTGAAGAAGGCCGAATAATCTTTCAAAAAATCAAAAATATTATTCTCTATCTTTTTTCAACCAGCGCAGGTGAAGTTCTAGTGATTATGGGGGCTATGATATTGGGTCTAGGAATTCCACTTAAACCATCACAAATTATCTGGATGAACTTTGTCACAGATGTTTTTATAGTAATAGCTCTTGCGTTCGAAACTCGTGAGCGCAGTCTTCTTACTCGCAAATGGTCAGTTAGTCAGCACAAAATGCTGGATTCAACAATGCTAATGCGCATTCTCGTTATGGGTATTGTCATAATGATAGGCTCACTTATTCTATACCGCGAGTTTTACATCACCGATCCAGTCAAAGCCTCAACGATTGCACTAACAGTACTCGCGGTATTCCAGTGGGTTAACGCGTTCAATGTTCGTTCAGAAACAAGTTCAGCTTTTCGTTCCAGTTTATCCTCACTTAAATATCTAATTGGGGCAATTGTTTTTGTATCAATACTTCAAGCTTTTGTAATTTATAATCCTGTCCTTCAAAAAGTATTTGGCACGACCGCACTTAATACCAAAGACATTCTCATAATTATATTAATGAGCTTCTCGGTCATTATTATTGAAGAACTGCGAAAACTAATCTATAGACTACTTAAGGTTTAACAAACCCAGAGGCTGTAACAAGAAGCACTATTCCAATCAAGTTAAGTCCGAACGAAATAATCACAAACTGATAAGTTTTTAGCTTTGACAACCCGAGCAAACTTACTCCGAGTTCATCTGGTAGAGGAGAGGCAATAATGGCCGCGCCAGCAACAGGAAATGTCCACGAAAAATACTTTGTATTCATGACTCTATTAACATGTCCACCGCCTAGGGTTTTATAAATTGGAGCAATTTCTTTAATTAACCCGTCTTTTACGAATCTAAATATCACCAAATCTCCAATTACACTCCCAAGACTGGCAATAAACGCCAATTCAAGTACATTCAAGGACTCTGCCAGCACCAAAAGAATCACAAATCCTGTTGCAACAGTAAAAGTAGATACAAACAAAAAGCCTGCAAAAAACGCTCCAAAATACCCCCAACCCCCAAGGTGTAATAGTAATGTATGGAAATCTTCAAGCTTCGTAACCCACAAGGCGAACATTATCGATAGAATAAACATCGTAATGTTTTTGTACCTCCATCTTGCCCATATACCCATAATTTGAGTATAGCAAAGGAAAATTTACTTATTTCTTATTGTCAAAAATTGAAAATTTTTTATCCTAATCTCGCAGCTACGTCTTCAAAACCCATATTTATTGCATAATCTCGTGCGTCAGCCATATTTTCTGATGCCGCATCTTCCATTCCTGCTTCTCTAAGTACATCAGATGTAGCAACAATTAGTCCAATTTGAGCTCGTTCTCTACTGCCTTGGTCGAGTGCGTCAATTGCTTCACTGGACAAATCCTGAAACTGACCTAATAATTCTCCAAACCTTTCACTTCCCGCTTCCAAACCTTTTATTTCATCAATAACCGCTTGCATCTCAGGCGTAATTGCTACACCTAATTCAGCCGCAATTGTTCTGTAATCAACTCTTTCAACTGGTTGTGGTGCTCGTTCTGCTTGATCCATATAACCTATATTGTACACCTATATCCAAAAAGTTAACAAAAAAAAGCCCCCACATGGTTAGTGGAGGCTGTTGGGGTTGGGATGAGGCAAAGCAGGTTTTTAATCTGCAAAATTCATCCATTCAGCTTGATACTGCCTCAAGTTTGTTCCTGTCAGCAGTTCGAATATCCGCAAGTAGCGGTCTGTTGTTTCGGAGAGCACGTCTTCAGGCACTACCAGAGTGCTACCGACGAAGTCGAGGTGGTCAGGATTCTCGGGATCGAGATTGTTGATGCCAGTGACCCCGAATGGGGTTTCTACTGATCGCCCCCAGACCCTGACGGGCTCCTTGTCGTAGAAAATCGGATCGCGACCAGCCTTGATGGCTTTTTCATAGTCGGCGACCGTTGTGAACCTCGAAGAATCAGGTGTGAAGGTTTCGTCACCGATCACCCCATCGTGGTTCGCTTCCAGCTTGGTGTCGAGGATCAGTATTCCTCGCTCCAAAGCATGTTGGTAAGCCAGTCCATAGGCTGATCGCAGCCGGTGAACCGAGCTTTGGATGCCGGGCGGGCTGTTGCGGACGTAGTCGAAAACAGTGATGTTCTCGTCGTGTCCCGTCTTGGCCTTAGTTGACGGCGTGAAAGCAGGGTAGTCCAGCTTTTGCCATTTGGTCAGCCCAGCTGGCATTCGTTCGCCGGCGATCGTGCCTTTCTTCTCGTACTCCTTCCAAACCGATCCGCCGATATGATGTCGGAAAATCAGCTCGAAGTCCTGCATCAGCAGTCTTCTGACAATCAGAGTTCTGTTGTTGCCGATGCCGTACATCGGACGAACAAGATGGTGGTCGTAACCAGCCAGAACCGTAGTCAGCCAGAAGTGGGTGAGGGCCGTGAGTACTGCTCCTTTGTGCATGACCAAAGTTGGAAGCACGAAGTCAAAAATACTCAGCCTGTCCGTTGCCACGACATACAGCTGATCCGGAAAATCTGGATGTCTGTAGGTATCGCGCACCTTGCCATGATGAGTGAGTTTGTAGCCACTGGCCTCAAACTCCTTCCTCATTGACATTGTGCCTTCTGCGTTTAGCGGTCCCTTGGCCGCATTTATTGGGATGTGAACCATCTTTCCTGTCTCTCCCTTTTGAAATTTAGGCCATCAAGACGTGCTTTCGCATCAGTTCAGCGAACATCCTCAAACCCTCTGGCGAGTCGATGTGGTACAGCTGTACCACCGGCATGCCCTGAGTCGGGTCCTTGACGAGAATCGCCTTCGGGTTCTTCTTGACGATGTCGTTAATCTCCTCCTGAGGCTGAATTTGGACTAAAAGCTTGCCGGTTGGTCCGACGTAGTGAGCCCACAGTTCTGATGGTCGGCAGCCAGCATCTCCGCCAGCTCGAACTTCCTCTCGGCCGATTCGACCGAAGTTGTTGTATAGTTCGTTTGCCACATCAAGTGGCACGTTACCCCTGACTCTCCAGTAGTGCCAAGCGCGCGTAAAAACAAACGCGACGTCGGCTCTTCTGAGTCCTAGTCCGATTATGTTCGTGCGAACTTCACCTTCAAGGTTGGTAGGCAGTTCAAGAGTTTGGACACCTGCAGCAGTTAGCTCGGCTTCGACAGTTTCGTCAGCGCCAGCAACTTCTGCCAAGTTGGGGAACTTATAGGTCACGGAATTATTTCTCCTTTAAGGTGCTCTTTCTAGCGGCGATTATACTCGTGATTATTGGTAATTACAAACATTATATATATATACTATAGGTTGTAAAACAGTCACAAAAGTGGTATTATCAATACTTGCCAGCGATATGCTGAGTAATTGCTTTGCCTGATATGGGCAAAAGTTAGGACTTTCAAAACCAATGGAAACTAATCGTGATTTGGACGGTCTCGACAGCTTCTCACGTTCGCGTGCATTAGCTCTGGCCAACGCCGTCAGCGCACTCAAATTCCTCGGTGAGCGTATGCCTCTTGAAAGGCTCAAGTTCATCGGCGGTATCGGTAATCATCAGGATGATCGCGACTATCGCCACCAGATGATCTTCGAAATCGGCTTCTGGCCGAATTATCCCGTCAAGGCTCGAAGCGTCGAAACCTTGGTCGCAACCCTAGTCATCACCTGTGCCGACAAATCTCACATGCTCAAGTCCGATGGGGAAAGCATCAGCCATCCTTGGGATGGCGACCACCATGTCACCCTAAGCACTCGGTTCAGTGAAGAACGAGAAAGGCACGTTGTTCTCGACTGTGCTGGTCGCGGTGCAGGTCATCCCCACTACTGGACCAAACAGGAGGACGAGCTTCGCGATATCTAATCGCAACCAAGTCCACACTTCCGCCCCGTTTCGCACTCACATGCGTTGCGGGGCTTTTTTATTTCAAAATATTACACAAATTTTTCTTGAGATTATTAATCCTATAGTATATAATCAGCAAAAGTTCTTTAAGGAGATACAATCGGATGTTTCAGATCAAGATTTTCGACATCGACGCGGCGAACCCAAGTAATTACGAAGCCGACATAAACAAGTGGCTGGCCGAACTAGGTGAGGATGTGGAACTGGTCGAAACAAAGTACACCCCTTACACTTGGCGCAATCAAGAAGATGAAAAGGAAACATACATTATGACCTCATTCATCGTTCGGACCAAGCCACCTGTCGCAGACCCTTGATTATCTCAGGGTTGTCGAACCGCCCCGCTTTCCATTCATTTGTGAGACGGGGCTTTTTTTCATACAAAAAAGCCGCCTAATTGATTTAAGCGGCTAAGGAATTGTTGTGCAAACTTAAGAAGAGCTTGCACCTTCTGGTTCTGAGTCAGTGAAGATGGCGGCGCATGGCCAACCAATTGATTTGCCGTCTTCCATTTTTTCCACCTCGACCTTAAGTACGCAGATGGCAAATGGCAAATCGCCAAACTTGTCGAAAAACTCGTCGAGCAGTCGATGAGATTCGGTCCGACAGTCCGCAACCTTGGAATGCTCACCTTGAGCCCGATTCATACCCACAAATTGACCTGCCAAAAGAAAATCTCCTGAAAGTTAGTTGCTAGCGATTTAGCGGTGGAATTATATCAACACTTATAAAAAAAACAAAACTATAAGATACTTGTGGGACAGCATTTCTGACCTAGAACTAAAGCGCCAAGAAATACTTCCGTTGCAATTTTACTATAACGACATAGATATTAAAATCCTTCACTACGCGACAAATAGTAACTCTTTAAGAGCCAATTACCCGACTTTACAAGTATGAGTAGCCTAACTATTAAACCAGCCGAAAGCGAATTTATCATAAACCACGTAACGGATAAGGTTTATCGAAAAATTGTAAAAGAACTATCATCGTCAGAAGACACTAAGGGGCGTGGCAGAAAGATAGAATTAACCGCCGAAAAACTCCACAACTTTTTATACTTTTTATCCATAGGTGCTGACTATAAATTAGCCTCTGAATGGGCGCAAATATCCGAAAGTACACGACAGAAATATATGACTCGGTCGGAAGAATTTCGGCGGGTCGCTAGCCTGGCAAAGGAAAATCTTAAAATCATAGCTTTAGTTTCTATTTCGAAGGCTATGCTTGGTAGGAAGCCTGGTTACTACCAATTTACTCACCCGATTACTAAAGAGGTTATTTATATCCTGCAAAACGAAGTACCACCCAACATTAAAGCGTGTATGTGGTGGCTAGAAAAGACCAGATACTTCGAAGAACGTCTGGAAGAAAGAGATAACAAGAATCGACTAGGCTATCCCCAAAACGAAAGAGAAGCGGTGCTAATGGAAAAGTTGCTAAACCGACACTATGACTATGTAAAGAAACAAGAAAGTAAAGCCTAATCGGTTTTCTGCCTTCGGGATTTAATACGCGCAATTGTTGCTTCTAGTAATGCTTTTTCTGCCGCTACCAGAGTTCGAGAATGTCTTTGCGTCCTACGGTTAATGTCTTCGACCTCTGCTTTAGTTGTCGGAATATACAGGCAGTCGTGGCTCATGTTCCACCCACAAAAAAGAGTAACATCCGATGAAAGTGGCAAAGTAATTTCCACATCTTTTTGCGCCAACCCTGGCATAGAGCCTATTCTTCCTATGCCGATTTCGGCTTCCGCAACGGGGTTAACCATCGTGAAGGGCTTGTCGGACGTTAAAAACAGTGGTGCGTCATCCTGTCTTACTAAAAAGGCCCACTTCATATTAAAAATAATAGGGGCCAACTCTGGTATAGATTCTGGGATTAAAGACGTATGTAATGAGCCAATGTCTTCCCCCATTTTTAGCAAATCGTCGGCGGGTATACCTTCACCACTAGATATATTCGGCATTTTTGCAAGATTTTGTTTAACCTTGTCTGGTAGACCGCGCATGTGCGTTACATATTCTTTCACCTGTCTAAAAAAATCTTCTAATGCCGCTCGTCGCATAGGTTGTCGTTCCATCATTGAAGTCACGAAGACCGCAAGAACGGCCTTTTCTTTTTCTGTAATATCGCCTTTTACGGCCACCTTATCCCTGTAAATTTGTGCGTAACTTCCTTCTATACCATTTAACAACTTAGTTTCCACATCTAGGGTTCCACCACCTGATTCGAACCTGATAGTGTAATAATCATTTTCGGTGAGAATGTTTTTAGGCTTTTGGGGGTAAAGATTAAGGCGCTCATCCGCTACCCAAATACGCCCTTCCGAATCGGTGAAACCTTCTAAATAAGTGCGTGGAATTTTATGGTGTTTTTTGTTTGGCCTTGCCATATCGGCAATATAACAGATTGACAAGGAACTAGCAATACTATATAAATGCTGTATAAGAAGAAAGTATAACTCTTATGGCAAAGAAAACTTATTATTCCATAGCACAGGCGTCCGAATTTCTAGGGGTTCACCCAGAGACTCTTCGGCGTTGGGATAGAACCAAAAAGCTACAAGCAGAGAAAATAAATAAGCGTGGAGATAGACGTTACGACTTAGAGAAACTAAAACGCTTTAAGGATTCCGTTAGGCTCGACACTGACGACAAGGCAGAAGCTAAAAGGAAAATAACCGAGAGCTTAGATTCAATGGAGAAAGTAGCAGAAGAAGCTAAATATAGCCATTCCATAGGCGACCATTTTCGCACTGCCAGAGACTTAGCTTACTTCATCCTAGAGGACGAAAAGCAAAGTAACCAATTTCAGGCTCTAATAAATGCGTTCGGTTTCGAAGTAGTAAATGATGAATTTAGACCTAAAATGTCTGGCACAGACGACAAGGGCAAGTTTTGGTGCTTCCCTAACTTAGAAGATTTCACAAAAACAGATATTAACTATCTACGGTCTTTATTGCCTAAATACAAGCACCCACGCATTATCTCACGGCTAGCACACCTTCTCTGGATACTCGACAAAGACCACAAAATGGCTCACCTAGCTATTACACAGTATCTTGTCGTAGCGACATGGCTAAATAATGAGGTTAAAAAAGACCCAGAAGGTATTTCGGCGTTCGAAATAGTAAAAGCACTTAAAAATGCGTACATTCTCGCGAAGAAAGTTAATCACGGTACTGCTGACGTAGCAAAGGCTATCGCTGACACAGTCCTTAATTTCGATAATGAGAGTTCTTCTAGGTGGGCGGTTACTCACCAGCTTTTAGAATTCTGCCTAGAAAACAAGAAAGAATATGGGAAAGACTTTTGGGAAAACGCTATAAAAATATGTAAAAAAATGGCTGACGAGCAAGAAAAAAAGAACAATCTATACTTTGCTCGCGACTTTCTTTCATTAGGCGAAAAAATAGAAGTATCGGTTTTCGACTTAAAGGACAAAGGGTGGCGGAAAAAAATCGCTTCATCATTCGAGCAAGAGGCAGAAAAACATAAAGAAAGTTTCGTGCAGTCGGACTTCATTATTAAAGCTATTACCGAGTACAAGGCACTGGGAGACACGAAAAAGGTCGAGGAATTAGAAAAAAGCCTACAAGAGGCAAAAAAGAACATGAAGTTTCAGACCTTTTCGCAAACCATGGACTTATCTGACTGGGTTAAACAGCTTAGAGAGCGTTTTAAGGAACTAGTAGCCAAGGAAGATGTAGAAAAATTGTTAATTAGGCTGACTGTCGACGGCTCGATACTACCTAAATACGAGGAAGTTAAAAAGCAATCGGAAAAAATGGATAAAGACTTCCCCTTACAGTCGCTATTTTCCCACACGATTATCGACGCCTCTGGAAACATGCCGCGTAAATATGATACCGAGTTAGAAAAGAAGCACCTTTCTTTGTTACAACAGTATCACTTTTCTCTAATGACTTATGAGGCTATGGTAACGGTTCTTTACGAAGAAATGATAGAGGCTGGGAAGTTAGATATAAGTTCCGTAACTAAGTACATGTCCGAGAAACTCTGGTATGGTAAAGAATACGAGTTGCATGACCCCGACACAAAAGAACTTCTCCTAAAGTCCCGTAAGTGGGTTGACGTGTTAACACCAGGAATAGAAGCATACCTAAATGCTCTAAGCATGATTAAGAAAAAGGACGTAAAGGGGGCAAGAAACAATTTAATCCTGGCAACTGATTCTTTAACGCCTAAAATAGAAGGGCTTATTAGAGAGTTTTACGAAACGATAGGTAAACCCACCGATAAAGTTAAAACCGAAAGAGGCGGTAAGCAGGTTACAGAGAAAAAGGGATTAGACGAGCTTCTTCGGGAACCATACGCCAGCGAGATTTTTGGCGACGACCTCTTACTTTTAATGAAATACGTACTTATCGAGCTAAGCGGCTATAACCTTAGAAATAACGTATCTCACGCACTTATGTTTAGAGAAAACTATTTGCTAATATACGCCCATTGGATATTTTTAATTATCCTTAGAATAGGCGCATACCAGTTTAGTATTAAACCTAAACCATCGGTTTAACTAGCCCGTGGCTAATTTACTTTCGATAAGTTCTCTGGCCTTTTTAGCGTCATCGACTTTAATAAAGCCACCTTCGAGCTTCTGATTACCCGTGCTATGGACGATAATTTTAGCCGCACCGCCAGATATAAACGGGATTTTAACAGCCTGAACTTTTAACTCCACCCCAGAAATGTTTTTATAAAACAGGGTCTTAGAGTTATCCACGCCGAGCGTTTTCATTTCGATAGCTACTCGGTCGTCGTAAACGACTAAATGACCGCCAGTACAACGTGTCTTAAATAATTGTTGCATAAGGTTCACCCCCTTTCATAGTTTTTAACCTTTAATTTAGGTTTCTTCTTTTGCTGGGGGCTTTACCACAAAAAGCTCCCACCAGCGATGGCTTGCGCCACCTGCTACCCTTTCGGATAACAGCCTCGACAGCGCTCTGGTAGGAGCTTGTTGCTGTCGAGGTCTTTGTGCCATGCCCCTTGCGAGGTTTAGGCAACGCTAGATTTTATTTAGCCTTACGGCTTGTTTGTACTATCCATTATTTTTTGTATGTCTGACAATTTATATCGTCTATCCTTTCGCTTTCCTATTCTAACAGCTTTAAGGCGGCCTTCGTTATCCCAACGTCGAAGTGTTTCTGGGTTTATCCCGAGTAGTTCGGCCGCTTCCCTGATTTTTATGAGTTTAGTATCATCATTCATAACTTATACATAATTATACATTCTTAGACTATAATAGGAAATAGTTATGAGAAAAAGAATCAGGTATTCGCAAAATTTCTTAAAAAACCGCGACTTAGTGAGACAACTAGTAGAAAAGTCTTCGATTAGGCGCGGCGACCTGGTGTACGAAATAGGTGCTGGCGAAGGGATAATTACCCAGGCGCTTAGCGTTGTATGTAAAAAAGTTATTGCCTACGAAATTGACGAAAATCTATCTAACAAATTAAAACAGCGATTCGCAAAAGATTTAGTAGACATAAGAAGCCAGGACTTTCTTAAAAGCTCACTACCAGGCTATGAGTACAAAGTATTTTCTAACATTCCATTTAATTTAACGGCAGAAATTATAAAAAAACTTACTTTTTCTGCTAACCCACCTGCCGATATGTATTTAATAGTGCAAAAAGAGGCGGCTAAAAAGTTTTTAGGCGAAGTGCTTAAAGTAAATAACAGTTTGGTGTCTGTTCTAATACAAGTCGGCTTCGAAGTCTCGTTATTTTATGAGTTTAGTAGAAACGACTTTATACCCAGGCCCATGGTGGATATTGTGATGATTAGATTATTAAAACGCGACAATCCCTTAGTGGATAAAGAAAAGCTAGACTCTTACTACGACTTTATTACTTACGCTTTTAGTCAATTTGCGCCGAATATATCGACAGGGCTAGGGAAAATACTTAACCAACAAGAGATATCTAACGTAGCTAAACAAAACAGGTTCTCGGATAGTGTTAAACCCAGCGAAGTCCCGCTAGAGGGGTGGGTGGGGTTATTTAATGAATTTATGCGCCACGGAAATACACCCTTAGTATCTGGTGCATACAAAAGGTTGCTGGTCGAACAATCTAAGTTGGAAAAAATTAACAGGACTCGCCTAGATAAAAACTGGAAGATAAAGCGTTATGAAAAATAAATCGGATAAATACAGACTTCCTAAAGGTGATAAATACGAAGGTTTGTTCGCCCCAGAAGATTTAATGGCCGTGTATTTCATTCGAAACGGTGTTGGCTATAGGTGGGGTATTCCTTATAAAAATTTTAACTCTAGTCGTTTCCAGGAAATGAAGGAACCGTACGCCGATAAGGATTTAGTGGCTTTGGGTGGTGTTTTGCTCGATATTTTAGTTATAGACAAGTATTCAATCGACTTTAAGCAAAAAACGGGCGTACAGAAGCTAAGCGTGGTCGTGAGGTCGTCGGAAGCTGACGATAAACTATTACTTCATAAATTGACGGGCAAGTTTCGAGAAAAAAGCGAACATCTTAATAGAGATACCATTCCAGGAACTAATAAAGACCATGAGTAAACAAACGGTATCATTACGAGCGGCAATTTACCTACGAGTGTCTACCGACGAGCAGATAGAAAAATACGGTATTCCGCTACAAAAAGCCGCAGTTGAAGCCGTTATTAACTCTAAGGGGAAACTAGACGACGGTTCGCCAGCTATGGTGCTTGCAGGTAAGCGGTTCATTTACGAAGACAAGGGTGTAAGTGGTGCTGACCCCGTAGACGAAAGACCTGCCTTCTTGCGAATGAAAGAGGATATAGAAAACGCGCCAGAGGGCGAGAAACCATTCGATATTGTAGCCGTTTACCGAATTGACAGGTTCGCCCGTAAACTAAAGATTTTACTAGAGGTAATCGAATACTTCGAAGCCCACAACATCCAGTTTATATCTTCTAGTGAAAGCATAGATACTTCTACCCCGTTCGGTAAGGCTATGCTTGGTATCATCGGCGTAATTGCTGAATTAGAAAGAGAAACCACAAAAGCCAGGACGCAAGCTGGCAAGGTACAGGCAATAGAACAAGGCGTTTACATGGGCGCACAAGCCCCTTACGGCTATGAAAAAGATAAAGACAAACGGTTACAGATTTTAGAGCCAGAGGCAAAAATAGTAAGGGAAGTTTTCGAATTATTCGTAACCGAGAAGAAAAACACTCAGCAAATAGCCGATTTTCTTACTAGCAATAAAATCCTTACACCACAGCCTTCGGCTATTTACTACAAAAAGAGGCGGAAGGGAAAGACTAAAGTTAACGACGAACACTTCTGGCGCGACTCGACTATTAGAAGCATAATTAACGACGAAATATACCTGGGAATTTATTACTACAACAAAAACGAAGGTAAAAAACGGCTAGATAAATCGTTATGGAAAGAATCGCCGTATAAGCATAAACCACTTATCGACCTAGGTTTATTCGAAATGGCCCAGAATCGAATTAAGGAAGACGTGGCCTTACGTAATAGCGCTAAAACAGCCGAGAATCACCTATACCTGCTATCTGGCCTAATAAAATGCCACGCTTGCTACGACTCGTCTTCTGACCGCGACCCCTTAAACTGGACTGGCACGAGTAAGGTTATTAAGAAGAACAATAAGCGCGCCTACTACTACCAATGTGGGGCTAAAAATTCGAAAAAGTACTCGACCGTGTGTAAAGCTATCCCTTTTCCAGCCGACGAAATCGAAGAATTTGTTACCCAGTTTATTAAAGACCTACTAAGCGACCCAGAGCATATCTACAAGCACATTAGCTCGTTACAATCGACAAAAATGGATAAACGAAAACTACTTAAAAGGCAGACAGATATAACAAAAATGTTAAATCGAATACCAAGTAGTCGTCAAAACGTAAAGGACTTGTATGCAAAAGGTGATATTGACGAACCTGAATACGAAGATAGAAAGGCAAAAATAAAGAAGCAGGAAGCTAATTTAAGGCAAGATTTATTATCTATTCAGGGACAAATTGGTGAAGATAAAATCTCGGAAATATACGCCAGCACCTTTAAGCTATTCGCAAAAAAGTACAAGCCTTTCCTAGACGGCTTAATGACCGACAGGCAGGAAATATCCGACCTAATTCACCTTATTGTCGATAAAATCAACGTCTACACACGCAAAGCCACTAAAAAAGACAAAATTGCTGGCAGAAAGAAGGAAGACCAGGTAATACCGTACCAAGTAAGGATAGACTTACGCTTGCCACAAGACATTATGCAACGCTTAGCACTGCAAGGTAAGTTCGAAGTCAGAAACGATAACTTGTAGCCCCGAGGGGAGTCGAACCCCTGATCTCTTGGATGAAAACCAAGTGT
>CAZECR010000027.1:0-15127 GCA_964510495.1 uncultured Gammaproteobacteria bacterium
CTGAACTAGGCGATGCAGAAGATCAGTTTTCCGGCCCAACGCGTTTGCCCTATGGCGACATGGCGCCTGCTGCAACCGAAGAAGCCCTTCCCGCTTTAAAGATCGCTTCTGTTAAAAATAAAAAAACTATTTCTGAAGACGATGTATTTGGTAAAGAATTAGAACGTGAAATGGGAAAAATAGCTCACGAAGAAGCATTGCTTAATCAAAAAAATAATAAGGACCTTTCCGGACAGGTCACTATTGCGATGAACAAGCCAAGAAAGGTTGCTAAAACTAAGAAGGCAGACTTCAGCGACGAGATCACTCAACCAAGGATTTCAACAAACACCGGTGATTTTCAAGATGAGCCAACATTTATTAAAGGGCGTCCGAGTAAAGCTGCTTAAGCAAATTTTTGTAGCATATATAATAAGTATGCCCGGCGCGACAATCGTCGCGCCGGGCATGTGTTTGCGTTCCTCCTAGAAGGAGGTCGTCCAGCAGGACTCGTCGCCCGGAGGCTGCAGCTGGTACCGCTCGGTCGATCCGGCCTGGCTGAAGACGATGTGGTCGATGCCGTTGGCACAGGCGACCACGGTAGCGCCCTTCAAGGCGTCCTTGCAGTTCAGGCAGTCGAGCGAGAACTCGTGCTGAAAGCCGGCCGGAACAGGCAGTGTGCCGCTCCACCGCAGCACGGTCGTGTTACCGCCTCCGCCTACGATCTGCACCTTGCCGGTGGGGACGTTGCCGATCCGGATCTCGAACATGCCCGGGGCCGGCTTCGGCGGCGGCGTGATCGTCACGCTGAAGGGTGCCTCGAGCAGCGTCAAGCTGCCGCACGGCGTGACCACGAACCCGCTCCAGAGCGCCGTCTCCGAGTTGAGAAAGACGCCGGGCGGGATGGGGGCGAGGAAGGGGAAGGCGTCCAGCTGCTTGTCTCGGTACATCCCGCTTGCCTCGTCCCAAAGAGGCACGCTCCTGGGGCAGGAGTTTGTCATGTCGGGCACTTGACCCTCGACGTCGGTCGGCATGCTGCTGCAACCGACGAGCAGTCCACTCACCACTATTCCAACCAATCTCCACATACATCACCTCCTGTCGCAAACGCGACGGTAGCAGATAGAGAAGCCTAAAAAAGGCTTTTTGTCAAGGGTAAAAGGTTTTTATTACTTGACAGTTATGACAAAATCAAGTATTCTTAACTAGTAAGACCACTTCATAAAAGTGGCCTTTTTTGTTAAAAACTGCTATACTCATAACTAATTAACCCTTCTAAACACACGCACTATGTCCGAGATTACTAAAGCAATTCAGGCCCTCTGTGACGAAAAGAATTTATCCTACGAAGCGGTCATGGATACTATCGAAATCGCGCTCGCTGCCGCGTATCGCAAGGATTTTGGTAACAAACAGCAAAATATTAAAGTAAAGTTTGATCCTGAAACAGGCGATATGCAGGCATGGGATATCAAAACTGTTGTTGCCGACGTTGACCCAGAAACTTTAGAAAAAGCCCAAGAAGAATTGGTGGAACGCCGCAAAAAGGCCAAAGACGAAAACCGTGAATTGACTGATGAAGAAACAGCTGATTTGCCGCGCTTCAATCCAAAAACTGAAATGATGATTGCTGAAGCCAAGATCATTAAGGGTAAAGTAAAGCTTGGGGATGTGATTGAGATCGAACTCCCGATCACGCATGAATTTGGTCGCATGGCTGCTCAGACTGCCAAGCAAGTTATTATCCAGAAAATTCGCGAAGCCGAACGCACGATGGTATTTGGCGACTTCAAAGGCCAAGAAGGAACGATTATCCAAGGAACGATTCAGCGTGTCGAAGGACGCAAAGTTTTGGTTGACCTTGGTAAAATCACTGCCATCCTCCCTACTGATCATCAGATTTATAACGAACACTATCGCCCTGGAGCCCGCATGAAGTTTTATGTGGCTGCGGTTGAGATGGGTATGAGGGGCCCTGAAATTATCTTGTCGCGTAATTCAGTTGGCATGGTCAAAGAAATTTTTAAACAAGAAATTCCTGAAGTTGCTGACGGGGTCATTGAAATTAAAGGTTTAGCCCGCGAAGCTGGTTTCCGCTCCAAAGTGGCTGTGGCAACTGCTGATAGCTCTATCGACCCAATTGGTTCTTGTATTGGTCAGCGTGGTAGTCGTATCACCACGATTATCGAAGAACTTGGCGGCGAAAAAATTGATGTTATTCAGTACAACGAAGATGCTAAAAAATATATTTTACACGCCCTTTCTCCGGCTAAAGTTTTGAACGTTGAACTCGATGAAGATGGTAAGGTGGCCAAAGTCTTGGTTGCTTCTGATCAATTCTCGCTCGCAATTGGACGCAGCGGTCAGAATGTTCGTCTGGCTTCTGAATTAACGGGCTGGAAAATTAGCGTCATCCAAGAAGGTGCTCCTGAAAAAGCAGTCGAAGAAACCGAGCAGGCACCGGACGCTGAAGAAGAAAAAACCGAAACTGCTCCAGAAACAAAAACAGATGAAGCTGTCGAACCAGCAGCCGAAACTAAAGAATAATTTTAAATCAACAATTGTAAACTATGTTTGCAGCAATTTCTTCTGCCTTTCACGTTGTACTTTATAAGCCAATTTTCAACCTTTTCATTGAACTCTATAATATTGTGCCAGGGCACGATGTTGGTTTGGTAATTTTGATTATTACCTTGCTCATTCGGTTGATTCTCTATCCGCTTACATCTTCGTCGATTAAAGCGCAGCAATCACTCCAGGGACTACAGCCTAAACTCGATGAGCTCAAGAAAAAACATGGCACCGACAGCCAGGCTTTGGCTCAGGCCACCATGGAATTGTATAAAAATAACAAAGTAAATCCTTTTGCCTCGTGTTTACCCCTCCTCTTGCAGATTCCAATTTTGATCGCATTGTATTCGGTGCTTCGAGCCGGCTTGGCTTCGACCAATATCGCTGAGACACTCTATTCCTTTGTGGCTAATCCAGGGGTAATTAATCCTGTATCACTTGGATTATTCAATCTCTTAAAACCAAATTATGTATTGGCCATTGCCGCTGGTCTTGCGCAATACTTGCAGGCACGTGGTATGAGCCAGGGTATGCCGCCAAAAACAGCTGGCGCAGGTGGTAAAGACGAAGGTATGATGGCGATGATGAATAAGCAAATGCTGTACTTCATGCCGGCTATGACCGCGATTATCGGTTTTAGCCTCCCGGGCGGTCTATCGCTCTACTGGTTCTTTGGGACTATGCTTATGGTCCTGCAGCAGTATGTACTTGCTCGCAAAAAAGGGCTTCCAATGAAACCAGATGAGCCAAAGAAACCGGACGTTATTGAAGGACAAATCGTTTCCTAAAAATTTCGAGAAAGCTTCCTGTATTCAGGGAGCTTTTTTTGGTGTAGTATACGCGTACTTTTGTTAAGCGATATGTCATTCTCAAACCCGCTCGACCGAGCCATTGTTCAGACGCTCAGTTATTTTGACCTGATAGATTTTCCGCTCACGCTCGAAGAATTATTTAGTTACTTGTGGTGTTCGCCTGAAATTTCATACGCAGATTTTAGTGCATATCTTCATGCTGTTAACACTAAGGCGTGGGAAACCCAAGGAGGATATTATTTTTTACCGGGGCGAAGCAGTACGGTTGCACTTCGTGAACAGCATGTCGTTCCAACCGAACAGATGCTCAAAAAAGCCCGGCGCGCCGCCCGCTTTATTTGTTGGTTGCCATTTTTGAAGGCAATTCTGGTCTGTAACTCGGTCGGCAGCGAAACGGCTACATGTGAGAGTGATATTGACGTGCTGATCATTACCGAACCTCAGCGTATTTGGCTGGTACGTTTCTTTGCGCACAGCATTTTACGTTTGTTTGGTCTCAGGACGTACGGCAATAAAACAGCGGGCCGAATGTGTTTATCGTTTTTTGTGGACACCGATCATCTGAATATGGAATCGCTCCGGGTCCGCCCGGATGATATTCATTTTGCTTATTGGTTGCACCAGATGGCTCCCGTGTATGATGCCGGTGCCTTTGCCGCACGGTTTAAAGAAGCTAACGCATGGACCAAAACATACTTGCCTAATCTGGATCAAACGCTTGGTCTATCAGTTACCACGACTCATCAAGTTCGGCTAGGCAGGGTTGGCAGATTCTTTAAATTTATTTTAGAAAAAATGTGGGGCACTGCTTACGGAGCAATTATTGAAAACGAAGCAAAAAAAGTGCAATGGCAGTCTATTACTCCAAAAATTAAAGAGCTCGCTGAACTCAAAGACAACAATGTTGTTTTGTCGGATGGTATCTTGAAGTTCCATGAACACGATACTCGTCGTCTGCAGTATGAACGCTGGATTAAAAAAATTTCTTATGCTTCAGAAAATAACTAAGTGCCTACTTTTGCTCGTGCTTTTTTTAATACCCTGGCAAACACGGCTTATCTATGAACCAGCGTTCATTAATGGTGCGCCATGGGAATATGGAACAAAAAGTTTGTATGGCATCGAACTGCTTTTGGGGCTGCTCATCATCTGCGGCCTTATACCACTTGCTACCCAGGGCCGGGCGGCAGCAAAGAAGCCGTCGTTTTGGGTGTTTGGCCTTGGAGCACTTGGTTTTTTAACGTGGGTAATTTTGAGTAGTACTAATCCAGGTGTTTCGTATCAATTTGTAACGTGGTTGGTCCTTAGTGCATGCTTAGCGACACTTATTAAAAATACAGTTGTACCCAAGGTGCACCTGCTCGGCGCACTCTGGCTCGGCGGAGTCGTGCAAGGTTTTTTAGCGCTGGAGCAATTTTTTACGCAACAAGTGGTTGGTAATAAATGGTTCGGATTGGCCAGTCACACAGCCAAAGAACTAGGAGCGAGTGTGATTGAATTTGGTGATCAGCGGTGGCTTAGGGCCTACGGTAGCTTTGGTTCTCCCAATTCCCTCGGAATATATCTGGCGGTTATTCTGGTGGTTGGCCTCGTTATCTACGCTACTATTCAGTCGTCAAAAATAAAATTAGCCGTCACTGCCGGGCAAATGATTGTTCTTACCGGTCTCATTCTTTCATTTTCACGGGGGGCTTGGATTGCTGCCGGTTGCGGTTGTCTTGCTTTGCTTGTTTTGCAGTATCGCAAGCACCAATCTCGCGAGCTTGGTAAGCAGTTCCTGTGGTATGCGTTCGTAACACTCTTTTTTGTAGTAATCTTACAGCCACTTTTTTTTGCTCGATTTACCCCCAGTAATCGTCTGGAAGCCCGTTCTATTAACGAACGAACTGGGCAGCTGCGCGAAGCGTGGCACGTCATCAATGAGCATCCTCTTCGAGGGGTCGGACCGGGTAGTTATACAGTTGCCCTGGCAAACAAACATCCAGCCGCTACGGCTTTTGAATTGCAACCTGTCCACAATATTTATTTTTTGATAGTGGCAGAGTGGGGGATACCAATGAGTATGCTCTTGGCTGCTCTCTATTGTTACGGAGTATATGTATGCTGGAAAAAGCAGAATACCATCGGCGTAGTACTTGTGGTGCTGGGTAGTGCGGGTCTTTTTGATCACTGGCTCTATAGTTTATTAACCGGACAATTACTGTGGTTTATTGGTTGGGGACTGGCCCTGAACGGCAGTAATTTTAAGCCGGGTAATCCACTTGACAGCTCTGCAAAATGAGGTAGAATGAAGAAAGAATTTATCACTCTATTTGGATGAGTGATAAATACTATCTTTTATTTATATAATGTTTTACCTATGCAAATCCGCCCCTTGGGTAACCGCGTACTGGTCAAAATGCAGCAAGAGGAAGAGACAACCACTTTCGGCTTAGTTCTTCCTGACACTGTCGATAAAGACAAAAAAGTCTATGGTATTATTGAATCGCTTGGTAATGGCGAAGACCTTGCTAAACTCGGTCTTAAAGTTGGCGATAAAGTATTGACCCCAAAATGGGGTGAAGGTGTTGAAGAAGTAAAGTTTGGTAAAGGTAAAAGTGAAGAGGAATACCGCGTCGTTATGCATGACAAAATTTTGGCTGTAATTGAATAATCACTAAATTTTAAATTTTCTTCTATGGCAAAACAAATTATTTTCAGTGACGAAGCTCGTCAGAAACTTTTGAATGGTGTTAACATTTTAGCTAACGTTGTTAAGGTCACTTTGGGTCCTAAAGGACGCAACGTTGTCTTAGAAAAAGGCTATGGCGCACCCATGATCACCAAAGACGGTGTTACGGTTGCCAAAGAAGTAGAAGTTGAAGATAAATACGAGAATGCTGGTGTTGAACTTGTTAAAGAAGTAGCGAGCAAAACCAATGACGATGTTGGCGACGGTACAACTACCGCGACTGTTTTGGCGCAGGCAATTGTCCGCGAAGGCATGAAGAATGTAACAGCTGGCACGAACCCGGTTGCCCTCAAACGCGGCCTCGACAAATGCGTTGAAGCAATCGTTAAAGAATTAAAAGAAAAAATTTCGAAGCCTGTAGAACAGAATGAAATTGCTAACGTAGCTGCTATTTCTGCCAACGATAAAGACATTGGTCAAAAGATCGCTGATGCTATGGTGCAGGTTGGTAAAGATGGTGTTATTACAGTTGAAGAGTCCCAGTCCTTCGGTATGGAAATCGAAGTCGTGCAGGGTATGCGCTTCGACAAAGGGTATGCCTCACCGTATATGGTAACGAATACTGAACGCATGGAATCTGAATACCAGAATCCATACATTTTAATTACGGATAAAAAAGTTTCATCTATTCACGACATTTTGCCGCTCCTCGAAAAAATTG
Source organism: uncultured Gammaproteobacteria bacterium (assembly GCA_964510495.1). Lineage (GTDB taxonomy): Bacteria > Patescibacteriota > Patescibacteriia > Magasanikbacterales > GWA2-37-8 > CAZECR01. The sequence goes on from CAZECR010000027.1 coordinate 6,755, forward strand.
CGCAAAGTGGTAAAAAAGAATTAGTTATCATTGCTGAAGATGTTGAAGGTGAAGCGCTTACCACACTCGTCCTTAACAAATTACGCGGCACCTTTAACGTGCTCGCCGTAAAAGCTCCTGGTTTCGGGGACACTCGCAAAGAAATGCTCCAGGATATTGCTATTTTAACTGGCGGTAAAGTAATTACCGAAGAACTCGGTCTCAAGCTTGATAGTGCTACGCTCGAAGACCTTGGTCACGCCCACAAAGTAGTGTCGACCAAAGACAATACCACAATTGTAAAAGGCGAAGGCGATAAGAAATTGGTTGAAGAACGTGTCGCCTATATTCGCAATTTAATTGAAAAAACTGATAGTGAATACGAAACCAAAAAACTCCAGGAGCGCTTAGCAAAATTGGCTGGTGGTGTAGCTGTTATCCGGGTTGGTGCAGCCACCGAAACTGAAATGAAAGAAGTGAAGCATCGTATTGAAGACGCGGTTGGTGCTACCAAAGCAGCAGTTGAAGAAGGCGTTGTGCCTGGCGGCGGCGTTGCTCTTATCCGCGCAGTACAAGTCTTAGAAACATTGAAACTCGAAGGTGAAGAAGCAATTGCAATTGCGATTCTTCGCCGCGCCCTCGAAGAGCCGCTTCGCCAAATTGCAGCGAATGCTGGAGTGGATGGTTCAATCGTGGTTGATGCTGTTAAAAAATCTGCTGACATGTACACGGGTTATAATGCTGTTACGGGTGAATACAAGAACATGATTAAAGAAGGTATTATCGACCCAACCAAAGTTACGCGTAGCGCGCTTCAGAATGCGGCTTCAATTGCCGGTATGTTCCTGACCACTGAAGCAATTATTACTGACCTGCCGAAGAAAGACGAGCCAGCAATGCCGCCAATGGGTGGTGGTATGGGCGGGGGAATGGGTGGAATGTATTAGAATAAAAGGACCGTCAATTTAGTCAGATTTAAAACTACCGGTAAACAGCCGGTAGTTTTTTATAATTTGTTTAAAAAAGAAGAAGGCGACCCGGGTGGGTCGTCCTTTAGTTGCGTCGTTCACGCTCACCCTGAACGAGTGGTGGGATTGAAGCTCTTGAACCGAGCTGCGAGCTTGCTAGCTCGGTTGACCGCCCGCGCAATACGAGGAAAGTCCTGCGCTGGAGCGTAGTTCCGCTGATCAATGCGGCACTCCGGAAATACCAGCCGCAGCAGTGGGTTCAGGACCACCTTGCAGGTATAGATGAGACCTGTACCTGCCAGTCGAGCGATTCCCGGAGCATGGTTGCTCCACTGTTGCTTGGCTTCTTCCACGATGGGTGCGAAGTCTATCATTACGCCGCCCTCCTTTTGGGGTGGTCGAAAAGGAAAATAAAGACAAACGCTGTTGCGTATAGCAACCCCAGAACTAGGTACCCGGGCAAACGCCGGATGGCACGAGACAGCTGTTTTGCCATGGGAGCCTCCTCAAGTCAACATAGCCTAAAATAGTGTAATTGTCAAAGGGTCTAAAGTAGGTTAGAATGAGGTCGATATACATTTTTATGGAAGAACTTAAGGAACTGCAGCAAAAAATTCACGAAACCATGAGCCTGCTGAAAATAACGGATTTAAAGGCAAAAATGGACCAGTTAGCCGAGCAGATGAATGCACCGGATTTTTGGAATACCCCGGAAAATGCCCAGGCGGTAAGTCAAGATTATCAAGATATCAAAAGCGAAGTAGAGAAGTGGTCTGAGCTCAACAAAAAAGTATCTGACCTTCTTGAGCTTGCTCATTCCGAAGACGCTTCAATTAAACACGAAATTGAAACTGAATTTAAAAAATTACAAAAGGAATTTAGTGACTACGAATTTTATTTGCTCCTCAATGGTCCGTACGATAGCAAGAATGCAATTATCTCCATGCATGCCGGGAGTGGTGGAACTGAGGCCCAGGACTGGGTAGAGATGCTCCTCCGGATGGTATTTCGTTTTTGTGAAGAACGGGGATACAAAACACGTATTATTGATGAGTCGCGCGGTGCTGAAGCCGGATACAAATCCATCACCTTTGAAGTGACGGGCCGCTACGCTTTTGGGTATCTCAAAAGCGAACACGGTGTGCACCGCCTCGTTCGCATTTCGCCGTTTGATGCTGAAAAAATGCGCCACACGTCATTTGCGTTGATTGAAGTTTTACCGGAAATTGATGATGAGATAAATATCACTATTGAACCAAAAGATTTGCGTATCGACACGTTTATGTCGGGTGGTAAAGGTGGGCAGAGTGTGAACACCACGTATTCAGCAGTGCGTATTGTGCATATCCCAACCGGCATCAGCGTATCATGTCAAAACGAACGCTCGCAACAACAGAACAAAGAAACAGCCATGAAAATTTTGAAAGCAAAGCTGTATCGTTTGGAACAGGAACGCCTTGCACAGGAACGCCAGGACCTCCGCGGTGAGTACAAATCTGCTGAGTGGGGGAACCAGATACGTTCGTATGTGCTCCATCCATATCATTTAGTTAAGGATCACCGTACGGAGTATGAATCGACTGACCCCGAAAGTGTCCTTGAAGGTGAATTACTTCCTTTATCAGAAGCGTATTTGCGCTGGCTAAAACAATAGTACTTTTGTATGGAGCTGCTCGATAATAAAAATTTTACTGCGATTCTAGAATTCCTTGAACAAGGCAGAACTATTATTTTTCCAACCGAAACAACGTATGGTCTCGGGTGTGACGCAACTAACCAATCGGCTGTTGACGTTATCTTTAAAATAAAAGGCCGCCCGAGTGAAAAGCCACTATTGGTTGTAGTGCCAACGGTTGAAAAAGCACGTGAATACATTTTGTGGAATGATGTTCTTGAAGGATTGGCTACCAAATTTTGGCCGGGCGCTCTTACGATAGTCGGTGAATACAAAAATGATCCTGCTCATAATCTCGCACAAGGTGTTGTTTCGCGCGACGGCACAGTTGCCGTTCGGGTAACTCCATTTCCTTTTTTAGAAAAAATCACCACGTTGCTTCAAAAGCCCCTAGTTGCTACTTCGGCTAATCTTTCTGGGGCAGGGGAATTATACGATCCCGCAGCAATTGAACGTATGTTTGCTTCCCAAAGTGTTCAGCCTGATGCATTGGTAGATGCTGGAATGCTGCCTCAAGAATTACCCACAACGATTGTAAGCGTAGTGACGGGAACAATAGAAATTTTGAGACAAGGCGCGCTAAAAATAAAGTAATATGGTTCAATTTCTTTCTGCTACTGAGCTTGAACGACTCTGTCGGAGCTACAGTCTCACACCCTCCCGTCGGTATGGCCAGAATTATTTAGTTGATCAGGCGCCGATCGAGCGCATGCTTGCGGAGGATGTGGGAACCGAGGATACGATTATCGAAATCGGTCCGGGTTTTGGCGTGCTCACCTTACCATTGTCCGAAAAAGTTGGGAAAGTTATTGCCTATGAAATTGAAAAAAAATTAGAACCCTATTGGAAGAAGCAGCAAAAACAGCGTCCAAATATTGAAATAGTTTGGGGGAATGCTTTGCATCAGTTTGCGCCGCCAGAAAAGTATCGCGTGATTGCCAATTTACCGTATCAAATTACTTCACCGGTTATCCGTATGTTTTTGGAAGCAAAAGTTTTGCCCCAAAGTATGGTTTTTATGGTGCAACATGAAGTTGCGGAGCGTATCTGTGCTAGACCGGGGGATATGTCACTTCTTGCTATCTCAGTACAGTATTACGCAGACACTGAATATCTGCTCAAGGTGCCACGTTCCTCGTTTTGGCCAGTTCCAGGTGTTGATTCTGCTCTTCTCAAGATTACTCCACGCCATGAAGCTCGTGATGTTGCTTTCGAAAAGACTTTTTTTAACCTGGTTAAGGCCGGTTTCGCCAATCGCCGTAAGCTTTTATTTAAAAATCTAACTCCGGTGTTTAAAGAAAAAGGCCCAGGTGTTTTGGCTGCTCTTTTTGAAGAATTGGGACTGGATCGAAACGTACGAGCCCAGGAATTATCTGTTCCAAATTGGAAAGCGCTTGCCCTGCGACTTAAGTAAGCGTTATCCACTTACAGCGTTTTGAAAAATGTGCTATACTCAGTGTAGTTTCATTTTAATTGAACGAGGCCACTTATGCCAGACGCGCCTCAGAATGATGGTTCTGTCAGTACCTTAACCAAAGAGCAGAAAATTGGGTTCTCCCTACTGCTCGTTTTTGCTGTTGTGGCAGTTGGTTTGGGTTTTCTTCAAATTCGTAATAATTTATACGCCCCGTTTGCACTCAACAATACTATTCCAAATACACTTAAAAACGATATAAATACTCCTGACGCACTTCGCTATCGTGATACTGACCATGACGAGTTGAATGATTTTGATGAATTATATGTGTATGGCACCAGTCCTTATTTGTATGACACCTTTAGCTACGGCATGAGTGATAAACAGGTTATTACCGAGGGTCTGGCGCTTTGTCCTAAAGGTGAGTGTACTGATGCTACAACAGCATCATCAGCCGGAGTGGTTTCTTCTACTCCAGTAGTTGCGACCGAACCACCAGAAGGTTTAACCCCTGCCGCTTTTGCCGCTGCGCTTCAGGACCCGGCTCAAATTAGAGCGATGCTCCTGCAAGCGGGGGTTGCGGAAGCTGATCTTAAAAAAGTATCTGACGCCGATTTATTGTCTACTGTGGCTGAAGCAATGAGTGCTTCGAGCACAGCCGAAGCCTTCGCTGCAATTAGAGCGTCGGCAACAAGTACTCAACCTTAATTTTTCTTTGACCGTACGTCTGGTATGTCTCTATTTAAAAAAATGAGTTTGGTCGGCATGCTTGCCGTGGTCGCTTTTGTCAGTTTGGTGGGTTCCTTCAGTTTTCCTGAGCCGGCCAAAGCAACTATCCCGGTTATCATTACGGCAAACCCGATTGAGAATGCCTTTAAGATCAAGGATGAAATTTTAGAGGGTCTAAAAGTTGCGGTGCAAGCAGCGGCTAGTACTGTGGTTTCGTATGTCCTCAGAAAAGTGGCCTATGATTCCGCAGTTTGGCTCGCGAGTGGTGGCAAAGGTCAAAGTCCTTTTGCGCAAACCAAAAGTTTTGGCGACTATCTTAAAAATGTCGGTAACGATGCTTTGGGTCATGGTATTGAAGAATTAAGTAGAGGGGCCGGTTTTAATTTGTGTAGTATTCCAGACCCCAAGCTTGATTTAGCGATGAAAGTTGGTTTGCGTGTCAACTTGTCAGGTGGAACAACCAGCGATCCTACCAGTAAGCCTGCTTGTACGTTTACTGATTTTCAAAAGAATTGGAGCGCCGATGCCTGGAGAAGTAAATTCACGGCAACTGCTGGGTCAATTGAACAGCAATTTAATTCAGCCTTTCAAGTTGATCAAACGGGTCTTGGTATTCAATTGGCTGCTACAGCGAAGTTGAACGAGCGTACGGCCGCCGCGGTCAACGCTGCCAATTCAGAGCGTATTGCTAACCAAGGTTTTATTGATAAAAAAACAACCATTTCTGGTGATATTCAGACACCAGCAGCAGTTATTGGTGAAGAATTTAAGGCTACTGGTAATTCAAAACAAATCGATAAGAGCGGGGACCAGATAACGGCAGCCATTAATTCGGGTAATTATAAAAATCTTCCTGGAGCACTCGCCAACTTCTTTCTAACAACCCTCTCAGGTACCGTACTTAAAAACTTTCAACAAAAAGGTATTTTGCCATTCGGTCTCTGCGTTGGAGGTGCGGGGGGAGACGCCTGTACTCAAATTAGTAGCGGAGTTGGAAATTATGCAGATAGCGGGGTATCGGGTGGTCGCCGGCAGGCTGAACAGCTCTTTAATGCATTCTTGACTGTTAATACTAATTCGGTTGATCAATATAATATCCTCAGCCAGCTCAATAGCTGCCCCTCTGCTCCTGGACTCTATAATTGTCGTGCTGATAGCGGTTTGGTTCAGGCTGCTCAAGAAGTTGGTAATGGAAATCCAACTACCATTCAGCAAGCATTGGATAAAGGTTGGTTACATCCAGACTATAAATTAATTCCTCCAAGCCGGCCGGCTGATAACGCTGATATTAACTGCTATAACAAGGCATATTGTTATTCTAACATCAAAGTTCTGCGTCAGGCGCGTATTTTACCGCTTGGTTTTGAACTTGCCGCTAGTCAGAGCGATCCGGATAACCCATGGACACTTGGAACCGTAGTTAAGGGCTTTAATGATTGTAATTACATTACTGATACTACTGGCGCAATTGTTGGTATCAACTACGACCCAATTTCTAAGCCATTTTGTCATCTTATTGACCCAAATTGGGTAATTAAAGCCCCTGCTGCTCGTTGCAGCGCGCTTGGTTATGGAGCAAATTTGTTAAGCAGCGACGCTCCGGATCGCCTTGAGGAATGCGTCGACCTTACAAGTTGTGTTGCTTATAATAAAGATGGCAGTTGTAGTAATTATGGTTATTGTACACGTGAACAAAATAGCTGGAATTTTGCAGCAGATAGCTGTGATGCCCAGTTCCGCACCTGTCAATCTTTCCAAGATGCCACTGGTGCCCAGCGCGCCTATGTCTACCGTAGTCTTGATACGAGTTCTTGTACGAAAGATACAGTTGGTTGTACGGCATACAGTTTGTCTCAGGATGCCCAAGGAAATTGGCAGGATGTAGCTGGTCCTGACAGCGCGGTCGGGTACGTAAACAATGGTGCCTACTTTAATAACCAAGTTTCAACAAGCTGTAGCGCTAATTCCGCAGGTTGCTCTGCTTTTCAATTAGCTTCCAATACTTCAAGCAATCTCTATCTGAAGAAAGCGCCGGATTATTTAGGCTGCTACGATACCAACCGAGCTACGAAACAAGTTGATTATCCAGAAACCACTGCTGATCTAGCCCGTCTTACGCCGAATGCTCAGTGCAGTAACTACGCGGGTGCCTGTATTCCTGATGAAGTTAGTTGCAACTGGTATGCTCCGGCCAATGGGGGTACGCGTATTCCTGGGCGTTTTAAAGCCGCCGAAGTAATCGATAACCAGATTGTCTGGAACGATCAGTGTGATGCAAAATGTGTTGGGTATGCGGGATATCGCGAAATGCCAAGTAGCTATTCGGTTGGTCAGGATGTTTCGTATATCATACCAGCTTCTGGTTCCACCTGTACCGCTCAGGAAGAAGGCTGTAGTAGTTTTACTAACCTAAGCACCACCCTTGGGTCAGTTGAGAATGTAGAACATTATTCGTATCTTCGCCCGTGCGCCACACCCGATGTCAATATTCAAAAGAATTTCATTACCTACGAAGGCTCTACTGTGGGTGGGTATCAGTTAAAAGTATACACCTTGTCCAAGGATGAAACGGGTGGTCCTAAGTATTTCTACCGCACAGACAGCGATGCTGCTACGTATGACAAGATTTGTAACGAAACACTCTACAAAGCTGGACAAGCAGACGCAGACTGTCGTCAGTTTAACGATGACGCGGGCGCAGTTTATTATCGATTACTTTCAAAAACAATTCCAGTTACCAATTCTTGTACTCCGTACCGCTTGAATAACAGCGAGCTTGTTGCTACGTCGTACGATCAGGCTACTTGTGATACTAAGAAAGGTTTCTGGGGCAATAATCAGTGTCAGGTCTGTCTGCAGGGTGGTGAATATAAAAATGGCTCTTGTTTTTACTACGGTTTACCAAACGGCGTTGAGAACACCGCTGGAGCAAGTCGTTCGTGTCAAGCTGCGGCCAATACCTGTCGAGCATATAAAGGCAATGCCGGTAATAATATTCGCGAAATCGTAAATGATACTTTTGAAAGTGGTACCTCTGTTGTAGCTCCTTGGAAACCAGCTGGTGTCCAAATCTCGAATGAATCTACTCATGTCGGTGAGCACTCTTTAGGTTTTTCAGGCACTTCAGCGCTTACTCGTGATATTAGTCTTACCGCCGGCAAGAGTTATGATCTTACGTTCTGGGCTAAAGGCGACGGCCAATCACTAACAATCAGTCTTGCTGGCACCGATGGCGCTAATTCAAAAGATTTTGGAACCGTTGGTGTAGGGGACACCTGGAATCAGTATCATGTTGGCCCGATTGAGTATACAGGTGCCACCCAAAATGGCGTGCTTGCCTTTAAAAATCAAGGTAATGCTAGGATATACCTCGATAATATCCGTTTAGTTGAAGTAAAAGATTATATTTATCTTGTTAAAAATACTCTCAAAGTTGATGCGGTTTGTGACAGTAATGTAAATGACAATCTACCAGGCGAGGCGCTTGGTTGTATGGAATATAAAGACCCAAACAATAAGACTTTTGATCTCACCGGATTTAATTACCTCTGTCGTGAAGGAGCGATTGGTTGTACGGCTCTATTTGATACTAAAAATACCCCGAC
>CAZECR010000028.1:0-4198 GCA_964510495.1 uncultured Gammaproteobacteria bacterium
CTTCCACCACCTTCTTCATCCCCTCCATCACACTTTCCCAATTCTTCACCGAATGATCGCGTCCGTCTTCGTTCGCAAAGCCAGTTTGCGTATACGTAAGCGTCGTGGTGTCGCCGTTACCTTCCAGCTCAAACGTCAGGTGACTATAATTTTCCGGTACATCAGGCAACTTTGAGAAAGCGCTCCAGTACGTATATTCAAATTTTTTATTTGGCTGAAGGGTGATGATTTTCGCTTTGTCTTCGTAGGTTTGGTCATTGTACTCGCCGCGGAAAAATAAATCACTGCCTTCTTTCCAATCCGAAACAGCGTTCGTTCCAAAAAGATATTGTTTAATTTTTTCCGGGTTAACGAGTGCATCCCACACTTTTTCAACAGGAGCATTAAAAACTACGGTATTGGTAGCGGTAAGATTGTTATTCATCATATTGCTAACGTTAAGAATAAATCCCCTTTAGGCACTGTAACCCTGCCGCTTTACTTTGTCGAGTGCTCGGCTAACTCTTTAATTTTTGGCAAAACACGTTCCCAGATTTCAGCAGACATACGGCAATACTTTTCGCCCTCGGGTAAGACGGAAAAATCTCCGTGCAAAATATGCAGCATCGTTACTCCAAGATTTTCATGGAGCTCATAGGTAATACCATCGTCTTCGGAAAATTTCATTTTTTCACTGCGCGTATCAGCGACAGTGTAGCGAAGCAGTTTAAGTGGCTCGAGCTTGGTAACATTCCCTTCCACAATTACTGTGCCGTCCTCGGCTTTCCATTCTACCCTGTCCCCCATGCCCCAAGCAGATTCAATATGGAACGTGGGCCCGCCGCTCGAAAATTCTTGTGCCCACACCGCAGTACACGCAGGGTTGGTAAGTGCATCCCAAACTTTCGTAGCCGGCGCGTTGATTTCGATTGTTTTGTCGACAAAAAGTTTCGGCATAAAAATAAAAATTATTGTCGTCCAATTGCATTCAGCATATTAATTGCGGTCTGTTTCTTAGCCTGATCTTTCTTGTCTTCAGGTTTATATAACTCAAGCATGTTAACCAGCTTATCCCGTTTGAGCAAAAGTTCACGGAACTGTTTATTTCCCTCTGAAGTTAAAAAAGCGGCTTCAGCTTCTTTACTATACTCAGCAGCATTTGTTGTAAAATAATCACGGAGTGCTCCTGATAGATAATCTCGGATTTTTTCACGCAAATTAAGTTTTTCACTTACCCCACCTTCTTCACCCCAAACATCCTTAATTCTTTTAAGAGCCCGTACAATTCCCCGGGAATACTGTTCCATTTTTTGTCCGGAAAAAACCAGCGACGTACCAGCGTCGTTGTCATGTGTGGTAACAAACTCATGCCCTGAAAAACGTTCTTCAATTTTTAGTGGACGATTAAACCCCAGTTCTTGCATCATTGCCGTTGCTTTTTCTTGGCTGGACTCGCTCGTGAAATGCTCTTCAAAAAAAGCCTGCTCATCTTTAGGAAGCGTATCGTAATTACTCGGTTTATAATTAAATACTTTTCCTGGACCATTTTCCCATTCATGTACGATTTTTTGAGTTAACTTTTCGGCCAAGGCAATATTGTATTCTTTTCGTTTTGCATCATCCATTAAGCATTTATATGCTTCTCCTGCTTCTTTGAACAATTCTTCCATCCTCTTTTGTTCAACCGCAGATTTATCTGTATGTTTATCAGGGTGGGCCGCTTTGGCAATAGTGCGATAGGCTTGTTTCACTTCTTCTGGTGAAGCAAACAGTTCAACACCTAAAACTTCATAATAATGTTGAGGTTGAGAATTTTTTGCTTCAGGAATGTGGTGAGCTTCAGGATTTCCTCGCATAACAATAAAAATATATTCTAGACTCGTATTCTAACACCAAAAGTAAACCTCCTCAAGAAAAATCGCTCATCCTAGTGGGCATTGTGTTTTTTAAGAATAAAAAATGAGCATTCTTACTATTTAAAAATATCTAAATGGCTAATTTTAGCCAAAATAACCCAAAAGGGTCTTGACAAAACCCCTATTTTGTGCTATGCTCGCTTGTCGAATTATGAAGCTGTAATAGCCCCATTAATTTGATACATGCTCATTGAAGCACGATCTGAGCGGTGAACTTGGTTAACGCTCGTTAGTCGAGTCCACCGCTACGATTCCAAAAACACTCCGTTCATATCCAGAGGGGGTTTACCCATGGCCGACGACCAGACCGGACCGATCAAGCGCCTCACTAAACTGTACAGCAACAGGAAGGGCCCGGGCGAGCCCGACTACTACTTCCCCCTGGGAGGAGAGAACGTCGAGGCCACCGAGCCCCCGCCGCGCCTGTACGTCCAGGGACGTGAGACCCAGCAGTTGGGGCGCGTCGAGGTCAGCACGACCGCCCAGACGCAGCTCATGACGACGGTCAATCCCAAGCACAAGACCGATGTGATCGAAGATGAGGCCGTGGAGAAACTGAGGCAGAGGATGCAAGAGCTATCCTCTACCCGGCCGATGCCCATCCTAGCCACCCGGCAGATGCCCGCGGCCACAGCACCTCTCCCCACCATCGCTCTGGCGGCGACCGTACCCGTGCGTCACTCCAGTGACACGCGCAAGATCCGCCGCACAAACATCTGGTTCACCCAGGCCCAGTGGTGCGTTCTCTGGGCGGCCATGATCATGGCCGCCATCGCTCTCGGCGGTCTCCTGAGGCGCGTCGCACACTAGCGCACCTCCCCTGTCTTCCCCACGGACGCGGCGGAGGACTTCCCACTCCGTCCGCTCTATCACTTGTCTCAAAATACTTTAGGCCAGTGATAGGGCGGAGTGGACAAACGCACTATACTAAAAAACTCACCCTACTAAAGGTGAGTTTTTTAATTTCGGTTTTAAACTGCGGCTGGTTCAAGATTCGGTTCTTTTTTATACGTAGCCGCGATAATTAAACAGATTGTGATAATCGTAAACGCCACGAATGAAAGAAATGGAATAGTGACAAAACCGAACCATTCAAAAAATTTCGTCGTGCACGAAACTCCAAGGGTACACGGAGCAAGGCTCTCGGGTATAATCCCGTAATACAATAAATTGTGATAGATCGAAATTCCCAATCCCGCCAATGAGAATGGTAATGCGTAGCGAACAACCTTGGCATCTTTTTCAACAAAACCTACCAATAAAATAACCACCAGCGGATACATGGCAATGCGCTGATACCAGCACAGCAGGCACGGCGGCAACTTCATGACTTCACTAAAATACAAACTCGTCATCATGGCCACAAACGCCTGACCAAAGGCGACATACAAAACGTTTTTTTGGATAAATTTTTTCATAGCACAGTATTTTTAAAAATACTTTTTACACCAACAAGTGTACGCCTTAATCTTATAAAGATCAAACTACCTTTATTCAAAAAAGAAGAAGCCCTACTCACCTTTGTGCGAAGGTTTTCGGGCTTTGACGTGATCGATGGATCACTGATTGATGAGGCGCGGTACCTGGCCGACGATGGACAGGAGATCGTCGTTCGAGAACTTGGGTCGACGGATCTCGCGCCACTCTCGCGAGAAGTTCTCGTCGCCCGCGCGGATCATCCGCATCCAGCTGAGGTAGGGCGAGATCTCGCCGTTCTCCGGGTTGGAGCGCGAGTAGTGGATGATCTGCCCGTTATGGATCTTGTCGGCCTCGTCCTTCGAGGTATCGAGTCTGATCCATTCCTCGGTCGGCATACGTTCGAGGCGCATCCGAAAGGCCCACATCACCTCGCCGTGACAGACGATCACGACGCGCTTGCCCTCGCACTCCCGGTGGAGCGTGCCCAGCACGCGATCGATTCGCATGTTGACATCTGCCACCGACTCGCCGCCTGGCGGCTTCCAGAACAGGGTGCTGCGGTCCCATCGCTCGAGCTCGCTGGCGTACTCGGTGGTGAGCACGCTATACGGCACGACATCGAGGAGCCCCCGATCCCGCTCGCGCAGGTAGAGTTCGCGCAGCCAGGCAGCACCCTTGAGGCCGAGATGGGCTGCGGTCTCGAGTGCCCGGATGTATTCGCTGGTGTAGCAACGATCGAAGGACGGCATGTTGCCTCGAAGCCAGGCACCCGCAGCTTCAGCGTCGCGAATTCCCTTGTCGCTGAGACGCCATCTGGAACTGTGACGCTGCAGAAACTCCTCCGTGTAGTGACGGTCGTCACCCTTCTTCTTTGAAGCTTTCAC
>CAZECR010000028.1:4298-15052 GCA_964510495.1 uncultured Gammaproteobacteria bacterium
GCAGAAACTCCTCCGTGTAGTGACGGTCGTCACCCTTCTTCTTTGAAGCTTTCACAGCCACGTTACCCTCTGATTCGCCGTGGCGAACCAGAACAAGATCCCTTGGCATCGACATCGTTTTCCTCCAGCAATAATTTAGCCTTATGTAAGCATATTTTTACCAAAAAGTCAATGGTTACCCCTAAAAATCTAATAAAAAAATTGAGCGTGTAGTACGCTCAATTTTTTTATTAGTATTTTTTCTGACCAACGATGGTGTTAAGCAGCGCTCTCGTTTGCGGCCCGACCTCACCTATCGGAACAAGACCATATTTCTTTTGCAAAGCAACAACTGCTGCCCGGGTTACTTGTTGAAAATTACCGGTCACTGCTTGTTTAGGGGGATAGAAACCTTCACCCTGAAGTAGGGTCTGGAGTAAACGTACTTCTGTATTTTTACTCCCCATCTTGAGATTGAGTTTAAACACTATTTTAGCTGGAGCTTTAGTTTTAGCAACTAATGTAGACCAATTAGCGATTGCAACTGGGCGGACAAAAATACTGTCCGTTAGACCAAATACGGTACCGTCATTTTTAAAAAGACGTACATGCACTGTAGCAACCCCGGCTTGCTGAGGTAAACGCCAACGGGTTGAGGATGCAAACGAAAAATAAGTACTTGAAGCAAAGTTCGCAAAATTAGAAACCTGGATTGCCCGAACATTAGAGCTATTAAATAACAAAGTAACGTCGGCTGAGCCGGTCTGCAATGCCCCATTATTGATAGCAAAAGGGGCGGTTGCAGCAGCCTGGTCAATAAGTGGAGCCAGCGACAAAAGGGGTTTATCGTCTAAAAAGCCCTTGTACACAACTAAAACATCCGGAATTTTGTCCCCATTGGTATCTGCTTCCCGTTCTTCACCGTTTTTAAGCATTAAAGTAATAGGGGTGGAGCGCAACGTAAAGATTATGCGTTCAGGCGAAGCTTCAGCAACGGTCACGGTATGCGCTTCCGATCCAATCGTTACCGGACTTGCCGTTCTTAGTGGCGGAGTAAATACTTGAGCCGTCTCCGCAATTGCTTCGTTAATCTTAGCTTCTTGCTGCAGGATTTTTTCTACTTGCTCGCGAAGTACAGGAACCGAAGGAAAAAGGTTGTCTGCTAGTGGAGCAGGAGGCTGAGGCGGGAGGTCAATTACGGGAGGAGTGAGGACAAGCGGCACCGAAGGAAGTGGAATGTTCAAAGGTATTTCACTCTGAATACTCGGTAGTAAAAAATCAAGTTGTGATACTGGGGTTGGGGCGGGAGCCGGTACTGGACTTGGCTGATCAGTAGGAGTTGGGGCAGGCGCAACGGGAGCGGGAGCTGCAGCTGAGTCTCCAGCAGGAGCAGCACTTCCACCACCACCGCCCACTGAAAATGACGGCCCGCAATTAAGTGTTGTAGTTGCAATACTAGAAGAAAAAGATGTTTCTACATCAACAGCGCTTTTTCCCTTGATCGAGAAGCTATAGGCAGTTCCACAGGTCAAATTAGTTAATTGATATGGACTGGCTGCAATCCAATCGGAAGAAAACGCGGCATCAGCATCTTGAATATAATAACTGGAAAAAGAAGTGCTTGCAGTCCAAGTAAAATTTGCTTCATGGTCAGTGACACTGGTAATAGTAAAATCACTTGGTGGAATTGTTACGATAGTAAAGACTGTCGAGGTAGCGACGGACCCAACAAGCACGCCGTCGGTTGGAACAAAACGCATATACGCAGTCGAGGTTGTGATCGTAGGCGCATCAACTCCAACATTCCAAACTGCCGTTAGGGTTGTGGTAGAAATAGTCGTGGCGATACCCGAAATACGACCAGTTGAAGTACTCACCGACCCTTGGCTGGCGGTAACGCTGCCAAGTGTTGAAGAGGCCCAATTCACACCATCTAATGAATGTTCAACTATGAGACTCGTACCATCTAAATCAACATCAGTAACGCTGGCGACAAAGGTAACCGTTGAGGTATTTGACTGCACGACGCTAGTGACAGCTGTAGTTGGCACCGTATTAGTTTGCGCAACGTAAAATAAGCCAGCCGTGTGACCTTCACCCATAATAGCATCTCCAGCGTCAACAGTTACAGTGTCGCTCAGCGCTGTAACCGTATTTGAAGTGTGATAGGACAATTGAATACATCCACCACCACCCGCAACAGAAGCCTCGCCAAAACCAGCTCCCCCGTCCGCTGTTATCGCAGTTGGAGTCCCCGCAATTCCTTTTCCAGCAGTAATTCGGACACCGCCCCCACCACCACCGCTACTATACGTATTATCAATCAGAGTTGCACCAGCCGCCCCTGAAGCTTCTATTGATCCACTTAAAGTTGTTGTTGCAACCGAACGCAGTACAGCTAAACCACCTCCTGCCCCATGACCAGGACTAAACGATTCACCCCCCGCGAGCCCGCCCGGTGAACCCATTGTAGTAATATTAGTCACTGTGCAATAAGCTACGCCACCAGGTGATAAATTATTTGTTGCACCATTTCCACCATGCGCACCGCCGCCAGCATACATCACACCTTCATTAGACTGAGTAATGCCGTAGCCAGGACCCGAATTTGCCATACCATAACCTTTGCCGGTCACGCTAATGGTACCACCGGCCTGCAGATCAATGGTTTGAGCGACCAAGTTGATAATGTAACTTTGTTCGCTCGTGTTACCAGTATGCGTTAATGTTCCGCCGCTCTGTATAGTCAAAGTACCGCTAACCGTTTGAGTAACAAGATTTTTTTGTTCCAAAATACCTGCATTTCCCAAAATGATGTTCCCACCAGTACCAATGTTACCCTCAAGCACAAAAGTAGTTTGCAAAACATCCCCTCCGACAGTTAGTGAACTGAAATCAGCTGTCTGTCCGGAGGAAAGTGTTACAGTAATTAAAGTGCTGGTTGAGACTATCGTCACATCATCAGAAGCAGTAGGAACAGCTGACCCGCTCCAGTTGCCAGCAGTTTCCCATTTACCATCCCCCGCCTCACCAGTCCAAGTGATTGTCGCCGCGCGGGACAAATCAGCAGGGTAAAGACGCGTAAAAAAAACAACTAACCCGACAACAAAAAGACCTGTAACAAATGTTACCAAAGCCGCTACCATAACAAAACGCCTGCGCCTGGCTGGCTGCAACGACTGTTCTGATTGGGGCACCTCCATAAATCAATTATTTTTTAAAGACGTAGTTTATAGACTTGCTTACAGTATACACTAAAATATGGATTTAGCCCATTGAAGCTAAAAATAAAATCGCCTTACGGCGATTTTATACTAGAGCCGATGAGCGGATTTGAACCGCTGACCCCGTCCTTACCATGGACGTGCTCTACCAACTGAGCTACATCGGCATTCTTTCTCAATTGTTATTGGAGCCGCCTGTCGGGCTCGGACCGACGACCTGCTGTTTACAAAACAGCTGCTCTACCAGCTGAGCTAAGGCGGCATGGTATACATGAGTATTTTCACCACTCACCGGTGTGGGCAGTCAAGGATTCGAACCTTGGAAGGCTGAGCCAGCAGATTTACAGTCTGCCCCCGTTGACCGCTTGGGTAACTGCCCAAAAATTACAATTCTTCGATTCGGATCTTAAAACTTTCCAATTTTTGGTTTTCCGGGTTAACAAGCCTAAGTTCCTTATAGACTTCTGAGGCTAGTTTCTTGTCGTTCAATAGTATAGCAACTTCAATTAATAAGTCAAGATATTTTGGATTCTTAGGTTCCAGCTCCAAAGCTGATTGAATCGCCTCGAGCGCAGCACCTGGTTCTTTCACTTTAAGAAGGAGTTCAGCGAGGTGATAAAACCGTGGGGACAAAAGATCGTTAATGATCACCGCTTGCTGGTAACACTCAATTGCCTCTTGTGTATTACCCTGCTGCTCAGCAATTTCTCCGAGCTTAGCGAGGACACTATCGTTATCTGGTTCCATCTGGAGCAAAAAACGATAGGTCTCTTTGGCTTCAGTAAAATTTTCTTTAGCAAAATACGTATCGGCTAAACCACGATATGCCGCTGTAGAATTTTGGTCAATTTTGATAGCAGCAATAAAAGACTCTTCAGCCTGTTCGTAATGTTCATGATTAAGACTATTAACACCTTCCTGGATGAGTTCACCTAATTTTTGTTCCTTATCAACATTGTTCAACGGCTCTGGTGGGTTAGCTGCTTTTTTAACCGCTTCTTCGTGGTGCCATAAACGTTCCATTTTGCCGACATACACTCTAAAACGCAATTGTATTTTACGCCAGGGCGTTGCCAGTGGTTGCAAGCGCTTACCTAGGACTGTCTGAAAATTTCGCGCCTGTTCATCAACTCGTTTGCCAATAATTTCTCGTTTTTTACGAGCGGCCTGTTCTTCGGGGAGACCCTGGACATCCAAATTAGACAGCTGAGGAAAATGACGGGCTATAATATAGCCTATACCCCCCAGACTCAAAACTAGAACACCGATCAATAAAATAAAAAGCATACAGAGCAATTAAAACAGTGTCTTGATTTGAGTCACGATCCCATTCCAACTTTCTGGTTTTACAGAAGCCCCGCCGACCAACACTCCACTCACGTGGGGCTGCCTAAAATATTCAAGCACATTCTCAGGGCGCACGCTGCCGCCGTACAAAATACTACTTTCACCCTCCGGCAAAAGTGCCCGTACAAATGTATTGATCATCGTATGCATACGCCCTGCTTCTTCAGCATCGCATGCCATGCCGGTACCAATTGCCCATACTGGTTCATAGGCAATAACAATAGGTCTTCCAGCTGGCCAAGCAATCTCTTCATACGCTGCGCGAAGCTGTGCTTCTACAACTTCTGTTTCTTGACCCGCCTCACGTTCCTGCGTTGTTTCGCCAACACAGAGAACTGGCGCAAGTCCGGACAAGAGTGCTGCTTCCATTTTTTGACGCACATCATGATTAGTTTCACCACACAAATGACGACGTTCAGAATGTCCGATGAGCGCATACTCCGCCCCTAACCCCTGATACATATGCGCAGAAACTTCACCGGTATACCCACCTTTATCAAGCCAATGAATATTTTGAGCGCCCGTCTTAACCGTAGTTCCAGCGAGCGCGCGCTGGACACCAGCAAAAGCCAATGCGCTCGGAAACACTGCTAAAGCAAGTTCTTGGGGCAAATCACGCTGCGATTCTAAACTACGAGCTAAAGCAAGGCTTTCCTCGTAGTCCAGGTACATTTTCCAATTTGCAAATAGATAGAGCGGTCTCGAGGTAGTTTCCATACGGAGAATTTTATTTGAGCATTGCAACTAATTTTTCTTTGGTAATAGGCGAAATTGCTGCTATGCGCATTTGATCAAAATCAAACAGTTCTTGGGCTAGTTTCTGAATTTGCTCTGCAGTTACTTTTCTAATCTTCTTAATTTTTTCTTCTTGAGTTTCAATTTTATTGGCAAAAATAAATTCTTCAGCAAACCAATTTGCCTGATTATGCGAGTCTTCCATGGTGAGCGCTATGCCACCGGCAATATTATTTTTAGCATCCTCAAGCTCTTTTTCAGTTACTTTTTCATCTTTCATTTTTTGAATCTGCTCTTTAATAACCCTGATAGCTTCGGGCATACGAACCGGGTCGAGGCCTGCCTGCACATACACGGCTCCGGTATCACGAAAGAATGTTCCACCGCTCCTGATCATATACGCAAGTCCACGTCGTTCGCGCACCTCAATGAACAGGCGAGAACTCATTGCCCCGCCAAATATCGTCGAGAGAACGTCCAAAACATCTTCCTGTTTGCTGTTGTAGGCAAGTCCAGGGAACCCAAGCATAATCTGCGACTGATCAACTTTCTTTTCTTTAACATATACACGATCAGCAATCGGCAACTTCTTTTTGAAGTAGTCAATTTTCTCGAAATCTTTTTTATAATACTTAAGACCAAACGCTCCTTTGGGCGGTTCTTTAACCTCAAAATGTTTTGGCAACACAGACTTAATTTTTTTACGGTCAACCTCCCCCGCCACAACCACAACCATATTCTTTGGTGAATAATGCTTTTGGTAGTATTCCCACAGTTCTTCGCGCGTGACTCCGCGAACTGTTTTTTCGCTACCGCCAATCTCGCGGCCAAGCGGTGTATCACCGAACAATAACGATTCAAAAATATTTTCAATATCCATGAGCGGATTATCTTTGTACATGCGCAACTCTTCCACGATCGCGCCTTTTTCCTTTTCTACTTCTTCTTTCATAAACTGCGAATTGTAGAGCATGTCTGACAAAATATCATAGGCTACGGCTTGTTTATTGCCTGCGATCTTAATATAGTAACCCGTGTATTCTTTGCTGGTAAAGGCATTGTACTGCGAACCATAGGAATCAAGCGCGCGCGAAATATCGAGCGTTGTTGGACGTTTCACTGTACCCTTGAACATAAGGTGCTCTACAAAATGTGAACAGCCTAAAATACGCGGATCTTCATAGCGTGAGCCAACGGGAAACATGGCGAGCACAGTAGTTGCTTTAGTACCCTTAATTGGAACCGTGATTAACGTGATACCATTTTTTAAGGTAGAAACATGATACATACAGCACTAGAATTTAGCTTGTAAATAGGACGCGAGGTCACTCATAGCAACACGCTCTTGAGCCATCGTATCGCGATCGCGCACCGTCACTTTTTTGTCTTCAAGCGAATCAAAATCAACGGTAACACAGTACGGTGTACCAATTTCATCCTGACGGCGATAGCGCTTACCAATACTCTGCGTTTCATCGTAATCAACAGTAAAATGTTTGCGTAATTCTTGAGCAATACCTTTTGCCACCGAGGATAATTCTTCTTTCTTCGAGAGGGGCAAGATAGCGACTTTAATGGGGGCTAAATGTTTAGGAAATTTCATGACGATACGCGTTTCTGTTTCGCCTTCAGTAGCGGTTGGCGCAGCTTCTTCACGGTAGGCTTCCAAGAGACACACCAACAGCATGCGATCGATACCAAAGGTTGGCTCAATGACGTGCGGCAAAAACTTTTCATTGGTCTCAGGATCTTGGTAGGTCAGATCTTGTCCGCTCATGGTCTGGTGGCGCTGCATGTCAAAATCAGTACGGTACGCAATGCCGTGCAATTCTTTTACACCAAACGGATATTTGTATTCAATATCCATGGTGCGCTTACTGTAGTGGGCGCGTTCACCATCCGGGATTTCATGCCACACCAAATTATCCATGTTGATCTGCATGATATCTTTCCACCAGCGTTTGATTTCCGAGAGCCACATTTCAAATAATTGTTCCCAGTCGCTTGGCCTAATAAAATATTCAAATTCACCAATTTCAAATTCACGGGTGCGGAAAATAAAGTTACCCGGAGTGATTTCATTACGAAAATTTTTACCAATCTGAGCAATGCCAAAGGGCAAACGCCGACGCGTTGCCTGCACAACATTTTTAAAGTTCACAAACATACCGGCAGCAGTTTCAGGTCGCAAATATGCTACTGACTGCGTGTCTTCCGTAACGCCAAGGTACGTCTTAAACATCAAATTAAAATTCTTAGGATCAGTAAGCTTGCCGCCACAATCCGGGCAATCAATCTCACTAATTGATAACACTTTTTCTTTGTCGTACTGCGGCTCCAGGGCTTTAGCTTCGAGCAAATGATCTTCACGGAAACGGTGGTGACATGACTTGCATTCAACTAAAAGATCGCTAAAATTCTTGAGGTGGCCAGAGGCTTCCCAGACTTTCGGATTCATAATAATGGCCGTATCCATTGGCACCATGTCGTCACGTTCTTGCACGAAGAACTTCCACCAAGCGGCTTTGATATTTTGCTTCAGCTGGTGGCCAAGTGGACCATAGTCCCAGCTATTAGCAAGGCCGCCATAAATTTCACTCCCCGGAAAAATAAACCCGCGGCGTTTACAGAGAGAAATTATTTTTTCCATTCCATTTTCTTTCTCGTGAATTTCAGGCATATACAAGGTATTAGACTGTAGTAATATCTTTCTCTTTAGCAGCGCCAATTACATCGATTTTTTCGTTATATTCTTTGACCGTTTTATCTAATTCTTCTTGAAGGCTATATTTATCATCTTCAGTAATATTTTTTTCTTTTTCTTCACTCGCGATCATACCCCGAACATCTTCACGAACTTTGCGTACCGAAATTTTTGCTTGTTCAATTTTTTGATTTAACACTTTTACCAATTCCGCACGACGGTCACTGGTAAGCTCGGGCAGCGACAAGCGAATCAAGCGTCCGTCATTCACTGGATTAATACCGAGGCCAGAATCGCGAATCCCCTTCTCTACTGCTGCAAGCAAACCTTTATCCCACGGTTCAATATTCAGCGTCTTAGCATCGGCCACAGTAATTGAAGCTGTGCCTTTTAACTGTTGATGCGTGCCGTAGGCTTCAACCATGATATTTTCGACAATCGCAGTAGAAGCGCGTCCAGTACGAAGTGCCGTAATGTCGGTCTTAAAAAACTCAACCACATCTTCGAAATCTTTCTTAAAATCAGCGATATTCATAAGTATTTAGTTAGCAATAGTGAATCCCATGAGGAGTTTATTTGGTGCAGCAGGGTTAACAACGATACCAACTGGGATAGTATTGGTAGGCAATTTTTTTGTTACCCACTGTTTACCCCCGTCAGTCGATCGATAGAAAGTAGAGCGAACGTTGGCGTTTTTATCACCTAAAATGGTGCCTGTATAGTACAATTCGCTATCATTTATCGGGTTAACGGCGAAGGCATAAATATTAACACTTCCTGGCGGAGTAATCAACTTAAGGTCAGTCCAGCTAGCACCCGCATCGTCCGAGCGTAGAATGCCGTATTTAGAGATCCAAAACAAGCTGTTGCGGCGCGATGGATTGATCGCCAAGCGATAAAACTGTGTGCTGCCCGTAAAAGCATTCAGTCCAGCGCTCACATTTACCCAGGTATTTCCTCGATCGTCCGAACGGAAGAGTCCGTCCTTGTAGGTAGCCACGTACAGACGCCCTGGTGTGCCTGGATCGACTACTAAGTCTTCCACATTGAAACCAAACCGTTTTACGACGCGCCAGCTTGCACCTGAATCACTACTCATCAAAATATCTCCGCCAACCAAAGCACCGTAAATAACACTTGAATTTTGCACGTCGGCCGCAATGGCAACCAGCCGCTGATCAGGACGGCCTTCGGTATACACCGTTTGCCAGGTACGACTGCAATCAGTTGTTTTATAAATCGACGGTCCGTCAGTGACAAAAATCGTACACTTATCGCGGCGATCAACCGCTACACCATAAATATATTTACCAGCCAGCGGAGTAGCGGCTTGCCAGGTATCGCCATTGTTATAGGTATAAAAAAGTCCTTGTCCGCGCGTACCGACATACAAAGAATTTGGATCATTAGGGTCGGTAAATAAGCGGTACACCTTGAGTGTAGCAATACTTTTAACTCCTTCCGCAGTTGGATAGGCAGTAACCGCTTTCCAACTTTCGGCCTTGTCCTCGGAACGATACACTCCCATCGGCCCGGCCGCACTACTTCCAAATTGCACGCAACCGGCACCCATTGTTATAACAGCCGCGAAGAGCGCTGTTATAAATGCTATTTTTTTGACCATACTAAAAGTATTACGTGAAGTATTTTTAAAAATCAATAATTGCTTGCTCCATAACCAGACGCGGCTGGACATTGCGCGCCAAAAGTTTTTTGGCCTCTTCCAGGCGGTCAATCAGGGCAACAATTCCGGTCGGTGTATGTTGTCTACCTTTTTCAAGCTCAGGAACAAACTGTAGCCAAGTCGAATTGCCAACTGTCACTAAACGCAGCGCTTCGTGCCAGAGCATAGTCCAGACGTCGAGCGCGAGAGTGATTTTCTCACGTGCACGGACACCATCATCTTTGGTAGTAAGCAAATTTTCAATTCGAGCTATTTTTTTATAAAGCGGCTGATTGATCATGTCGCCCCAACGTTTTCGTTCTTCAAACCATGCTTCATAAGCACCCTCCTCTGCTGCAAGCTGCATAGCACGTCCTGGGCGACCAGCGGCGACTACCACAAGTTCTTGAAGGCGCTCGGGTTCAACATGCAAACTTTCTAAAAGCATCGCAATCTCTGTATCCGGAACAAGTGAACAATAAAATACTTGAGCACGTGACCTGATAGTTGGCAAAAGTGCTTGCTCATCGGCAGTGAGTAAAAAAATAATGCTTTTCTCAGCTGGTTCTTCAAGAATTTTTAAAAGGGCGTTACTCGCTTCAACGTTCAAAAGCTCAGCTTCATCAATAATGACTACGCGATATCCACCCATCCACGAACGGCTTTGTAAGCGCTCCCTGAGACTACGCGCCTCGGACACACTAATTTCCTTGTGGAGTTTACCTGTCTTTTCGTCTTCTGAACGCTCAACATAGCAAAAATCAGGATGCGTTCGCAGTTGCTTTTCTGATACTTTTAAGAGCTGCATTGCGAGCGCCTCAGCCAATGTCCGCTTACCAACACCTGTCGGCCCTACTAAACAATAAGCATGGTGCAAAATACCGTTTTGAGCGGCATTTTCAAAGTAATTACGGATTGTAGAATTACCTATAATCACGTAGCAAGTATACCAAATTAAAGGCCTGAAAGCAATATTGTTAGTAAAAACTTCCGATCATTTTTGCCAGAGTATAAGCATAAACAGGCGGTTGAAGCAGCTAGCGTTGACATTTCAAGTTATTTGTGATATTATCCGCAGTTATTTTGCTCTTCTGACGGCAGC
>CAZECR010000029.1:0-7209 GCA_964510495.1 uncultured Gammaproteobacteria bacterium
AGCTTGAGTCCGAAACTGAGTCCAAACAGGCGTGTTATCCAGTAGTAGAATTGTACTTTAGTGTGTGAAGGTCGAACGCCACGGCCAGTGATCTCTCGCCACATTTCATAATGATTTTTTTCTTGCAGCACCATCTTTTCGATGATTTTGCGGTCATTTGGGTTTTTAACGATCTTGAGAATTTTTTTGTAAATACAATATTCCGTGTGTTCATTTTTTTGAATGGTAATGAGGCGTGGATCGATCATATGCACTATAGTAACAATAGAAGCACGGTGCGTCAATTAAAGCCGCTGTCGCCATAAAAGCCTGTTTTTGAGGTAGAGGCTTTACTTTTGCTAAAAATATGATAAGAATCACGTAACGGTTTACACCAAGGAGGTGCATCATGGTACGTTTGTGGTTGATTGCCCTAGTCGTTGCTATGGGTTGCGGGGCCAATGCTGACCCGTCGGTCTCCCCAGATCAGGACGGTGCTGCTTCCGGCTCTGTGCCCGGATTCTCGCGAGTCTTCGAGGCCTCGTGGCCAGCAGCAAGCCAGGGAGTGCCGACGCCCATGTGCCGGGACACCGCGTGGTGCTGGCTGGTGGCTAGCGACAGTTCGTACCAGTCCTTCCTGCCGACATCCAAGGACTGGCACGTGGCCACTTCTCCCAGCAAAGGCGCGTCGGTCGGCATCCCAACGAGTTTTGCGAGTAGTAAAGATGCGGTTCTGATCGGCAGCACGCTCGGCTACACGCTGCGAGACTATGCCGGTGACCTCCAGCGAGTTGGAAAAGACTCGTATGCGAGCGTTGCCGCCTGCCATAGCGGCTTCTGCGTCGCAGTGACTCCGAAGCCAGAGCTGACGACGGCTGGGCTCCATCTTTTTGCTTTCGACTCCAGTGGCGAACCCGTCAATGACGGAGACATCGCGCTGCAAAATGGCTGGGAGCAGCAATTGTGCGCGCCGGTCGCTGACAGTCTGGCGCCCCTTGCTTTTGGCAACAACACGGTCGAGCGCCGGGTGGGAATTCTCTATCGCCGCTTCCTGAAAAGCGGTAATGGGGGAATTGCGCTCGAGCTTCGTTTGGCGGTAGTCGTGTACGCGGGCGTGCGCTACAACGGCGTCGATACTCCCACAGACATCCTGCTCGATCAGCGAACCAGCCTGGTTGGTGGCACGACTTCGTGCGGCGATCTGTATAAGAACACTGCTATCCAGGGCCAAAGCCTCAGCATGCACGGGGATGGTTTGGCTGCGGCTTGGAGAAATGATTCGGGGCTGCTGCTCTCTATCATCGGCTACAAGGACCAAAAAATCGAGCTGCCGGCAGAAAGGCCGGTACCGTATCTGCCAGGCACCATCTTTTTGGCGCTCCCTAATGCCAAACAGCTGATTGGGGTTGTGCCGCAGGTCGGCAACACGTACGCTCGTTTCGTAGCTGTCGACAGCATGGGTTACCCGTCGCTCCATCTTGATCTTGATCCCAAAATCGCCGCAGCAAGCCTTAGTGCCTTTGGGAGAGATCAGGTAATCGTCGTAACGCGGCCGGCGGAGCAAGATGGAAAGCCGGGGGCTACGTTAGTAGGCCGGCTCCTTCGCTACACGCCGTAGAAACGCCGTACATTTTTTATAGAGACATCTCGTCTCGAACCGGCCACGACTACTTGAGTCGCGGCAATTAAAAAACCTTCCATAGTATTTGGAAGGTTTTTTAATTCAGGTCAAAGAGTCTAAGAACCGCTTTGAATCAAAGTTTTAAATTCTTCGTATGTCTTCGGGTTCGTGATTTTCTTGCCATTGAGGTAAAAAGTAGGTGTTGAATTAACCCCAGCATGGAGTCCTCCATTAGCATCTTCGTCAACTAACTTTTTAATTTCATCGGAATTGAGGTCGGCAGCAAACTTTGCTTCATCGAGTCCGAGTTCTTTGGCGTATCCCTTGAAGGTTGCTTCGGCATCTTTGGCGTTTTCCCACGAACCCTGGCGATCAAAGAGGAGGTCATGCATTTCCCAAAACTGGCCTTGTTTGCCAGCTGCTTCGGCAGCCTGGGAAGCAAGCTCGGCATGAATGTGCTGTGACAATGGGAAGTGGCGATACACCAGTAAGATTTGGTTATCGAAGTCCTTCATTAACTGGCGAATGAGCGGTTCGTAAGCGCCACAGGCTGGGCATTGGAGATCGCTATATTCAACTAGAATATTTTTGGCGTAGAGGTTTCCGCGAGTCCAATCGGAAGCGGAAACTGAAGGGATGTCTCCACCAGTTACTCCGGTTGGGTTACTGGATGCGCCAAGTCGCATGAGGCCATACACACATACAGCAATTACAGCCAAGATGCCAAGGCCAATGCCAACACTTTTAAGGGCGCTATTATTTTGACTGTTTGAGCTCGTCATAAGGAAGGAATAAACAAATGAATTTTGAGTACATAACTAACTGTACCGTATCTTTTTCAAAAAAACAAGCTATAAGGCTACGATTGACAAAAAGCATCTGACCATGGTTTTCTATAGCCAAGTTTGGAGGCGAATATGTTGGAAAGAAAAGTCCGAATTCTCGACCCGCGCAGCGATTACCCTGAAACTGCGGGACGACCACTGATCGGACGGGTCCGTGTCTGGCGTGACCAGACAATGGTGCCCGAGATTGATGTGGCTTCCGGCAAAGTTGGTTGGCGGTTTCTTAGCGCAGAGCGCGAGCATATGCTTGAAGAGGCCGGTTTTCTGAAGACGGCTCCGGACGGCACGTATACCGAACTCCACGGCTTCTGCTGTCTGCAAGTTCTGCCGAGAGATCTGGCGTATTTGCAGCAAGGCGGTTCGCACAACAAGCTCGTGGTTTTGACGCTCACGGGGCCTCTGACCGAGCAGAGCTGGATCGTTTCGACCAGTCGGTGTGCCAAGGATCCGCTTCGCCAAGTGCGGATTGATAAAGAAGGCTTAGAGATTTTCTTTTTTCCGCTTACCTAAAAACAGCGGATTATCCCCCCTTTTTGGGATTCAAAAAACCGGTCCCAACTCTCGGAGTCAGGACCGGCTTCTGTTTTTAAGGAGTTTTTATTCCTGTGGCGGAGGAGTTTCTTCGCTTGATGATCCTTCGTCAGGGTTGCCCGCTTCTTCGTCTGGGGCGTCTCCGCGATCAGAAGCTTCAATGACTTGCGTTCGAATTTCTTTGAGTAATTTTGGATTATCACGAAGATATTTTTTGGCAGTTTCGCGACCAACACCCAATTTTTCTTCTTTATAAGAATACGAGTTGCCTCTTTTTTCAATTACTTTGTAAGTGACAGCAGTATCAAGTACGTCGCCAGAAACAGAAATGCCTTCGTTATACATGATATCAAACTCTGTTGTGCGGAACGGGGCAGCTACTTTATTTTTAACAATTTTAATTTTTACGCGGTTACCGATGATTTTGTCACCTTGTTTGATTTGAGCGGCGCGGCGAATTTCGATACGAACCGAAGAGTAGAATTTAAGAGCTACACCACCGGTCGTTGTTTCTGGGTTGCCAAACACGATACCAATTTTGAGACGAGTCTGGTTGATAAAGATAACAACGGTTTTTGATTTACTGATGATACCGGTGAGTTTGCGAAGAGCCTGGCTCATGAGGCGGGCTTGAAGACCCATGTGTTGGTCACCCATCTCACCTTCGATTTCGGCTTTCGGTACGAGGGCGGCAACCGAGTCGATAACCACAACATCAACGGCATTGGAGCGAACCAGTGTCTCAACGATTTCGAGCGCTTGTTCGCCAGTATCCGGTTGTGAGATAAGGAGCTCATCGACACGAACGCCGATTTTTTTAGCGTAGTCAGGGTCAAGCGCGTGCTCAGCGTCAACATACGCAGCGATACCACCAAGTTTTTGCACTTCGGCTACAATGTGCTGCGCAAGTGTCGTTTTACCGCTGGCTTCTGGTCCATAAATTTCAACAACGCGGCCGCGTGGCACACCCTTAACACCAAGAGCAATATCAAGTGACAGAGCGCCTGTTGATACTGCATCAACCTGCATTGCTTTAGCTTCACCAAATTTCATAATCGCTCCATCGCCAAAACGACTTTTGATTTGTTCGATCGCGCTTTCGGCTGCTTTTAGTTTTTCTTTAACTTCATCGCTCGTTGTCTGTTTAGCCATACAGTAAAAATTAGTTCCTCCCGGTAAATTAATAAGGTAATATTTTTTGAGAAAATTTATTCGTATCGTTCAAGCTCACTGGGTTCAAGCGCATGATTACATGCCGAGTAATCGTAGTTGTCTTGCCATGCTTCTTTTTAGTTGAAGAAATGGTAATGGTGTTAAGGCCGGGCATAAGGTTCAATTCGGCCTGGAATTTTCCATCGCTATTCATAATTACTTCTTGTCCGTTCACCGCGAGTTTAGACTCAGCCTCGGTGGCGCCTTCTACTACCGTGGCGGCACCACTCACGATTGCTCCTTCAGCCGGACTAAAAACGCTCAGCGTGGGTGGCTCGAGGATGCCTTTGATTTGCCAGCTTAAATAGCCGGCAAAGATAAGGACAAGGCAGGCCCCGACGCTATTGCGAAGGAAAATACCTACAGAGCTGAAGGGAAAATACTTCATTTTCTTAAGCGGATGAACCATTGCAGCATTCGCAAGTCCTTCTTCGCGAGTAAATTGGAGGATGGCGTCGTCAACAGGAAGTTGAAGAAGTGTTGCGTACGAACGAACGTAGGCAAGGCGGTGTGATCTGGCTTTAGGTAGAGCGGCAAACGATCCCTTTTCAAGCAGCGCTAAATATTTTTCGGGAATGCGCGTTTCGTGACTTACTGCGGCCAGCGTAAGATTTTTATCTTCACGTGTAACTTTAAAAAGTTCGCCGAGGCGCAAGGTGGAAGAGGTAATTTTTTTAAAGCAGAAGACAGCCATACGCAGAAATTATAATGATTCTTTGTCCGAAGGAGTTGGGGGATCAAACACTGTTCCGCCTGCATCCATGGTCTGCTCTTCGACTGGTAATTCTTCTTCCGCACGCAAATGTTCGGTGAAAACTTCGCGCGGTTTTGCTCCGTCAGCTGGACCTACTATACCAGCCTCTTCCAGTTCGTCAAGAAGTCTCGCGGCGCGCGCGTAACCAACTTTCATACGACGCTGCAAAAGCGAGGCGCTGGCCTTGCCCGATTCCAAAATAATCTTTTTTGCATCATCAAAAAGTGGATCCTGGTCGTCGCTTGGTCCGCCAAAGAGGCTCATGGTGCCGCCACCAGCAGTATGATTGCCTTTGGTAACAATTGATTCGTCGTATTCAGGTGGTTCGTCACCTTTGAGGTAATCAACGACCCGTTTCATTTCTTCTTCCGATACATAGGCTCCCTGAATACGCTTAGGAGTTGAGAGATCGGCGGTCAACAGAAGCATGTCTCCGCGGCCGAGTAATTTTTCAGCACCCGACATGTCGAGAATCGTGCGTGAATCAACGAGTGACGCCACCGAAAAAGCCATGCGCCCTGGAATATTGGCCTTCATGAGACCGGTAATAACTTCCACGCTCGGGCGCTGTGTAGCGACGATCAAATGAATACCAACCGCACGAGCCATCTGAGCAAGACGAATGATGCCCGATTCAACTTCGCTCGCGGCCATGGCCATAAGGTCGGCAAGCTCATCGATAACGAAAACTAAGTACGGCATTGGTTCAGCAGTGCTTTTATTGTAGGACAAAATATCGCGTTTACCAGCTTTCGAGAGCACGTCAAAACGCCGTTCCATTTCGCCGATCGTCCACTTGAGCGCATTAACCGTCTTAGCAGCGTCCGTAATGACCGGAGTTAACAAGTGGGGGATGCCGTTATAAAGTGTTAATTCAACGCGCTTCGGATCAACCATGATAAAGCGCAGCGTTGCCGGGGTGTTTTGGAATAGAAGACTTAAGATGATGGTATTAATACCAACTGTTTTACCAGAACCAGTTGCACCAGCAATAAGAAGGTGTGGCATGCGTGGTAAATCGGCAAGGAGTACTTTGCCCGACACATCTTTACCGAGTGCAATCAGCATGTTGTGTTCGCGCTTTAAAAATTCCTGGCTTTCAAATAATTCACGCAAACTAACCATGGCTACTTTTTGATTTGGTACTTCGATGCCAACGAGTGATTGGCCGGGGATAGGTGCTTCAATACGGAGTGGGTGTGCAGCGAGGGCGAGCGAAAGATCGTTACTCAGCGCCGTAATACGCGTCAATTTAACGCCTTTAGCAGGTTTGAGTGAAAACTGAGTAACTGTTGGTCCTACACGCACTTCACCCATTTCGACATCAATACCAAAATTTTTGAAGGTGTCGGCGATCGTAGCGGCATTGTGCTTAATGTCGCCGGAGGTAGGTTTACTTTTGGAAGTAAAAAGTAGATCAAACGATGGCAAGCTTTTGTAATGAGCGGGTGGTCGGTAAATTGGTATCGCGGGCCCGGTATCTTTTTCTTCGTGTTCTTCTTCACGCTTGGCGATCGTGCGTTTTTCAGCGGCGCGTTCTGCCTCGCGTTCCTCGGCCTCGGTATCGACTTCTTCCTCTTCGTCTTCGTCGGCCGTTCCTACAGGGTGGGCAGTAAAGGTGCGTGTAACTGTTTCGTGTTCGCCGACCACACGCACTTCACTAGCCGGCTTTTTGAAAGCAGCGAAGAAAGCCACGATTTGTTGTCCGATCCAGCCAAAGGCAAGAAATACTTTTTTATGCAGCGCAATAATTTGGGCGAGCGAGGTGTTGAATAAAAAAATAATCGAGACAAGTAACAGTCCAACGAGAATGAGCAGTGCTCCGAAGTAGCCAATGTAGGTGTTGAGTGGGTAGGAGAGAGCAAGGCCAACAAGTCCGCCGCCTTCGCCAAGCATGGCGCGTTCATAACTGGGGTTGCCGAGGTGTACAAGACCGTTAAAGCTTAAGAAGAATAAGACGCTACCAATAAAATGGGTTGGTTGGTAATCGTAATCAATGTCTTTGATGAGGAGAATAGCAACAACGGTGACAATAATCGGAAAAACATACCGCACCTGACCAAACGTAATTGCAAGGAGTCCGTCAATAAACTGGCCCGCCACGCCAGCCATAGAAAAAAAACTAAGCGCCGAAAGACCGCCTACCATGAGGAGGAGAATTGCGAGCAGTCCGTGGCTCAGTTGTGGATTTAAATTGATTCGTTCGGTAAGACTTGGTTTGTAAGCACGGCGTCGAGGCATAGTACACTTGATTATAGCATAGTTTT
>CAZECR010000029.1:7309-14366 GCA_964510495.1 uncultured Gammaproteobacteria bacterium
AGTGCTTTTTCCCTAGCTACGCTGCGAGAAGAGCTGCATGTATTAGCTAACGAATCTAATTCTAAAAGCGTAACCAAAAAAACAGAATATGTTTATTTGGAGGAGAGAGATGCTTTATAAATCCGACCCGGTTGAGACATCAACTCTATCGCAGCGTAGTCAGGGAAAAAATTGAAAGAGCTGCAATTGTAGTTTTGTGCAACTTAAGTGTCAAGTGGATAAGATAAAAAAATTAGAAATTTTTTGTTTTAAATTGACTTTGTCATTAAGCGGTTGTTAGGCTTTACAAAATTTCTGTTTACCACTATGCTCAGAGCGCACAACGTTGTTTGTTGTGTGGAGGCAGTTCTCATGAAGCGACTCAGCAGTCTCGTTCTGTCCGGATTGATCGGTCTCACCACCATCGGTGGGGGCGTCGCCCTCGCGGCCGAGAAGGAGAAGACCAAGACCGTCGAGAACAAGGGTGGGTCCAAGACCGACGGCGGCAAGTCCGCCAAGACCGAGAAGCCGCCCAAGCAGGAGGGTACGGGGTGTGCCGGTGCGGCCGGCAGCGCAACGGCCGGTTCTTACTAGGCCCTAGGCCTAGCTTCAGTAACACTCGATTCCGCCCTTTCCTAATCACATATCCGCTCTGGTGACTTTGGTCGCCTTCAGTTTCTCAGCAGTCCTCCGCGGCTGCTCTTCTTTTTATTAAAAGTTTAGAGCTGTGGATAATTTTTACATAGTGAGCGCATGAAAAGGTGGGTATTCCTTTGTTTTAGCTAAAAACAGTCAAATTATTGACAAAAAAACATTTTGTATCATCCCTTGACAACACTTCGTTTTTTTCATATAATCAGTCTACTTAACCTCCTTTCTGTAATTTGCAGAAAAAGAGCTCAAATAAGCCAAAAAAGTGTGGCCTCCGGTCCGCCAAATGTCCATCCGGTAAAGCTGCGCGCAAGGTATTAACTGTTTGTCAATTTAATGCCAACCTTGCCCCCACCAGCAGTCGTTGTTTTGTAAAAAGGTAAAATCTAGACAGGTTTTGCTCATTTTTTGTTTGTTCCCCTTTATTTCAAAGCTTCTAAAAAAGCGCTAAAATAAATGCACTTTATGCCTTCACGCTTCAAGCATCAGACCAGTAAAAATTTGGATCGTAAATTTTTTACTGAACACATGGAGCACCAACCGCTTCCTGACCTTATCGAGCTCCAAAAGAACTCCTATGACTGGTTTTTAAAATCCGGCATCAAAGAACTGTTTGAAGAAGTGTCGCCAATTACCGATTTTACTGGTCGCGACCTTGAACTCTATTTAGAAAGCTATTACCTCGACGAACCTCGTTTTGACGAAGTTACTTGTCGTCAGCGCAATATCACCTTCGAAGCACCACTTCGCGCCGTAACCCGCCTCGTGAACAAACGCGACAACCAATCCAAATCTCAAGAAATTTACCTGGGTGACATTCCAATCATGACCGAGCGCGGTACCTTTATCATTAACGGTATCGAACGTGTTGTCGTTTCGCAGTTTATCCGTTCCGCTGGTGCTTTCTTTACCGCTGAACATGTTCGCGGACGCCGGTATTATGGTGCCAAGATCATCCCAAACCGTGGTGCTTGGATCGAAGTTGAAACCGATCTCAGCAACGTCATGTGGATCAAGGTGGACCGCAAACGCAAAGTGTCGGCAACGTCACTCTTGCGTGCTTTTGGTATGCACGAAGACGAAAAATTGATCGAGGCTTTTAAAGACGTTAACAACCATCCAACTATCGACTACGTCGAAGCGATGTTCAAAAAGGATATTGCCAAGACTCAAGAAGAAGGTTTGATCGAAGTCTACAAACGTATTCGCCCGGGTGATTTAGCAACCGCTGACAATGCTAAGAGCCTTATCTACGCGATGTTCTTCAACTTTGATCGCTACGATTTGGGTCGTGTTGGTGTCTATAAATTCAATACCAAATTTGATCTCGGCTACACCGAAGCGGACTATGACAAAAAAGAAAATCGTGTGTTGTCGCCAGAAAAATTACTCCAAGTTTTAAAAGAAGTTGTTCGCCTCAACGTTACCCAAGAAGAACCAGATGATGTTGACCACCTTGGTAACCGCCGTATTCGCGCGGTTGGTGAACTTGCTCAGAATCGTTTCCGCGTTGGTTTGGCTCGTATGGAGCGCATCATTAAAGATCGCATGAGCACCTATGAGCTTGAACAGCTTACCCCAAACAAACTCATTAACGCTCGCCCTGTTACGAGTGCTATCCGCGAGTTCTTCATGAGTTCGCAGCTCTCCCAGTTCATGGACCAGACCAATCCACTCGCTGAACTTGAGCACAAACGCCGTTTGTCTGCGCTTGGTCCTGGCGGTTTATCCCGCGATCGCGCCGGCTTTGAAGTTCGTGACGTGCATACGACCCACTACGGACGTATTTGTCCGATCGCTACTCCAGAAGGACCGAACATTGGTCTCGTTAACCATCTTTCCAGTTACGCTCGTGTCAATGATTTTGGTTTCATCGAAACGCCATATCGCAAAGTACTTCGCGAAGTTGCTAACGACGGCAAACTTGCTGAAGGCGAAATCCTCCGCGGTGACGTTGGTAGTATTAAGGACGGCACCAAAATTACCAAAGAGATTGCTGCTAAATTAAAAGGCGAAAAAATTGAACGCGTTCCAGTTAAGCCCCGCCTCACTAATGAAATCGTCTATCTCAATTCTTTTAAAGAAGAAAAAGTTATTACTGCTGCAGCAAGCGTTAAGACTGACGACGCTGGATACTTCATCCACGAAACCGTTCCAGCTCGCGTTAACGGTGCTGCTGGTGTTTCAGCCTCTATTGAACTTGACTACGTTGACGTTGCTTCAAACCAGATCGTGAGTATTGCTACCTCATGTATTCCTTTCCTTGAACACGATGATGCAACCCGCGCCTTGATGGGTACGAACATGCAGCGCCAATCGGTGCCTTGTATCAAACCAGAACCTCCGCTTGTCGGAACCGGTATTGAGCGCGAAGCCGCGATGTACTCGGGTCACATGGTTTTGGCTGAAGCCGATGGTGAAATTACCGAAGTTGATGGCGGACACATTGTCCTCACCACGCCAAAAGGTCAGAACTATACCTACAATTTAAATAAATTTATTCGCTCTAACGCTTCCACGTGTATCGACCAGCACCCGGTTGTGAATGTTGGTGAGAAAGTCAAAAAAGGCCAGCCGTTGTCTGATGGTCCTTCGATTCGTGAAGGTGAACTGGCACTTGGTCAGAACATGCTGGTTGCCTATATGTGCTGGGAAGGCTTTAACTACGAAGACGCCGTGATTATTTCCGAGCGTCTCGTCCAGCAGGATTGCTATACTTCCATTCACATTGAAGACTACACCGTGGATGTCTGTGAAACCAAGCTTGGACCTGAACTTGTTACGGCCGACATTCCAAACGTGAGTGAAGAAAAACTCAAAAATCTTGATAGTGAAGGTATTATCCGTATTGGTGCCGAAATTAAATCCGGTGATATTTTGGTCGGTAAAATTACACCAAAGGGTGAAACTGAACTGTCTCCTGAAGAGCGCCTCTTACGTGCTATCTTTGGTGAAAAAGCCCGCGATGTTCGCGATTCATCGCTGTACCTCGAACACGGTGAACATGGAAAAGTTATTGGTGTACAGATTTTCTCTGCCGAAAATGGTGACAAACTCGAACCGGGTGTTATCAAAAAAGTTCAGGTTACGGTTGCCGACCTTCGCAAACTTCAGGTTGGTGACAAGATGGCCGGACGCCACGGTAACAAAGGTGTTGTGTCACGCATCGTTCCAGTAGCTGACTTGCCATTCCTTGAAGATGGTACTCCGGTTGATATCATTCTTTCGCCGCTCGGTGTTGTGTCCCGTATGAACCTGGGTCAGCTGCTCGAAACGCATCTTGGTCTCGCTGCTAACGCTCTTGGGTACAAGATCGCTACTCCAGTGTTGAACGGCTTGACTGAAGAGCAAATTAAAAATGAATTGAAGAAAGCTGGTTTCCCAGAAAGTGGTCAGGTGCAGCTCTACGACGGACGCACGGGTGAAGCTTTTGATCACAAGACTACCATTGGTTACAACTACATGTTGAAGCTTAACCACATGGTCGAAGATAAGATCCACCAACGTTCCATTGGTCCATACTCGCTTATTACTCAGCAGCCGCTTGGTGGTAAAGCTCAGTTCGGTGGACAGCGCTTTGGTGAAATGGAAGTTTGGGCGCTCCAAGCATATGGCGCCGCACATACCTTGCAGGAAATGCTTACCATTAAATCTGACGACGTTCCGGGTCGCTCGAAAGCCTATGAAGCGATTATTAAGGGTGAAGAAGTCAGCCGCGTTAATATCCCAGAATCTTTCAATGTGTTAGTTCGTGAATTGAAGGGTCTCTGTCTCGACGTTGGTCTTCTCAAGAAAACCGAATCTGGTGAATATTTACCAGCCGAAGAAGTCCGGGCCCAGCTTGAAAAAGACAAGCCAGCTGACGCGAATGATGTTGTTGAATATCAACCATAAATAACTTACTCCTTTTTTCAACCAATTAATCTTCTACTTTTATGGCTCGAGACGCACTTCATTCCATGGACTTCGACGCTATTCGCCTCAAACTGGCTTCCCCCGAAGTAATTCGCGGTTGGTCATATGGTGAAGTCGACAAACCAGAAACAATTAACTACCGTACCCAGAAACCAGAAAAAGGCGGTCTGTTTGCCGAAGAAATTTTCGGGCCCGTCAAAGATTGGGAATGCTACTGTGGTAAGTATAAAAAAATCCGCTACAAGGGTATTGTTTGTGACAAATGTGGTGTAGAAGTTACCCACTCACTCGTTCGCCGTGAACGCATGGGGCACATTGAACTGGTGGCCCCGGCTGCTCACATCTGGTTTCTCCGCTCCGTACCAAGTAAAGTTGGTTTGGTGCTTGACCTCTCTGCTCAGTCACTTGAAAAAGTTATTTACTTTGCTTCGTTTGTTATCACGCATGTTGACGAGGATGGTAAAAAACAAACGGGCGATCTTCTCCGCCAGGAATACAAACAAAAGAAAAAACAAATTGAGCGCGAACGCGAACAGGAAATTAAAGCCGCTCAAGATAAAGATAAAAATACCAGTGCCGAAGCGCTTGATGCTATTGGCCAAGAAGCAGAACGCAAAGAAAAAGCCCTTGAAGCAGATTTCCAGCAAGCTGAAAAAGATCTTAAAGAACTTCAGGTTTTGCGTATCGTTTCTGAAAATAAATATCAGGAATTGTCGCTTCGCTATGGCCACCTTTTTGAAGCCTCGATCGGTGCTGAAGCTGTGCACAATTTACTCTCCCGCATTAATTTAGAAGAAACGGTTAAAAAGTTAACTGACGAGCAGGAAACAACCAAGGGCGCCAAGCTCGAACGCCTCATTCGCCGCCGCAAACTCTTGAAGAGTTTAATGGCTACCAAAATTCGTCCAGAATGGATGATCCTTAAGGTTATCCCGGTTATCCCACCAGACTTGCGCCCAATGGTCGCCCTTGATGGTGGACGCTTTGCTACATCAGACCTGAATGATCTCTATCGCCGCGTAATCAACCGCAACAACCGTTTGCGCCGCTTGACTGAGCTTGATGCTCCGGAAGTCATTTGCCGCAACGAAAAACGCATGCTTCAGGAAGCAGTTGACGCTCTCATTGATAATAACGCTCGTCACGCTAAAACTGTTACTGCTTCAACCGGTCAGAAACGTCAGCTCCGCTCACTCGCTGATATTCTTAAAGGTAAACAAGGTCGTTTCCGTCAGAACCTCCTCGGTAAGCGTGTCGACTACTCTGGTCGCAGTGTTATCGTCGTTGGTCCACAGCTCAACATGGATGAATGTGGCTTGCCAAAACGCATGGCCCTCGAACTCTTCAAACCATTTATCATTAGTCAGATTATCAAGCGTGAACTTGCGCACAACGTCCGTAGTGCGAGCCGCTTTATTGAAGCTGAACACGACGAAGTGTGGGATATTCTCGAAGAATTAACCAAGACCACGCGCGTTCTTCTTAACCGTGCTCCAACCTTGCACCGCCTTGGTATTCAGGCTTTCCACCCTCGCCTGGTAGAAGGTAAGGCAATTCAGCTTCACCCGCTCACCTGTACCGCTTTTAACGCCGACTTTGACGGTGACCAGATGGCCGTTCACTTGCCACTTACTGCTGGAGCTCGTTTTGAAGCTGAGAACTTAATGGCTTCAGAAAAAAATATCTTGAAACCAGCAACTGGTGACCCGGTTATTACACCAAAACAAGATATCGTACTTGGCTGTTTCTATCTTACCCACTACGTCAGTACTGATACTGCGCCAGTTACCAAATTCTTCTCGAACGAACGTGAAGCTAAGCTTGCGTACAAGAGTCGTATTATCACCCTCCACCAGCGCGTTAAGATTCGCTTCAGTTCAATGGATAAATTTCCGAATGAGCAAAGTGCGATAATCGAAACTTCTATCGGACGTCTCTTGTTCAATGAAGTATTGCCGGAAAAACTTCCGTATGTTAACGAAGCGATTAACGTTAAGAAACTCGCGGGTATTATTCGCCTCTGTCTTGAAACGTATGGTCAGGAACGCACTGCTCGCTTCCTTGATGAAGTGAAAAATCTTGGGTATCGCTATGTTACCAAATCCGGTTACTCGCTTGGTATGGACGACTTTCCAAAGATCGCCGAGAAGCCAGCGCTTGTCGCAGCCGCCGATGTGCGCATGAAAGACATGGAACAGCAATACCAGGATGGTTTGTTGACGCAAGCCGAACGCCACACCACGATTATTGAAATTTGGACTGATGCGAAAGATAAGATCGTTGCCAACAACCAGCAGATTCTCGACAAAAATGGCCCGGTATTCGCTATGATCGACTCGGGTGCGCGCGGTACGTACGGTCAGCTCGGTCAGGTTATGGGTATGAAGGGTCTCGTGGTATCCCCATCAGGTGATATTATTGAACTTCCTATCAAAGGTAACTTCAAAGAAGGTTTCGATGTACTTGAATTCTTTATCTCGAGTCACGGTACCCGTAAAGGTTTGTCTGACTC
>CAZECR010000030.1:0-13430 GCA_964510495.1 uncultured Gammaproteobacteria bacterium
AATTTTTGGCACTCAGCCTACTGAGCCAACCCTCGCAGATTTTTGTGCCAGCTTTGAACAAGCGATTATTGATGTACTGGTGACCAAAACCATACGTGCAGCCGAAGAACATAAACCAAAAAGTATCATTCTCGGCGGTGGTGTTTCGGCTAATAAAAAATTACGTGAGGCACTTAGTGCAGCGGTACACAATAATTTTTCAGATACTACTATTCACCTTCCACCACCTGGTTATTCTATGGATAATGGGGCCATGATTGCCGTGGCCGGATATTACCAGGCTTTAAACAAAAATTTCACTTCCTGGGAAGCACTTGCTGCTAATCCAAATTGGCGAATTGACCGGTAAAATTTATTCTATTTTTAGCCTAATTAAGCCCTTTATCTTGACAAAAGGGCTTTTTTGTGCTATACTCGCTTGTTGTTTTGACAGCTTTTTGCCCGCATCTTTAGTGCGTACTATAAAGCTTCTCAAACTGAAGCTCAACATTATTGGAGGACAGAGATGAGTCGTCTATCCCAGAAGGCACGTCAGCACCGCGCGGCCCTTCGCTCGATCAGCGACAAGATCGCGGAGCAGAGCGATGAAGACAACCAGGAGATCCATTCGACGCTTGGAGGGTGGGATCATATCGATTCCGACTCGACTCACCCCTTCGACCGCGCCAAGGACGTGGTGGGCTGGATGCACCGCACCCACGCCCGGCGCATCCAGGATGTCTCCCTCAACGGTTACCAGGTAGAAGACCTGGTTGACGAACTCGACCGCGTGGAGCGCTTCAACAGCGATTGGAGGGACTACTGCGAAGACGAGTACCCCTACGACGCCGGCTACGACCCCAACATCGATCGGTACTACCGAAAGCACGTCTTCAGTGACGCGCCCGACGTGATCCACAAGCAGATGCTCGCGATGTGGGAAGAGCACCGCGAGGAGGGCATCGCCGACGAGATAGAGCGCGACATCGAGGCGGCACTGTACCTCGAGGCCAAGCACCACGAGCCCGAGCTGCTCATCGAGATGTACCGCAAGAGCAAGTTCGAAGACATGCTCGATGCACTGCCGCCGCTGGGGCACGGGTTCGTCGGACAGGACTCCTGCGACGACGATGACTACGACTACGACGACGACTGCGATGGCCTCTTCACCTTTGGCGGGTGGGGGTCGATCGACCGCAGCATGAGCTTCTAGCGATACCCGCTCGACAGCGCTGCTGACCTCTTCCACCCTGGGGGAGCGCACTACAGTTTTTCTAAAAAATATTAGAACCACTGTAGTCTCCCCCAGACGTAAAAACAACTCCTTTCTAGGGAGTTGTTTTTATATGCCAAATCTTTTCCAGCGCTTCACTGAATTCTGATGATGCACTAATCGTAAACGACGTTTTTATTTTCTTATCCCCTACCTTCAGGAAAACCAATTTTTCTCCCGGGAACTCAGCAAAAATCTTTTTAAGTTCGGCCGCTTTCATCCCCGCTTCTTCGGGCGAAAGTTTTATTTCTACCGTGCCATCACCCAGGTCAACCACGCGA
The DNA here is from genome assembly GCA_964510495.1 of uncultured Gammaproteobacteria bacterium. Classification (GTDB taxonomy): domain Bacteria; phylum Patescibacteriota; class Patescibacteriia; order Magasanikbacterales; family GWA2-37-8; genus CAZECR01. The sequence continues at coordinate 1,534 of CAZECR010000030.1, forward strand.
TCCACCCGATCGCGCGCAATCGCAGCATGATTCGGTACATGATTTTTTACGGACTTCTCACCATGATTCATAGCCATTTGCATAGCCATCGCCCGCACATTCTCGGGCGTTAGTTCATAGGCCTTTTCTACAAACAGCTTATCATCCCCTTCTTCATCGCTGGTCTTACCCACCACACAAACAAGCCTACCCTCCACCCACACATCTTTGGTTGTTTCATACGTTTTTGGAAAAACCAAAAGTTCCAAGCTCGCACTCGTATCCTGAATCGTAACGAACATCATCGGCTTGCCCCCGCGGGTAATTTTTTTCTTGGTACTATCAATGACGCCGCCCACAATCAGCCACGTGCTGCGCGACTGGCCACCCAGATCTTTAATTTGGGTCAGGCAATTACTCATGATTTCTTGGTACCGTGTAAACGGATGGGCCGTCACATAGAGCCCCAGCAGTTCTTTTTCCCAGATTAATTTTTCAGCTTCAACGGCATTGGTTGCCGGGTCGAGGCGAACTTTGCTGACCAGATCAATTGTTGAGCCAGAAAAAAGTGAGTGCTGTTTAGAGTTACTCGCTTCCTGCGTTTGTTTAGCAAAGGACAGAATGCTATCAATATTCTTAATAAGCATATTGCGATCATACCCCAAACAGTCCATCGCTCCGCACTTCGCCAAACTTTCTACAGACTTTTTATTTAAGTCCTTATCTTTAACACGGGTTAAAAATTCTTCCAAAGTTTTAAACGGTCCATTCGCTTCGCGTTCTTTATAGATAACTTCGGCAATATGCTCACCCACATTTTTAATACCCGAAAAACCAAAACGAATATGCGGCTCACTGCCGTCCTCCGGCGTGATCATGGCGAAGTTTTTATGGCTCGCATTAATGTCAGGCGGCAATACCTTCACACCCATGCGCGCACATTCGTGAATGACTTCGGGAACTTTTTCAATATCCCCGCTTTCCGCAATTAAAATAGCAGTCATGTACTGAATCGGAAAGTTCGCTTTCAGATACGCAGTTTGGTAGGCCACAACCGCATAACTCGCCGCATGGGCTTTGTTAAAACCATACGCCGCAAACGGTTCGATCAGTTCCCAGAGGCGATGAATTTTTACTTCAGGCACCTTACCAATTTCTTTACAGCCTTTAAAAAACTTTTCTTTTTGCTTTTCCATTTCTTCGGGAATTTTTTTACCCATCGCTTTACGGAATTTATCCGCTTCCTCCCAATTGTAGCCGCCCAAATTAATAGCCGTGAGGAGCACATCGTCCTGATACACAATCAAACCCAAAGATTGATCCAAATAATCTTTCATGCGTGGATCGAGGTATTCAATCAGGTCAGGATGATTTTTGCGCTTGATATATTCCGGAATCGATTCCATCGGGCCCGGGCGGAACAAGGCAACCATAGCCATAATATCGAAGATACTGGCCGGTTTCAGTTCTTTCAGATACCGCGTCATGCCCGAACCCGACAGCTGGAACACACCGACCGTTTCACCGCGCGCAAGCATGTCGTAGGTTTTCTGATCATCCCACGGAAGGGTGTAGATATTTATTTTTTGGCCCGTAGTTTTGGCAATAATATCAATGGCATGCCCCAGGATGGAAAGGTTACGAATACCCAGGAAGTCCATCTTCAAAACACCGGCGGCCTCAACCGCGTGCATTTCGTACTGTGTAGTAATTTTTTCACCACCCGTTTCATATTGAATCGGCGTAAAGTCAGTTAAGGGGGTAGGTGAAATAACGACGCCTGCCGCATGCATGGACGAATGGCGGGCGCAGCCTTCTACTTTTCGCGCTAAATCTAAGAGACGCTTTGCTTGTCCGTTTTTGGTATACAGTTCTTTGAGGTCAGGCTCCAGATCAAGCGCTTTATCGATCGTCATCTGAAAACCTTGAGCACCAAACGGAATCAGTTTCGATATCTGATCACAAAAAGAATACGAATAGCCAAGCGCACGCCCCACATCACGCACCGCACCGCGCGCCGCCATGGTTCCAAACGTAATAATTTGCGCTACTTTATCGGCACCGTATTTATCGGTTACATATTTGATCATCTCGTCGCGACGGTCGTCAGCGAAGTCAGTATCAATATCCGGCGGACTCGGGCGAAACGGATTGAGGAAACGCTCGAACGGCAATTTAAAATACAACGGATTAACGGTGGTAATACCAAGGGCATACGAAACAATTGAGCCTGCACCCGATCCGCGCGTGGTTTCCACGATATCATTACGCCGCGCAAAATCAACGTAGTCTGCTACGGTTAAGAAATACGGTGAATACCCTTTTTTACAAATAATATCCAGCTCATAATCAACACGCTTACGCACATCTTCAGTAACTTCGGTGAGTGCCGGTAATTTTTCGTAAACCTGATTACGCAGGTGGGTGTCAAAAGTTTCACCTGCCGGTATATCAATTGCTGCAAAGTGCCATTTATTCAATTCCAATTTAAAATCAACGCGGTCGGCGATTTTGACCGTGTTTGCTACAGCTTCGGGCAAATGTTTAAACCGGGCCGCAATATCGTCCGCGCTCGCGAGCGAATAATCTACAGCACTCATCGAAATGCGGTTTGGCTCTTCCATACTGAGCCCATCGCGAATACAGGTCAAAATATCCTGGGCTTCCGCATCTTCTTCATGCAAGTAATGCGCATCGCGCGTTACCACCAAGGGAATTCCTGTTTCCTTACTGAGTTTGACAAGTTCATTATTAACTTCAAACTGTCCTTCCTGATTGGCCAGGTCAACAATTTCCAAGTAATAATTTTCTGGCCCAAAAATTGCCTGGTACTCGAGAGCTACTTTTTTAGCTTTCTCAAAATTCTTTTCCTTAAATAGAATACGCGGCACTTCACCTTCCATGCAGCCGGACAGAGCAACCATTCCTTCGTGATATTTTTCAAGGAGCTCCAAGTCAACGCGCGGCTTTCCCAAATGAAAACCTTCCAAATGACTTTGGCTCACCAGCTTCATCATGTTACGATACCCGTCGTAGTTGAGCGCCAAAAGCACTAAATGATAGACGCGAGCATCATTGGTTTTTTTATCAAAACGGCTACCAGGAGCGACGTACACTTCGACGCCGATAATTGGTTTTATTTCCTGTTTCAGACACTCTTCGTAAAATTCAATCGCTCCATACATGTTGGCGTGGTCCGTCAGGGCGAGCGTCGTGAAACCCATTTTTTTGGCACCTTTAACCAGCTCATCTATTTTTGGGAGAGCGTCGAGGAGTGAATAGTGACTGTGGGTATGGAGATGAACAAAATTCGACATAAACCAGCAAAAAAGCAGAGATTTTAACGATTCCTAAGCTAGAATACTCTACCCTTATAAACTTAAAAAAGCAACCCCGACCGAGGTCGAGATTGCTGATGTACACGTGGCTTATTTTTTAAGTTTTTTGGTCATCCGCTGCATCTTGTCGGCTGTCGCACTTACTGCCCTGTCTACAGCGTCTTTAGCCGTTTCATCAAATTTGTCGCTAGCATCATCGACCCATTCTTTAGTTTTTTTACGCACTACTTTTTGGACCAATCCACCCACACCACCCGAAATCAAACTCATAATCCCCGACATTTGTTCCATCCGTCCGCGGATGTAATCGATGGCTTCAGTTAATTTTTCTAACTTTGACCTGACTTCGTCGACGATCTCACTCGCATTTTTCAAAATACGCATCACATAATAGAGCATCCAGCAAAAAAAGGCTGTTCCCACCAAAAGACAAAAGGCCAAAACCCAGTAGAGAATATCTTTAGATGTGTCAAACATATAGTTGCAGCTTAAATGATGAAGAAGATGGTACTATACCACAAAACGAGGTTATGCAATACTACACTCTAATTTCAGCTTGTAATTTTTTCTGCACCAACTCAATAATCTTTTTTTCAGCCCCATCAACTTCGGCACTTGTTAAGGTACGATCCGGATGAGCGTAGGTAATATGATATGCTACACTTTTAGTTCCTTCAGGCAAAGCACCTCCCATAAATACGTCAAATAAAGCAGCTTTGGTAATAAGCGGATCAGCGGTTATAAGCGCTGCCACTATAGTTTCATGCGAGAGCGACTTTGGCACAACAAGCGCCAGGTCACGCACGACTTCGGGATATACGGCGGACGGCATATAGCCAGCACGCGCCGTCGGTTTGAGGAGTGAAACAGCTGACAAATTAAGCGCGCAAACACCGACACGTCCGAGACCGGCACGTTCGCTTACTGCCGGGTGCAGTTCATAGACTTGGCCAATGAGCACCCCTTCGTGTTTAAGATCAAGTGATCGAGCAGGGTGTTGCCAGGCAGACAGCGAATCGACTTCGGGCTCCGAGCTAGCCACCTCAAGACCAGTATGCTCCAAAAATAATTCAGCAACACGTTTTGCTTCCCAAAAAGGCGTACGATCTTTTTTCTCCGTATATACAGCGGTAAGCCATGTGTCTTGGCGGGGCAACAGCTCATCACTTTTAGCGCCTGAACGAAGACCGGCTTCTTCAGCCCGAAAGACAAGTCCAATTTCAAACAAGGCCAAGCGATCACGCTCAGCGCTATTTTTTTCAAGTACCTCAAGTAAATTTGGCAAAAGAGTGCGGCGGATAAACGGTCGTTCTTTGGAAATTGGATTATCAAGTTCAAGATATACTTTAGGATCGTCGCCGAGTTTGACAATCTGTGCTTCACTCACAAACGAATAGGTATATACTTCGGTGTACTTGAGATTTTGTACCAGCATGTCGGTCAATTCTCGCTCTAGTTTCTTGAGCGCGCTTGGGACTACAGGGTCAATGGTAAACTCAGGTAACGCAGCTATAATATTTTCATACCCATACAAACGAAGCACTTCCTCAACTACGTCTTCTGGCAGTGCAATATCTTTTCCACCACGCCAGGTTGGCACACTGAGGACTACTGTATTTTTTTTCTGTTTAACACCAAAACCTAAACGTACAAGCGTTTGGGTAATAAATTTCTCTGGAATTGCCGTACCAATTTTTTGAGCAAAAAACGACAAAGGCATTTCGAGCGTTTGAGGTTTGCGAACACTCTCATAATGATCTACCACACCACTCACTACTTTTGCCGTCGGATGAAGTTCGAGTAAAAGCGAAACTACCCGCTCGAGAGCACGTGAACACACATTGGGATCAAGATTTTTTTCAAAACGCATTGAAGCGTCTGAACGAAGTGCATACCTGCCCGATGCAGCACGGATCAGTCCTGGTGCAAAAGTAGCCGATTCAATAATGACCGTAGTTGTAGCAGCCGAAATTCCGCTCTCTAATCCGCCCATAACTCCAGCAAGCGCAAGCGGCTGTTCACTGTCGGCGATAACGAGCACCTGTTCATCAAGCGCTCTTTCTACCGTATCGAGCGTAACAAGCTTTTCTCCTTGCTTGGCGCGACGGACGAATATATGCTTATTATTTTTTGAAGTAGTATTTTTATCAAGCACAGCCGCATCAAACGCATGGAGTGGCTGCCCCACATCAAACATAATATAATTTGTCGCGTCCACAATTGAATTAATCGGACGCACCCCAACGGCTTTGAGGGCATTCTTGAGCCACTCGGGAGATTCGCTTGGTGATAAACCATCGACAGCAACAGCACTATACCGCGGACAATCATTTTTATTTTCTACCTCCACTTTAATGCTCATTCCTTTACCTGGTTTTATTTTTTCACTTGGGTATGGAGCAACTTCACGATTGAACAAAACAGCCACTTCGCGCGCGATACCATAATGTCCCCAGAGGTCGGGACGGTGTGATAACGATTTATTATCAATTTCAAACAGAACATCATCCATTCCGAGCGCAGCGCTGAGGAGTGTTCCCGGTTTCACTTTAAGCTGGCTCAGGTCAACCACTTCACGCTCCTCTTTTTTTGGAAAACGTTCGGCTAAACCAATTTCGTCGGCTGCACAAATCATGCCAAATGATTCAACGCCGCGAATAGTCGCTTTCTCCATAACAATTGGCTCGCCCTCCCCATGCCAGCGTACTTTGGCCCCAAGTTTAGCAACAGCAACCAGCATACCCTCGGCAACGTTACTACCGCCACAGACTATAACAACTTCTTCGTTACCAACATTCACGCGGCACACTTTGAGCTTATCGGCATTAGCATGTTTTTCAACTGTTTTAATTTTACCAACCACAATACCCGCCAAGCTCTCGCCCGGTTTCACAATAGCTTCTACCTCAACAGTCGCCGCTTTTAATTTTACTGCCACTTCTTCAGGCAAAATCGAATCAGGTAAGGTAACGTATTTTTTAAGCCAATTAAATGAGATAAGCATATTTAGAATTGTTCTAAAAACCGAAGATCGCCGCTTTCAAGAAGCCGCACGTCATCAATACCGTACTTCAGCATCGCAAGGCGTGTGAGCCCAAAACCAAACGCAAAACCCTGATAGACATTCGGGTCAATATCCCCGGCTTTCAGCACATTCGGGTGCACCATGCCGGCTCCCAAAACTTCGAGCCAACCAGTTTGTTTACAGAGACGGCAACCCCCGCCTTTACAGAGGTAACAGGTCACCTCACCGTTTACACCAGGCTCAACAAACGGATAAAATTTCGGACGAAGCCGCACTTTTGTTTCCGGGCCATACAAATGTTTGGCAGTTGCTTCGAGTACGCCTTTGAGGTGCGCAAAAGTAATATTTTTGTCGAGCACTAGCCCCTCAAGCTGATAAAACGTATGTTCATGGCGCACATCCGTCGATTCATTGCGAAAACACTTACCAGGGACGATTGCACGAATGGGAGCGCCATATTTTTGCATCGCACGCACCTGTACTGATGATGTATGCGTGCGCATTACCCAGTCGGAATGGTTTTTAATGTAAAACGTATCCTGCATATCCCGCGCCGGGTGGTCGGCTGGAATATTTACAGCCGTAAAATTATAGTGTTCACTTTCGAGCTCAGGCCCATCGAGAAGCATAAAACCCATGGACGTAAAAAAATCTTCCAGGTCGCGCTGCACGGTCGTATTTGGGTGCACATGACCAGAAGCTCGAATCGGCAAAGCCGGCTGGGAAATATCGATCGCTTCTTTTTGTAGAAGCGCACCCCATTCCAGCATTTTTAAGTCACTCTTTTTTTGTTCAAAAGCGTGTTCAATAATTATTTTAACATCATTAGCGAGTGCTCCGGCCGATTTCCGAGCGTCGCCATCTAAATCTTTTAAGCTTTTTAAGAGGGTTGTGAGTTTACCATTCTTACGACTTAAAAAAGCATTCTCAAACGCCTCAAGCGTGAGCATGTCATGTACTTTGCTGATGTTTTCCAGTGCTTCGGCTTTGAGTTCCGAAAGTTGTTCTGACAGCATACAAAAAACTTAAAAAATACGACCGAAGAATCCGCTAATTGCACCACTAAAACTTCCCAAATCTTTCACGGTAATAACGACTACTAAAAGCATGAGGAGAACAAAACCAATCGTATGAGCAATTCCTTCGTACTTAGGAGCGGTTCCCTTTTTGCGGAAAGCGCCAATGATTACAAACAACAATCGCCCCCCATCAAGCGCCGGGATCGGTAAAATGTTGAGTACCGCCAAATTGAGCGACAAAATAGCTGTGAATTGCATGAGATAGATGAAACCAAGGCGGGCCACTTTACCAGTCATAACAGCGACACCTACTGGACCTGAAACCTGGTCAGCCACACTTCCACCATTAAACAATCCTTTAATAAGTGTACCAAAGCCAAATAAAATTTGCTTAAAATAAAAACCAGTTTCCTTAGCGCCTTCATACAGTGCCTGATACCACGGATAGCGAATAGTCCCAATTTCAGCGATGGCAATTCCGAGCCCACCTTTACCGGTGTCTTCATACACAACCGGTTGAATCTCTTTAGTAATTACTTCTGTACCGCGCTTAATCTGCACCGTAATTTTTTCTGTTCGATGCGCATCAATATAGGCTTGGAGCTCGGCGAGGCGTGGATTCTCTACCGCATCAATTGCAACTACCTGGTCACCAGCCATAATACCAGCCTGCTCAGCTGGCTTACCGGTAAGCACATCAACAATCTCAATGTGGCGATTTATTACTCGGCTTACATCCGTCATGCTATCAGTTGGCTGCGGCGTACCGATCATAAGACCGACACTTAGCAAAACCCAAGCAACCAGGATGTTCATCAGGACTCCCGCAGTCAACACCAGGGCTTTTTGCCAGACTTTTTTACTATTGAAACTATCGGCATCGCCAGCACCTTCGGCTTCCCCGTTCTCGCCTTTAATCTTTACAAAGCCGCCTAAGGGGATTATATTAAAGGAGTACAGCGTTCCAGCACTCACACTCGCATCTGGTGTTAGTTGAGGATTTTTACTACCCCACACTACTCGCCATGACCGGGTACGCGATCCATCGGTGTTGGTCTTGGTCAAACGCTGCACACCCAGGACGCGCGGCGGAAAACCAAAACCAAACTCTTCAACTGCAATACCGTTTTTACGAGCAGTAATAAAATGACCGTATTCATGTGAAATAACGAGGACACTGAGGACAGCAAGAAAAATAAGTAATGTAATCATAGACAAAATCTTTTCTTAATTTAAGCCTTAATCTATCAGAAAATATGCCCGTACTATATATCATCCTCGCAGTAGTGGCAATAGCCGCGATTTGGATTATCAGTGTCTACAACGGCCTCATTACCAGCAAAAACCGTGTTGATGAAGCCGTAAGTGATATCGATGTACAGCTCAAACGCCGCTACGACCTTATTCCAAACCTAGTTGAAACTGTTAAAGGGTACATGACTCACGAACGGGAGACACTCGTAAAACTGACTGAGGCTCGTACTTCGGCCATGACGATGCATAATGATCCAAAAGCGACGCTTGCTCAAAAAGAAGGAGCTGAAAACCAACTCAGCAGCACGCTCAAAACATTGTTTGCCGTAACTGAAAACTATCCAGAGCTTAAAGCCAGTCAAAATTTCCTCCAATTGCAGGATGAGATTTCTGATACGGAAAACAAAATCATGGCCAGCCGCCGCTTCTACAACAGCAATGTTCGTGATTTCAACACTAAAATTCAGGTCTTCCCTACTAACCTGATTGCCAACTCACTCAAATTCACTAAATACGAATTCTTCCAAGCTGCCGAAGGTGAACGCCAGAACGTCAAAGTACAGTTCTAGCACCTTGCTAGCGTACTTGAGGAATACAAAATCGCTACTAATGATAGAGACCATAACTTAGACTGTTACGCATATGTACAATCAAATTGAAGCTAATAAACGCCGCTCCGTATTCTTAATCGTGTTTTTCTTCCTGTTTATCATTGGACTGGGGTATTTATTAGGTTTGTACAATGGGGACTATTACTCCACCATAGTACTAGCCGCGCTTATCTCGGTAGTCATGACACTCGTGTCGTATTTTAAAGGTGACTCGATCGCCCTTTCGCTCAGCGGTTCTAAACCGATCAGCCGCGAGGAAAACCCCTATCTCTACAACATGGTTGAGAACCTTTGCATCACTTCGGGCGTGCCGGTACCAAAAATATATCTCATGGAAGAAAGCGCCATCAATGCGTTTGCTACCGGCAGAAAGCCTGCTCTCGCTTCCATATCGGTAACGCGCGGGGCACTTGAAAAACTCGAGAACGAAGAACTGGAGGGTGTGCTCGCCCACGAACTATCACACATTCAAAATTACGACATTCGATTCATGATGCTGGTAGCCGTTTTGGTTGGTACACTTTCGATCCTGGCCGATATTCTTTTTAGAACCAGAATTTTTGGCGGTGGACGCAAAAGTGATCGTGAAGGTGGAGGCGCCGGCATCTTGGGCATTATTGGCATTGTTCTCGCACTCCTCTCTCCATTTATTGCCGAACTTATTAAACTCGCCGTATCGAGGCAGCGCGAATACCTAGCGGATGCTTCTGGGTCACTCTTAACTCGCTACCCCGAAGGCCTTGCAAAAGCACTTGAAAAAATCGGTGCGGAAAACCAGCCATTGTCACGGCCATCGAGCGCAACAGCTCATCTGTTTTTTGCAAATCCATTTGGTGGCAGCAAACTCAAATCACTTTTTTCTACGCATCCACCTATCGAAGAACGTGTTAAAAAATTACGTGGGATGGGAGCCTAAATAGGCATGCAATTAGTAAGGCCCGCCGCGGAGTACGCGGCAGGCCATAGGTCCTGTCTTCTTTCAGCTGGGAACGACGGTGGGGAGCGCCCGTTCACGGATGTCGTGCTCATCGGTGACGGACTTGGTCACCGCGTCGAGCTCGGGGGCCGGGTACCACCAATCCTTGCCGACGGTGTTGCCATGCTTCACCGTGTGGATCACGGCGCCAGTGACGAGATAGATGTTGTGAGCGACGCCCGGCTCTGTGGTCACCACATCACCCTGATTGAACAGACGCCACCGCGCCACACCATCATGCCAATCGACGAGCACCATCCAGCCGTGCTGGACGATGTAGGTCTCGCGCACTTGATGGAGGTGGGCGTTCTGCCAGGCGCCGGTAGCTCCGGCCCGGGTGAGGATATAGCCGTAGCCACCCACTCCCATGAGCCGATCTCTCGTCTCACCATTCGGCATCTCCTCGTGCTCCGGCGGCAAGAGGCCGAAGGAGGCTGCATTCGATCCATCCAGAAGCTGCTTCATGTTCCCTCTCCTTTACTACGTAGGGTAGTCAAAATAAACATCGAGATCAAGCACGATATTTCTTTTGACTACCTCAGCGCAGCGAGACATCTTTCACTTTAAAAGACATAGAGTTGTATCATTTTTTAATCATTCTGTCAAGGATATATGGGTCATTTCGATGCGATTATTATTCCTGGCGGCGGGCTTACCGAAACGAACACGCTGCCACCTCATGTCCTTGCTCGCTTCGAGCGGGCTATTTCACAATATACCCGTGAATATATGATTCCCCTCAGTGCCGGCACTGTCCACAAACCTCTGCCACGAGACACACAAGGGCTCACTGTTTTTGAAGCAGTTGTAGGCGCTACATATTTAATTGAAAACGGAATTCCCAAAGAAAAAATTTTACCTGAAACTTCCTCGTACGACACGATTGGCAATGCTTTTTTCTCACGTATTCTTCACACCGATATTCGCAATTTTAAAAAACTGCTCATTATCACTTCCGACTTTCACCTAGAACGCACGAAATTAATTTTTGAGTGGGTGTACTCACTTGCTCCAAAACACAATTATCAATTAGAATTTATCGGTACGAGTGACGAAGCCGTTGATGCAGTGGTTCTGGAAGCGCGGAAAAAGAAAGAAGCACAGCGAATGCTCGAGCTTGCCATTACAAAAGAAAAAATTACCACCCTTAGCGAACTTCATGCTTGGATCTACACTCAGCACGAAGCGTATGCACCCGGGCTTACTCCAAAAAAGGAAACCGGTATCTTACTCCAAAATTACTAAGCACGTATGCTTGATATTTTACCAGTAGACCAACGCGAAGGCAGAGGTAGCTGTGGCGCGGCTTGTCTCAAAACCGTGCTTGCGTACCATGGCGTTGCCACAACTGAAGCCAAGCTGGCAAAAATGCTCGGCAACACTCCCACCAACGGAACAACAGGTGAAGCACTGGTTCGGGTAGCTAAAAAATTTGGTCTGCAGAGTTTCATGAAAGACGATTCCGAACTCAGCGATATTAAAAAATATTTAGATAAAAAAATACCCGTCATCGTCGCCTGGTTTAGCGGGACTGACGGGCATTATTCGGTAGTGGTTGGTATGGACAGAGAAAATATCTACTTGCAAGACCCAGAGCTAGGTCACCTAAGGGCCATGCACCACGTCTGGTTCAAACGTGTGTGGTTTGATTTTTGGGGCCCATACATGAAAAAAACAAACGATCTTATCCTCCGG
>CAZECR010000031.1:0-12907 GCA_964510495.1 uncultured Gammaproteobacteria bacterium
GATTCCCGTACGGGCTACACGAGTAAAAAAATACCGCTTATATAAGCGGTATTTTTTTAAAAGATTTGTAACGTGTTTAAAAATCTATTCCGACGTTAATTCCTCCTTCGTGAGCAATGTGCGGAGGATGCGAATCTTGGTCAGATGCATTTTTGCCTAAGCCGATAACCGCCTTGTATTCAACGCCGGCATGAATTCCTGGAGCCAAATCAACTTCCGCACGTGCTCCAACACCGGTTTCCGGACGAGTTGTTCCGTTTTGCATTGCCAGACGCAGGTCGATGGCGGGCCCGGCTTTTATTGGAAAAGGTGCGCGCGGAATATCGGCCAGTGCCGCTGCACCGATTGAAACGACGGTTCCATCTATTCCACCGGTGCGCTTTAATCCTACGACCGCGCCGATACCACCCGCAATTTCTCCGGTTACCGGTCCAATATGGACGTGTCTTTTGGCCCCAACTTCGCCGCCAATAGAGGCGGCCGTTCCGGGGAGAGGAGCGGTACCGGCCCTAGCGTCAACTGTGATGTGAGTTTTTGATTTATTTTCACCTTTGGCGTCAGGTTGAGCTTTGACTTCGCCCGCTATACTAGCGGCAAAAAGTGCTGCGGCGGCTATTTCTGGTCGACGGCGCATAGAGAGTTTAGTAAAAGAGTGAGTTTTGAGTTTAATAATATACTTATTATATACCTATTTTGGGCTTTTTGTAAATATTGTATGAAGTATTATGTATCATATTGTCTTTTGATACCCTTCGGCGTATACTTCCTCTACTATAATAAAACTATACTTTCTCTATGGAAAAGCCAGGTTTGTTTGGTAAAGTTGCTGGTTTGTTTAGCAAAGAAGCTCCTCCTAAAAAACACGAGCAGCCTACTCAGATTTTGGAGCGCCCACGACAAGTGCGACCAGCCGAAGCGTATGCCGAACTGTATGCAACTAAAGGTTTTATTACAATTGCGAGAAAAGAAGGTGGAATTAAGGGAATTTTGAATCAATTACGGAGCATGCCAGAAGGAAGTTTAGAAAATGCACAACATCAGCCTATTTCAATTGAAGCCACTATTGATCTGATCAAAGGAATTGCTAAGCGTGGAGTCATGACCCCTGAAGAAGAATTATTTATTACGTCTGCCGCAGGTCTCCGTGATGCAGTCCGCGAGTCGTTAGATACCCCTGTCGCTCCAAAGGAATCAGGGCAGCCTGGGAATATTGCGTATTATGATCCGAACAATAAAGATCCGCGTGGTGTGGCTCCGCCTGAGTTGAGTAAATTTCCAAACTTGAGACCCCTTCATCAACCTGTTGCTCCTGAAGTTATAGTGCCGGCTGCAAAAACACCTGCTCTTGAAGCTCAGGAAGAAAGTCCCGAGCAGCAGTTTGACCGTATGTTTAAAACAGTTCTCCAAATTGTTCGCGAGCACGCAAACGCTCGGGAGATAGCAGCATCTCTTGAAAAGCTTGCCCAGCATGCTGATAAAGCGATTATGGAACGTGTACTTTTGGCAGCCGGTTCGGCTGAGGGTTCAGCGGCTCGAAAATTTTACAAACAATTTTTACTTGCCACGCCCATTGAGCTTCGCCTGCTCAAAGATGCGGCTGACATCTGGAATAAAAAAAGAAAATAGTATATTTTTTTAAAGCCTCTTTAAATAACTGTGCATTTTTTATGCGCAGTTTTTTTATGTGTAGTGCTATTCAATAAACAAGTACTTGCTTTCTAGATAGCGCCCCCGAATATACATTGTACGTAGTATCACCAGAATGTCGGGGTTGCATTCTGAAATAGGGCGATTAGCGCCGGGTCAGGATGACCCGGAGGTTCTGGGGGCTGAGGCCTGTCGAGGCGTGCATGCGAACGCTCGCAGGGTCAATGACCCGGATGTTGAAGAGAGCGAGGGCGAGGCCGATGATGTAGCTCCCCTCAAGCAGGGCGAGCCGTTCGCCGAGGCAGTTCTGCGTATCGTGCCAGAAGGGATAGTAATTCCACTTGGCCGGTTCGCCGTTGTTGAAACGCTCCGGGGCAAATTTCTCGGGCATGTCCCAGTAACGCGGGTCGCGGTGTGAGAGGAAGCTCGAGAAGAGCACGTTGGTCTTGGGCGGCAGGACGCAGGGGCCGAGCTCGGTCCAGTCCGCCGTGCTCCGCATGTTGAGCCAGTTGGGCGGATAGAGGCGGAGCGACTCCTTGAGGACGAGCTTGAGGTCGCGGAAGCGGCCATCCTTGGCGAGGTTTGCCGAAGCGCCGCTCGTCAGGAGGTAGTTGCCGCACTCGCGGGTGCGCGCCAGCCACTCAGCGTTGCCACTGAGCAGCCAGAAGGTCGAAGCGGCCATACTGGCCGTGGTGACGTGGCCGGCGAAGACGGTGCTGAGGGCCAGGCTCTCGATGAGGGTATCAGGCAGCTCTTGGCCGTTTTTGCGGTCGTTCAGAAGGGCGCCGACGAGTCCACTCGCGGATATGTCGCCGTGCTTGATGAGCGATTGAACGAGGTCGTGGAGTCGCTGCTCTTCGTAGACGTATCGCCGGGAACGCTCGGTGAGCGGGAAGTTTCGGAGGAAGAGGTGGCTGACGGGGTTCTGAAATCCACGGGCGGACTCCTCAAACAGAAAGTTGAGCCCGTCGAGAAGGTCCGCGTCGAGACCGCGCAGACCCGAACTCCCGAACACGACCACGTCGAGGATGTCGAGCACGAGGAAGTTGCAGAGTTCGAGAAGATCCACCGGCTTTCCGGTCGGCCACGAGCTGATCGTGGCGAGGATGCGCGTGTAGATGTTGTCGACCATCTCCTTGAGGCGCACTCCGCCGAGCTGTGGACCGAGTTTGCGGCGCTGGACAAGATGATTCGGCCCGTCGGTCGTGAAGATTGACTCGCTGCCGAGAATGGGCTTCATGATTCGGCGCACAAGGCCGGGGCGCACGAAGTTTTTGCTCGTCGAGATCTGTTCGAGGTCGTCGGGGCAGAGGGTGAGCACCATCCGCAAAGGCCATTGAGCGAGGGTTACTCGTTCGCGAAGGACGGTGTTCCCGATCATGCCCGAGGCCTCGCGCAGGTACCCGAGCGGGTCACGCTGCATTTCTCCTTGAAACGTGAGTAGCGGGAATAGCCCGCCATATATCGGCGGAAGGCGCTTTTTACTCCCCATGAGCTGGTACTCCTTGTGTCCTAGATTTGTGGACAACCCGACCATAGCATAAGGCGAATATGGCTGCAACTGGGCTAGTTGCCGTCCTAAAACCGCTGTGCTATAGTCCAAAACATGAAACTAATTGATTCCACAGTATCACACGAGTTCCATACGACTACTCAAGAAGCCTGGGAAGCCATGTACCAGGGCATGCTTAAGGCCGAAAAATCTATTTTTTGGGAGGTATATATTTTAAATAGTAGCGGACCAGGGAAGCGATTTATTGATATGCTTTCTGAAAAAGCACTGGCCGGTGTTGAGGTAAAAATTATTGTCGATGGTCTTGGAAGTGTGTCCCTCGGTGGCCAAGCGGAAGCAAAACTCAAAGCAGCTGGCGTTTCGATCGTGTGGTATAACAGTTTGAGTTTTAAACCAAATCCCTGGCAATGGATTCGTAACTTGTGGATTCGCAATCATCGGAAAATTTTAATTATTGACCAAAAAACAGCTTTTATCGGTGGAGTAAACGTAGATGAATCGTCGACAACATGGGACGATTTATACCTTGAGATGCAAGGGCCGGTAGTACATTCGCTTGTTAGGGCATTTGCCAAAAGCTATGTGCGCTCGGGAGGTGAACGTAAAATGGTCCACAGTCTTTTAAAGCGTCCGCTTCGTTTGGATTTAAAACAATTACGTCAGAAAATTACAGTGCTGGTACATACCCCTCAGTCACTCCGTGCGGTCTCATCGCTTTGGTATTTTTATCGTTTTGCCATGGATCGGGCTAAAAAAACAGTGACATTGCTCACACCCTACTATGTTCCGGATAGACGGTTTTTGCAGTTAATCCGTGAAACACATAACCGCGGTGTGGTGGTCAATATTTTGATTCCAGCCCAGAGCGATCACCGATTTATGGAATATATGGCAGAGTCATTCTATGAGTTAACCGCTGACGCTGGGGCAAATTTATATCTACTTAAGAACATGAATCATGGTAAAGCCCTGAGTGTTGACGGACGCTTGGGTTTTGTTGGAAGTGCCAATATTACCCCGCGCAGTTTCTTTTTGAACGAAGAGGCCGGGGTGTATTTTACCGATGAAGTAATGGTAGGGGATTTAGAAAATGTTTTGGAAGGCTGGCGAGCCCAAGCAGAACGCGTACTGGTCGCCAAGAATCGTAAATGGTATGATCGTTTTTTGCGTCCGATAGCTGCTTGGTTTAAAAATTATGTCTAAAAAGAATATTCACAGTACACGAACCGGTCCGGCACCACTCGCGGAACGTATCCGACCGCGTACGTTTAGTGAATTCGTCGGACAACAAAAAATAATAGGACCAAAAACAATCCTGCGTCGTCTGATTGAACAAAATGAACTGACCTCGCTTATTTTTTGGGGACCGCCAGGAGTTGGTAAAACCACTTTAGCTCAATTGATTGCGACTGAAAGTAAGGCGACATTTGTAAGCGTATCGGCAGTAATGAGTGGTAAGGACGAGCTCAGGCGAAGCCTTGCTGAGGCGGCAGAGCGCTTGGAAAAAGATGGACAGCGAACCATTTTGT
The DNA here is from genome assembly GCA_964510495.1 of uncultured Gammaproteobacteria bacterium. Classification (GTDB taxonomy): domain Bacteria; phylum Patescibacteriota; class Patescibacteriia; order Magasanikbacterales; family GWA2-37-8; genus CAZECR01. The sequence continues at coordinate 4,690 of CAZECR010000031.1, forward strand.
TTATTGATGAAATTCATCGTTGGAATAAAGCGCAGCAAGACGCGCTTTTGCCTGCAGTTGAACAAGGAATCGTTACACTTATTGGAGCTACTACTGAAAATCCCTCGTTTGAAATTGTCGGTGCGCTTTTGTCACGCTCACGAGTTGTTATTTTGGAGCCGCTCACGAGCCTGGACATCGTTCAGATTTTAAAAGATGCGCTTAAGGATGCTGAACGAGGACTCGGCAATTTTGCAGTTGATGTGCAAGCTGAAACACTAGAAGTGTTGGCAGATTTAGCTAACGGGGATGCGCGCACCGCACTTAACGCGCTTGAAATTGCTGTAAAAAGTACTGCGAAAGTAACAGGTAAGAAAATTGGAATTACTAAAGAAATAATTAAAGAAGCCTTGCAGCGAACGCACCTTATTTTTGATAAGCAGGGAGAAGAATTTTATAACGCTATATCCGCACTTCATAAATCCATGCGCGGGTCGGATCCCGACGCATCGCTCTACTGGCTGGCACGGATGCTTGAAGGTGGGGCGGATCCTTTGTATATCGCCCGGCGAGTCCTTCGGTTTGCGAGCGAAGACATTGGCATGGCCAATAGCGAAGCAATGATCCAGGCGAACGCGGCGTATGATGCCTGCCATAAAATTGGTTATCCGGAGTGCAGCGTGCACTTGGCACAAGCGGTGGTGTACTGCGCAAAATCTGCCAAGTCGAACCTTTTATATAAAGCCTATAAAGCTGCTGCGGAAGATGCGCAAAACACGTCGCGCCTCGGCGTACCAATTCATTTGCGCAATGCGCCCACCAAGTTTATGAAGAATATTGGGTATGGCAAAGACTATAAGTATAATCCCAATTTTGAAGATCCCGTGGAACAGGAGTATTTTCCAAAAGAGTTGAAAGGACGTAAGTACTTAAAAAAATAATCCCATTTAAGCGGGATTATTTTTTATTCTATAGTTATTTTTCTTTGATCATCAGTTACGTGTTCCAGGGTTATCGTAGTAACTTTTTTGTTTTTTAAAAGTTCAGAAATTTTTTCAGGCCACTCGATGATGGTGACAATTCCCTGTTGACCAAGATAATCTTCCACGCCGATATCAAGAAGTTCTTGTTCATTTTTTAACCGGTAGGTGTCGATATGTACCAAGTTTTTAATAGTCGATACTGTGTTTTTTATTTCGTACATATTCATTAAGGTAAACGTGGGGCTCGTTATCTCGTCGGTGATGCCGAGTCCTTTGGCGATGCCTTTAACCAGAGTAGTTTTGCCGGCGCCAAGTTCGCCTTGTAAACAATAAATCGCGCCGCTGGTAAGTGTGGCGGCAATTTCCTGACCAATATTTCCAGTCTCTTCGCTGGAGTGAGAAATTTTTTCCATAGAATGTAATTCAAAAAAAGTATAGCATTCTTGTTTTAAAAACGAAAGCCCCCGGTCAGATGACCGGAGGGCAGGAGGGGGGTTATGGGTTGAAGACGGCCGGCCGTGGCATGCACTGCCTGGTGGACGGGCTCGGCATCTCGCCGATGGGGCAGCTGGCCGCGCAGGTGCAGTTGCCGAGGCTGCAGATGGCAACCTGGCTGGGGGTGCACAGGGTGGTTGAGGGAGCATCGGCTCCCAGCATCTTGCGGTGAGGAACGAAGCACTCGATCGCCCTACCGGTGCGATCCATCGCGACCTGGGACTGTCCCGGCGGGCAGGCGTTCCCGAGCGACTCGTACTGCCCGGTAAAGTTGTTGTACAGGTAGTACCCCGGCGGACGGGGGGCGACCGGGCTGGTCAGGCTGGTCTGCGGCAGCGGGGTGAGATCTCCCCCGGATGCGCAGCCGATGGCGGCGCAGGAAAGGGCTGTGAAAAGAGCATGTCGCATGGTCTTCCTCCTTTTGAAGGTCCGTTGCTTCTTTTAGGTTTAGCTAAAATAAGCCTAAAAGAAGCAACAAACCATAAATCAGCATAGCACATTTTTGCTATTTTGTCAATGGTATTTTTGGACTAAAAACCTTATTTTTAGGACTTAAGTACATTTGCGCTGTTACCATGTTTTTAGTATACTAGCGGTCTATGAGCCTTACACCTGACGAAATCACCAAAGTAGCCACCCTCGCCCGCCTCAAGCTTACCCCTGAAGAAACGCTGAGGCATGCCGAAACAATTTCGGCAGTTTTAGAGTATATGACCATTTTAAATGAAGTTGATACTTCGGCGGTTGAACCGACGTTTCAAGTAACCGGGCTCGCTGATGTGCTCAGGGATGATGTTACCGCAGCGTCCGAAGTAGGAAAAAAATTGATCGAACAATTTCCTCAAGTAGAAAAAAATTCTTTGGTTGTGCCGGCTGTTTTTGAATAAGCATATTTTATGAATCTCAATGAACTTAGCCTGGTTGAAGCTCGGGAGGGGCTGAAAAATAAAAAATTTACGTCAGTAGCCTTGACCAAGGCGTGTCTTGATCGTATTGCTTTGCGCAACGCGGAAATTAATGCTTTTATTACCGTTTGCGAAACTGAGGCACTTGAGGCTGCCAAGCGCGCGGACGAGATGATTGCGCGGGGAGAAGGCGGGGCGCTTACTGGTATTCCGTTTGCTGTAAAAGATGCTATTTGTACCGCAGGTGTTCGCTCAACGGGCGCTGGTAAAATTTTGGATAACTATATTCCACCGTACGATGCAACGGTAATTAAAAAAATTCGGGATGCGGGCGGTGTGCTTTTAGGAAAAAATAATTGTGATACATTCGGTCATGGCGCGAGCAACGAAAATAGCATGTATGGCGCGGTAAAAAATCCGCATGACCTTACGAAAGTTGCGGGTGGATCGTCAGGTGGTAGTGCTGCGGCAGTTGCTGACCACATGTGTATTTATAGTATTGCCGAAGATACGGGTGGTTCGATTCGCCAACCCGCCAGTTTTTGCGGTGTTGTTGGTCTTCGCCCGAGCTACGGACGCAATTCGCGCTATGGCATTATGCCCATGGCATCGTCGCTCGATACCGTCGGGCCGATTACCAAAACGGTTGAAGATGCGGCAATTATTATGGAAGCGATTGCGGGGATTGATAGTAAGGATGCCACCACGGTGCCGGACGCTGTACCAAAATATTCTCAAGAATTAGCAATTGATTTTAAAAAAGTACGCATCGGATTACCGAAGGAATATTTTGAAGTAACTGGGATTGATCCTGAAGTAAAAGCGGCTGTTGAAAAAAAGATCGCTTGGCTCAAAGAGCAGGGTGCTACGATTGTCGACGTTAGTTTGCCATACACCAAGTACGCCATTGCCGTCTATTATATTTTGGTACCAAGCGAAGATAGCTCGAATTTGGCTCGACTTGACGGTATTCGCTACGGCATGCGCGCACCTGAGTCAACACTCTACGACACCTATGCTGTTTCACGTTCCGAAGGGTTCCCCGAAGAAGTGAAGCGTCGTATTTTAATTGGCACATATGCGCTTTCAGCAGGCTACTATGACGCCTATTACAAAAAAGCACAGGCCGTTCGCACGTTGATCATTCAGGACTTTGAAAAAGTTTTTAAAGAGGTTGATATTCTTTTGACGCCTACATCACCATTTCCGGCATTTGGTGTTGGTGAAAAAGCCGCCGACCCGCTTGCGCTCTATTTGGCAGATATTATGGTGAGCCCGGGCGCTATCGCGGGTATCCCGGCTCTTTCAGTACCGGCTGCCACCACCAAGACTGGTTTACCAATTGGCATTCAACTGCTCGCGCCACGTCTACAGGAAACAAAAGTGTTTGCAGTTGGCGCAGCTTTAGAAAAATCTATTTAATATTTTTGTATGGCTCGTACTCCCGCCGCTCCTATCCCTGCTCATGAAATTACACCGATTAATCCGACGCATACTGCCGGTAAGGCGGTTAACTACCGTGATAGCTGGCGGATTTTTAAAATCATTGCTGAGTTTGTAGAAGGGTATCAGTTTTTGAGTAAGCTCGAGCGCGAAGTAACCATTTTGGGTTCTGCGCGGCTTAATTCGAATAACAAATATTATAAAATTGCCGAGCACTTGGGCAAATTACTCGCAAAAGCCGGTTTTACGGTTATTACGGGTGGCGGCCCGGGTATTATGGAGGCGGCCAACCGCGGTGCTTTTGAGGCAGGCGGGGAAAGTGTTGGTTTAAATATCGAACTCCCGTTTGAACAGCGTATTAACCCGTATGTCAAAAAAGCGATCGCGTTTGAATATTTTTTTACGCGCAAAGTAATGCTCACCTCGCCAGCGAATGCGTTTGTCTATTTTCCGGGCGGCTTTGGAACGATGGATGAATTGTTTGAAGTCATGGACTATATGGAGCAAGGGTACATGGTGCGCTCGCCGATTGTACTTGTGGGACGAGAATTTTGGCAGCCTTTGGTAAAATTTTTACGTAATCAAGCGGCGCAATCAATTCATTCAGCTGAAATAGCGGATATTGATTTTCTTTTTTTAGTGGATACTGCCGAAGAAGCTTTTGATCTTATTAAAAATGCTGGAGACAGACCGAACGTTGGCGCGGTACATGAAGAAGGCGGGCCTTTTTATAATGACGGTACAGGTTGGCGAGTGTTTCGCATGATGGCGGAACTTGTCGATGGATTTGAATTTTTGACACAGATTGATCGCGACGTAACTATTTTCGGAACCAAGAGTATTGCACCCGGATCTACATATTACGAAGCGGCCTACACTGTTGGCAAAAAATTAGCTGAAAATGGATTTAGTGTTATTACAGGCGGCGGCCCGGGTATTATGGAGGCGGCCAACAAAGGGGCGTACGAAGCCGGAGGGGAAAGCGTTGGTGTTGGTATGCAAATTAATGGCAAAGATAGAATCAATAGCTACGTAACAAAATCAAAAAGTTTTTATTTTCCTTTCATTCGCAAACTCATAATCACTTCGCCATCGGAAGAATTTATTTTCTTCCCTGGCGGTTTTGGTACGCTGCATCAATTGTTTGAATTATTAACGCTCCAGGAAACCAAAAAAATCGAACCGATCTCAACTTTGCTGTACGGCAAAGAATATTGGCAGCCACTCATGGACTTCATTCACTCGCTGTATAATGTCTATGGAACCATTAGCGAAATGGATGAAGATTTTATCAAAGTCATTAACAGTCCTGAAGAAGTCTTAAGATCTATTGGCAGTTAAGGCTATGATTCCGTTTTTTCAGTATACAGAGCTACATGTGGGCCCCATTACTATTCAGGTATGGGGCTTGTTGGTTGCGCTCGGCATGCTGACGGGGCTTTGGTATTTTTATACACAAGCGAAAAAGCGGGGACTCGACGGAAGCCTCGTGCTTGATTTGGGCCTGTATGCCATTATTGGTGGTGTTCTGATGGCGCGATTGTTTCACATCTTTTTATACGAACCGGCCTATTATTTGGCTAACCCCGCGGAGATGATTGCCTTTTGGCATGGTGGGTCATCGTCTTTGGGTGGTTTCGTCGGAGCGGCAGTAGCGGCGATTATTTTTTGTAAAAAAAGAAAAATTACCTGGGGCACGTTTGTACCGTATTTTGATATTGGTATACTCGGGTTGTGGCTGGGCTGGGGAATTGGGCGCATTGGCTGCTTCTTGATTCATGATCACCCGGGGACGCTTAGCAGTTTTGTTTTGGCCGTACGCTACCCCGCCGGAGCGCGGCACGACTTGGGGCTCTATGATTCGCTTCTGGCCTTTGGTATCTTTATTGTTTTTTCACTACTCTTTAAAAAACTGGTTAAAAAAGGATCAGGACTCGTGGCGCTTTATTCAATTATTACTTACGCTACGGTCCGTTTCTTTTTTGATTTTTTGCGTATTGCCGATGTGAAGTATTGGTACTTTACGCCAGCGCAGTGGGGGATGCTCACAGTTGTTATTGCCTTGACTTTGGTGCTCGGGAAGAGTACAGTAAGGCAACCAAAATAAATTGGAGAGTTCGCATAGTTGGTCTAGTGCGCACGCTTGGAAAGCGTGTATACCGAAAGGTATCGAGGGTTCGAATCCCTCACTCTCCGCACTGAATACTTAGTATCGGAAGACCCGAGTTACCTATACGGATTCGGGTTTTATAATTACATGAATCGTAGATACAAAAGAAAATTTATTTAAATCTTTATGAGCGTATTTTATCAGTTGCTTGGTAATACTTTAGCTGCTTCGGTGACTAATTTTACTATTTGGTTTGCCCTGACTTTTTGGGTGTACCTTAAAACTCACTCCGTATTTGCAACAGGCATGATCGCTGGTGTGTATTTGGTAACGACCGCGCTTTCCGGGATATGGTTTGGAAGCCTGGTTGACCATCATCGTAAAAAAAGCGTCATGCTCTCTTCGAGCGCGATTTCTTTTGCGTTCTATGGTGTTGCGCTCGCCTGGCATCAGGTGGTAGGTGTAGAGCGGCTCGCCAACATTGCTGGAGCGGAACTCTGGATTTTTGTGGTCTGCGTTCTCACTGGTGTCATTGTTGGTAACCTGCGTACGTTGGCATTGCCTGTTTTGGTAACTATCCTTATCCCCGAAGACCGACGCGATAAGGCTAATGGGCTGGTCGGTATGACTACAGGTATCGGATTCATGACCACCTCAGTTATCAGTGGATTTTTGGTGGCTTGGGGCGGAATGTATTACGCGCTTATCTTTGGGCTTATACTAACTGTGCTTGCATTTGTGCACTTACATTTTTTGTCTATTCCGGCCGATCAGGTGGCGCCTGGTATTGACCCTACAAAACCAAAACGAATTGATCTGAAAGGAACGATCCATATGGTACGTGGAATTCAGGGTTTGATCGCCCTTATTCTGTTTGCTACGTTTAATAATTTTTTAGGCGGCGTCTTCATGGCACTCATGGACGCATATGGATTATCTTTTGTTTCGGTACAAACCTGGGGACTGATGTTTGGGTTTTTAAGCACGGCCTTTATTCTGAGCGGTATTTTGATTTCAAAAACCGGACTGGGCAAAAATCCTTTGCGCACACTGCTCTTCGTAAATATGATTTCCTGGACGGTTTGTTGTTTCTTCACGATTCAATCCTCGATCATACTTTTGGTAATCGGGATGTTTATTTGGATGTTGATCGGGCCATATGCCGAGGCGGCGGAGCACACGACGCTTCAGAAAGTGGTGCCACTTGAACGCCAAGGCCGAGTATTCGGTTTTGCCCAAAGTATTGAACAGGCCGCTTCGCCACTGACCGCTTTTCTTATTGGCCCACTGACTCAGTTTATCTTTATACCGTTTATGACTACCGGTCGCGGGGTTGATTTTATCGGCGGTTGGTTTGGGGTCGGGCCGGCGCGCGGCATTGCGCTTGTATTTACCGTTACCGGCTTTTTTGGACTTGTCGTCACCCTTCTGGCGTTTACTTCGCGATCGTATCGCAATCTTTCGGAACATTATTTGGCAACTCCTGCGCTTAATGAGGAAGCAGAGGTAAAATAAGCTCATAAAATCCACTTGCCTCAGTCGGTAGTACGACTCAACTGCCTAAAGTTACAATAAAAAATACACGGCTAGCCGTGTATTTTTTATTTATTTCTTATTGGGGTGAAAGTATTTTTTTCTTTTGAATTGCTCTAAAAAGTTTTTCATTTTTTGTTCTCGTTTCTGGGGGTCTACAATAACAGCCAATCTGTAGCCAACTGCGTACCGATTGGTTGTATCAAATGTTTTAAAAAATTCATACGCATCTTTGTGTTCTTTCTTCTTAATCAGTTTCAAGAAATCGTCTGGCACTGTCATTTTACTTTGCGGTAAATAGGCCTTGTCCCACGTACCTTTCTCTTTTGCTATCGCAACCGCTTGTAGTCCCGACTTTTGCATCATTTTTGCTTGTAGAAGCTTTGTAACTTTGTCTTTATTTATCTGACTCCAGGCACTCGTTGGTTTCCGGGGCGAAATGCGTATTTTTGTCCTATATTCATCTACCTTATTGGGAAGAGAATCAATCCATCCAAAGCACAGCAGGTAATCTACCAAAATATCGCGCGTGAGATCGGTTTTTCCGCTCGAAAATTTATAGTGCATAAGCCAAACACTTTCTGTCTGAGTGTGGTTTTTTGTGAGCCACGTCCACAATTGCTTTTTATTTTCTACAAATATTTCTTGCATATAAGTACATACTATCCATTATTTTAGGCATTGTAAAGATGTATGAGGAGTATAGTATTTTTCATTTCTAATGACTAAATAGTTGAAAAGTGGTATTCTTGAGATAGAAGCTATTTTTT
>CAZECR010000032.1:0-12687 GCA_964510495.1 uncultured Gammaproteobacteria bacterium
GCTGTACTGTTTTAATAATTTCTTCCACGTCTTGGGTTTTGAGCGCGATCGGAAAAGCATCAACATCAGCAAATTCTTTGTAGAGCAAACACTTCCCTTCCATCACCGGCAAGCTCGCTTCCGGGCCAATATTGCCAAGACCCAAAACAGCGCTCCCGTCGGTAATAACGGCAACCATGTTGTTTTTGCGGGTGAGGTCGTAGACGCATGACGGGTTCTCTACGATCGCGTTACATGCTTCAGCGACGCCTGGGGTATACGCCAGGCTTAAGTCTTCCAGAGAGTTAATCGGTACACGTGATTTGATTTCAATTTTACCTTTAAGTTGTTCGTGAAATTTAAGAGCGTTCATAGCGGCAGTATTATTCAATAAATATATTCCACTCCGCTGGCCGATCAGCCGCAACAGTGACACTTTCTTCTCCTGTAGCCTGTTCAAAAGTTAGAGAAACCGCCGATAAGGCTAGTGATTTATCAGGTAGTGGTTCTGGAGCACCGTACTTAAGGTCTCCAACAATCGGATTACCCATATGCGAGAGTTGGGAGCGGATTTGGTGCGAACGTCCGGTTTTGAGGGTAATTTCGAGTAAGGAATATTTTTTGTTTGATTTTAATGTTGTATACGACAGTTCGGCATACTGGCTACCCGGCACTTCTCTATCGTATACTGTGGTTCTATTTTTATTTTCATCTTTCACTAGATAATTAACAAGTACCCCTCGTTTATTTTTTGGCTCGCCTAGAACTATTGCATTATATACTTTTTTAACTGCATGCTGCCGGAACTGTTCCGACAACCTGCTGCCACCCTTGCTTGTTTTGGCAAATAAAATGACACCTGATACGGGTCGATCGAGCCGATGCAAAAGACCCAAAAATACTTTGCCAGTCTTGTGATATTTTTGCTTCAGATAATATTTTACCTCGTCCATGAGCGTACTATCCTGTGTATCGTCCGCTTGCACCAAAACTCCTGCTGGTTTATAGACAGCAATAAGGTGGTTATCTTCGTAGAGCACCCTTAAATCCATACACTAATGCGTTAAACAAAAAATTCTTTCTTTTTATTCATAACCCACTCAGCTGTTTCCAAAGTACAGATAATTGGGTACTCAGCTTTTTGAATTGTAAACTGATTGGTATAGATATAATCCCAGGTACCAACATTTAATTTTTCTGGTTCACCAATCTCATTCCACGGAATTATCATTGACGGTTGTCCGAAGCGGAATAACCATATAGAACTAATACGAAGTCCGATCGGCAAAGCTTCAAAAACCACTGCACCATTGTAACGTGTTTTTCCAAACCGTATATAGAGCCACCGCTTCTTTTCGCCTTGTTGCTGAGAGGCAGTATCGGGATAGATGGTGGCTAATTTTTGCCATCCACTTACTCGGCCAGCTAGAAATGAAACGCTTAACCATATCCCGGCCCAAAGTGCTACGAACCCTACTACTAAAAGTATGTACAAAAAGGTATCACTCATGATGTAAAAATTAAGCTTGCCACCGAGCGAAAATACCACATGGTAGTAAGCGTTTATTTATTTTTTCTTCAATCGTCAATTCACCTACTTCGATGCTACCGTTATATTTTTTAACAAGTTCATCCAGATTATTTTTATAAGCAAGCGCCGAATACCCTGAAGCATACCCATTTAACAAGAAAAATAAAGGCTGATTGGAAAGAATTTGGCGGCACATTTCGAGAAACGGTAAAAAACTTTCTTCAATCTTCCACATCTCACCTTTGGGTCCATGGCCAAACGCAGGTGGGTCCATTATAAGGCCTTCATAGTTATTACCACGCTTAATTTCACGTCGTACAAAAGCAGCAGCGTCATCAAGGAGCCAGCGAATCGGCTTATCCTTTAAGCCCGAGATTTCTGCGTTCTCGCGTGCCCAGGCGATTGCGGACTTTGATCCGTCCACATGCACAACCTCGGCTCCTGCCTGCGCTGCGGCAAGAGATGCGCCGCCAGTATACCCGAACAAATTCAAAACTCTAACAGGTTCACTAGGTGCTTTATTTTTACGACCCTCTATTTGTTTTTGAATCCAAGCCCAATTGCTTTGCTGCTCCGGAAATAAACCAGTATGTTTAAATGACGTCGGCTTAATCCAAAACTTGAGGTCACCAAAATCAATTTGCCATTTTTCAGGTAAAGATTTTTTTAATTCCCAGCCGGTATTTTTACTATCACGACTAAACACGGCGTGTGCTTTGGCCCATTCACTCTCGGGCAGCGCCTTTGGCCACAGCGCTTGCGGATCTGGGCGTGCTACCACATACTCGCCGTAGCGCTCCATTTTCTCACCCTCTCCGCTGTCGAGGAGTTCATAGCCGTTGGTAGGTTGTACAATAGCAATAGAATAATCTGACATATGTTATATAATTCCTAATTCTGCAAATTGGGCTGCGAGCGATTCTATTTTTCCGCGCTCATAAATAACTACATTAATTCCCTGCTCTGCGGCCGGGGCAGCCAAGTCTGCCCGATCATCGATATATACTATTTCCGTTGGCTGAACACCTGTTTCGAGCACGAGGCAATCAATAAATTCTTTATCCGGTTTAGTACACCCATAATCAAATGAATACACTTCTTTATGAAATAATTGCCGAAATTGATATTTATTCTCGAGCCATTTAATTCTACCTGGTAGATTACCTGAAAAAGCTACAATGGTATACCGTGCACGTAAGTCCGTGAGCAGTCGGAGCACGTCATCATCAAGCACATAGCTGTCATAATACTCTTGTCGAATTTTTTGAGCATCATAACCGTCGGGCAATTTTACCTGAACCGAATTCCAAAATTGTTGATCCGTTATGTGCCCGCACAGATACTCGTGCTTTAAGGATGCTTTACCGGTAATAAGTGATTTAATAATTTCCGGATCATAGCCATATTTTTTCTCGAGCGTATCAAAAGTCGTGCTGCCGTCAGCAAATAAAACTCCACCTAAATCAACAGCAATAACTTTGATCATACACTAGTCAATATTTTTTTCAGTTTCACCAATATATTCTTCTTCTCTTTCTTCCAAACGACGCAGCCCTTCACCGCTCGTCATTTCTTCATAAATATGTGCGACAAGTCCTGGCACTCGAGCAATAATAAATATACCCTGTGCGACGCGCCAATCAAAACCCATGTCGGAAATAATAGCGCCCATCGCTCCATCAATATTCATGGGTAATTTTTTTGAAGAAGATTTATTTAGCTCTTCACCTACATTTTCGGCAAACGCACAATGTTTGCCATAGAAACCGTTTTCCTTTGCTATTTTAAAAAGAAGCTCTGCTCGTTCATCGTGCGTAAGTAAACGATGACCAAAACCAGGTACGCGCTTTTTATCCGCTTTCATTTTTAGCAACAGTTCGGCGACTACCTCTGTGTTACTGTTTTCCTGAAAAAACCGAGCCGCCCCTTCTATCGCAAGTCCGTGGCGTTCGCCAAGCGACAACACACCGGCCGCGAGTGAAGTGTGCAGACTGTTCCCTGCCGAAGCAGAGAGCCGTGCCGCCATGGTTGAAGCAACACCCACACCATGATCAATAGCTGCTGTAAAAAGTGCGTTCATCATTGTAGTTTCTTGTACTGTGGGCAATTTTCCGCGAATCAATAAAAAAATTGTTTCAACAAAACTTTTTTGCCTCATTAAATCGCTCAAGTTATAACCGCGCATTATTTCGCCATTTTGCGTTACTTTGGTAAGGGCAGTTTTCCATTGCATATTTTTATATTAAGCGTGAGGTTTAACTAAATCAACTAAATCTTCATACCGCTCGGCGATCATAACTCCAACAGCCGCCAAGGCCTTTTCTTTTTCTGCCGCACTCTGCCCACGACCAACAATCGCACCCGCATGGCCAATATTCATACCTTCCGGCAAAATGCTCGCAAACTTACCGCCAATATAAATGGCGAGCGGCTTGGTAAAGCCTTTGCGTTTAATGAGGTCAACAATTTCAAATTCATAACTGCCCCCATGTTCACCAAACAATACCACCGCTTTGGTCGCCTCGTCTTTTTCAAACAGTTCTAAAAGATCAGCGTAGGTTGCTCCCATCAACAGGTCTCCCCCAACGTGCACTGCTGCGCTCTGACCAAGTCCCGCTTTACGAATCTGCCACGATACTTCGTTTGTCATACCGCCAGAGCGTGAAATAACCCCGATACTCCCAGGCTGAAAAATTTCGTTGACAAGCGGTCCACCCACAACTCCAACGCGACCGACACCAGGCACAATAAAGCCAAGAGAACTCGGACCAATAATCCGAATATTTTTATCCTTTGCAGCAGCGAGACAGTAGGCGGTATCTTTGATTGGAATTCGCTCCACAATAACACTGATTAGGGGGATATCACTATCGATCGCTTCGAGGATCGCTGCTTTTGCAGCAAACGGTGGAACGTAAATTGCAGAAACCGAGATCTCACCACACGCTTCTTTGGCTTCCTTTACGGAATTAAAAACGGGTTTACCCTCTACTTCTTGACCACCCTTATTGGGCGTCACTCCACAGACAACGTTAGTATAATACTCAAGCATGGCTTTAGCAGCTTTCTGGCCTTCTTTGCCGGTTATGCCTTGGACCAATACTTTAGTTTTTGGATTAAGTAAAATTGACATATTTCTATAATGATTTCAAAACGCTACTCGTTATATACCGGTATCTCTACTAATTGATCAAAAACAAAATAAAAACTGCTCACCGTATTAACAACAAAGAGGATAGTAAAAATTGCTAGTAAAATTCTGAAGGATCGTGATTGAGTATTTTTTGCTTTTCGGAGTAAAACGATAAATAATATATAGTACAAGAACGAAAGAGCAAATGGTGTTAATCTTAAAAACTCGGGCAAATTCGGATCGGGAAAATTTAGCAGAAAGGCAAAAGGGAAAAATATAATCATTATGACTGCCAAACCGATAGTATTAAGTGAAAAAATCGCTGTAAAATCCGCTTGCGAGATGCAAAATATCCCCACCAGCAATACACCAAGATGAATCAAAAACCAGACTAATCCGATACGCCTAGGTGAATTCACAAAATACATTTTTATTTTTTCAAACATACTACTCTATTTTAAGAATTGCCTCAGCCAAAACCTGAGCAGTCGCGCTCATACTCGTTTCTTTACCAAATAATCGCATATTCAAATTGTTGCGCAGAGCACATTCCTTCATGAGTTGCATACCTTCTTGTTCAAACGGACCAGCTCTACGAACAACAATTGGATATGCGGGCTTAAGTTCATCAAGCGCATCGACAATACCGTGAAATGTTTCACCAATATTGGTAAAGTTTGCAACACCCCCAGCAATCCAAAGGCCCTTAAGACCTGGTTTGGAAAGGACGATCTTGGCTAGCTGGTAGACTTTCTCGCGCGGCGGGTTACCGGAGTACTCAGTGTAGTTAGCCGGTGTACAACCCGCTTTAATAAGCGCATCCATATTAGTGATACTCGCTCCTCCGCCTGAAAACAAAATCGCCACGTTACCGTCTAATTCAATATACTTACCCGCCGTACCACGATAATACCCTTCACCTTCATCAATTTTTTTAACTGCAATTTCGCGCTCGGTTGGTGGGCGGCCCATCATCGTGCGCGGTTCTAACGCTTCCCAATCTTTATGGCGATAAAAAGCATCTTCATCGAGCGCGACTTTGGCGTCTGCTGCGATAAATTGTCCGTCCACTGTTTTGACAAGTGGATTAATTTCAACCGTACGAGCATCTTCATTAAGGAAACAATTCCACAATTCAGATGAAAAAGGCACTTCTGTCGCCAGTTCTGCCCGTCGAATATCTAAATCGACTTTATTTATTTTATCTTGAGCAACATCTTCAATGTCCATACCGCCTGTTTCACTATAGATCAGCACAGGTTGCTTACGATTAGTATCATAGGTAATCGAAATATACTGTTCTTCTGCAATATTCAATTTTTCTTCAATTAAAACCGCAGCAACATATTGTCCACGAATTTGCATGGCAAAAAGTTCTTCACATGCTTTAGTTACCTCCTCAACCGAGGAACAAAATTTAATACCATTATTTTTGCCGCGTTTACCAGAAAGTACTTGCGCCTTTACAACAACATCATGCACGCCCAAATTTAAATACATTTTTTGCACATCGTCGCCGCGCCGAACCACGACCCCCTTTGGGGTCGCAATACCGTATTTGGCAAACAGTTGTTTTCCTTCAAATTCGTAGAGATTCATACATTATTTAAAATCAATGCGAAATTCTTTACCATAATCTTTGAATCCAAACCCTTCATACCAAGCGTGGACTTTTGGCCTACTGTACCGACTGGTGCCAATTAACTTGTAACAGCCACGCTCCTGAGCTTCTTTAATAACGGTCTTTACTAATTCACTCCCTATTCCTTTGCCACGCACTTCTTCCTCAACAACAAGGTCGGTTAAAAAACCATAGGGCTCAGTTTCAAGATCTTTAAAAATAATATACAAATAGGCTCGACCCAAAACTTTACCTCCCTCTTCTGCGGTAATTTTAACTGCGTAGGCGTCACGCTTAATTTCTTTTTTAATTTCCATAATGTTAAAAACTACTCCTTTTGCTGTAAAATTTTATTAAGTACTTGGGCTAATTTATCGCCATCATGACGAATCAGGCTTCGCGCCAGCGTGTCGCCTTTATCTTGTGCAACTTCTTTTTTAAAAGCAATGTCTGCTCGAACCACCCGACACCCTGCGCTTTCTATCAAATCATCTTCAATCTGCTCTTCGCCGCGTTCCTGATATTTTTTTACAGCTTCCGCGGAAATTGAACCTGCGTGTTGAATTACCACATCAGGCACTCGCCCGGCATACTTAGCTGTTTCGTTAACGAGGTCAGAGGCTTTATATCCATTGGTTTGACCACGCTTACTCATGAGATTATTAATGAAAATAAATTTTGCCTTACTTTTTTGAATTGCTTCTGCGATACCTCCGACAATAATATTAGCCAGTGTTGTGGTGTAGAGATCCCCTGGGCCTGCAATAATATAATCAGCCTCCGCAATGGCCTGAAGGGCTGGAGCATAAGCTTGCACCTGAGGAGTAATTGAAAGCTGAATAATACGACCAGTGTTTTCAGTCAGCGGAGGCTCGTCAATAAGATGCTCACCTTGCACTTTTTTGCCTGAGTCATAATCAGCGACAAGGCACGCATGTTCAAGCGTGACCGGGATCACCTGTCCGCGCGCATGAAATATTTCACTCACCGCGCTAATTGCTCCCACTTCCGAACCAGCGATATCACTGAGCGCAATCATAATGAGACTTCCAAGCGTATGCCCGGACAAGCCATTTCCCTTATCAAAACGATAGGTAAATAATTTTTGTAAAACAGTATCTTCTCTTCCAACTTCAGCAAGCGCCAAAATGGACTTGCGTAAATCACCAAGCGGCAATAAACCAAACTCATCTTGAATCACCGCATTACTCCCTCCATCATCGGTCATACTGACAATGACGCTGAGCTCGATGTCTTTATTTCGTTTAAGCCCGGACAATACCGAAGTGGTTCCTGTTCCTCCACCGATCACAACAACTTTTTTCATAGCAGTGCAATTAGTTCAATTCTAGAAAATCAATAATTTTTGCGTCGGTCAGTCCTTCGGCAATTAAATCGGCCGCTGAATAATCGCCCTGGCTCCAGCGGGGATCAGGAACAGCAATACACGTCATACCCGCTCCTTTAGCAGCCCTAAGACCATTAACAGAATCTTCAATTACCACACAGGTACTTGGGTCTAGGCCTAATTTATTAGCAGTATACGTATAAATTGCTGGGTCTGGCTTCCCTACATAATTAACATGGTCACTTGATACGAGATGTTCAAAATACTGTTGCCACTCAAATCGCTCAACAATCTTTTCGATGCGGTGAAGCATGGAGCCCGAAGCAATAGCGAGTCGTCCTTCACGCGTATAAATAGTTTGGATAAGCTCATGTACACCAGGCATGACCTGCGCTTTATATTCATAGATCGCTTCGCTCGCTGCTGCTTTTTCGCCCATCAATTCTTCAACAGTTGGCAGAAGCTTATATTCCTCCTTAATCATACCGACTGTTTCGCGCAAACTTCTGCCCGTCATTTTAGTCATGATTTCACGCGTCATGGTAATGCCATACTTTTTCAAGAAATTCATTTCGGCTTCAAACCAGTGAAACTCACTGTCTATAAGTACACCATCCATGTCAAAAATAACTGCTTGGTATTTCATAAAAAAGATTATTCAACAGTAACGCTTTTAGCCAAATTGCGCGGCCGATCGACGTCACGTCCGAGTCCGGTGGCTGCATAATAGGCAAAGAGCTGCAAAGGAATCGTATTGATAAGGGGCTCTAATAATTCCATGGTCGCCGGAACATAGATTGCATCGTCCGCGAGTCGCTCAGCCTCAGTGTCCCCCTCGGTTGCTAAAATAATGATGGGAGCCTTGCGTGCTTTAGCTTCTTCGATATTGCTCCTCATCTTATCATAGAGCTGATTTTTGGTCATTATAGCAAAAACAGGAAAATCAGGACTGAGGAGCGCAATCGGACCGTGCTTCATTTCACCTCCGGGAAAAGCTTCGCTATGGATATACGAAATTTCTTTGAGCTTGAGTGAACCTTCGAGCGCTACTGGATAATTAATACCACGACCAAGAAAGAAAAAATCACTATAGTTTTGATATTTAGCGGCCAGCATTTTGACTTGATCTTGTAGCTGCAGCGCCTGTTTCATTTTTTCTGGAAGTTCTAAAAGAGATTTTACTAAACGCTCACCTGTCGCAACGGTGAGGCGGCGCAACCGTCCAAATTGGATTGCATACAGCATGAGTACCGCGATCATGTTCATATAGGCTTTGGTCGACGCAACGGCAAGCTCAGGTCCTGCATGAATATACGTTCCACCATCAGTTTCACGCGCAATGGTCGAGCCAACCACATTTACAATACCACGCACAAAAGCGCCTTTACGCTTTGCTTCTTTAATCGCCGCAATCGTGTCCGCTGTTTCGCCGGACTGCGAAATCGCAAAGACAAGCGTTCTTTCGTCGAGAATCGTATCGCGGTAACGAAATTCGCTAGCCACCTCTACTTCGGCCGGAATTCCAGCCAGGCGTTCAAAAGCGTATTTACCAACCATACCAGCATACGAAGCAGTGCCACAGGCAATAAGCACAATGCGATTAATCGAACGAATTTCTTGGTCGGTCATATTGAGCCCGCCTAAACGGGCAGTACCAATCTTAAGATCCAAACGTCCGCGCAACGCGTCTTGCAAAACAGTTGGCTGATCAAAAATTTCTTTAAGCATAAAATGATCAAAACCATTTTTCTGAGCCTGTGCTTCGTCCCAATCAATATGTTCTGGTTTTTTATAAATACGCTGATCTTCAAGCGTAAACATTTGCACACCATCCTCAGTAATCTCCGCGATTTCACCATCTTCCAAAAATAATACTTGTTGGGTATGAGCGAGCATGGGCGATGTGTCGGATGCAATATAATACTCATTTTCCCCCACTCCAATTGCTATCGGGCTCCCGAGACGAGCAGCGATCAGTTTACCCGGTTCGTTGCTATGCATGACAACGAGACCATACGTGCCACGAATTTCGTGGAGTGCTTTTTCAACCGCTTGGCGCAAATCACCTTGATAAAATAATTCAATTAAATGAGCAATGACTTCTGTGTCTGTTTCAGATTTAAAGGTATGTCCTTTTAAAAACCGCTCCTTAAGCTCGCGATAATTTTCAATAATACCGTTATGCACCAAGACCAAGTCACCAGTACAGTCGCTATGCGGATGCGCGTTATCTTCAGTCACACCCCCATGTGTTGCCCAGCGCGTATGCGCTACACCAACGGTACCTTTAATTGGATTAATTTTTGCTTTTTCAGCTAAAGCATCAATTTTGCCAACTGAACGCAAACGAGTCAATTTCCCTTCGGATAAAATAACGACACCAGCACTGTCATAGCCGCGGTATTCAAGACGCCGAAGACCATTAATTAAAATCGGCAACACTTCTTTTTTTCCAACGTAACCGACAATACCGCACATAAAAAATAAATAGTTTAAAAAATTGACAGGCAGCGAGGGGTTCGTCGAACCCCTCGCTGCCCCGAGATGCGGCGGCTAGGCCGCCTCAGCGACGACAGCACTGACCGGTGCCGTCTGAGCAGTGCTTGTAGGCCGGTCGCTCTCTGGGAGAGCGAACACGTCGAGCGGAGTGCTCGGCTCTTCACCAATCTGCTCGAGAACTCGCCCATACGGACTGGCATCAAGACCGGTAGACAAAGGCATGGCGTACTCCTTTCGTGATAAAACGCACAACGATACTGCTGTCCCCATTTCAATAATAATCAGCTGATCATTATTGAAACAGGAGCACCACTTAAACGTATTATGCATTTTTTCTTCGATCAGCCTCGGCTAATTCTTCTGGCGTATTTACTCCAAACCATTCTTCCGGCCGATCCATTGCCACAGCTTGAACAGGCTCGCCTTGCTCAATTGCCATTTCAAAGGCACGGTTTAACCCGTACTCCCCCAACCCTTCAATCTTAGACATGGTAGGGAATAAGGCTTCATACCAAACGCGATCAACACAATAAGTTCCCGTATTAACTTCGTTAATCGAAACTTGCTCAGGGCTTATTTGTTCTTTTTCTAAAATAGCAACGCAGTTTCCTTTTTCGTCACGAATAATCCTGCCAAGACGTGTTGGATCAACAACGCGTGTTGTCAAAACAGATATTTTTGCTTTCGCCTTTTCGTGCGCTTCCATAAAATGGGTAAGTGTTTCTGGCGTATAAAAAGCACTATCGTCTCCACCCATAATAAGCACGCTATTTGTTTCTGAAGCCAAGTTCTGCACCCCCAAAAATGCCGCGTGAGCAGTGCCGAGCTGCTCCGCCTGATAGACAAACCGCACTTGATTGTTAAAAAATTCCCGCACCTTTTCATGTGCAAAACCAACGACGAGACAAATTTGTTCGGGACTAAAGCCCAGCTCCTTAAGCGTCGCAACCGTATACGAAACAATTGGCTTTCCTCCAATTAAAGACATGACTTTTGGCGTATCAATGCAGCCGAGGCGTTTGCCTTGGCCGGCTGCAAGAACAACAACTCCCCACGCAGTAAGGTTATTTAGTGACATATTCAGCAATTTCTAATAAAGAAGCAAAGTATGGCAGCGAACTTGCCTCATATTCTGCCAAAGGAATTCTTGGCGAAACTTTTAAAACCGCGTTGACCGAGGGAAACGTTTCCACGATATTTTTAGTTTCGGTAACTTTATCATTAATAAACCAGAACTTCGCCAATGGTTCTGCGCTCAGGAGTTCACGCATTACCTGCTCTTTAGACGCGTCAACCATAAAAAGTCTCTCAAAATATTCCGCGACCCCAGAAGCCTTAACTTTTAATTCTTGGAACGACGGGTCTCCCAGACTCAGCAATACCAGTGGCTCATTAATTTTTTTAAGGATTTTCAAAAACGATTCAGCTTCTTCGTCGAGAAAATTTTTTAAATCTTGAGTTGTTGCTGCAAGCGCTTCTAAAACGACTTGTTTATCAAAGCGACGTTTAACAAGCATTTCAGCGTGACGCTCATCAGAATAGGTAAAGAGCCCGTCAACACTGTTGCGCGCTTCCTGATAGGTTATATCATAAATCGCTTCGCTCACCCCTACCGCCAAAAGAGCAGCCTTTCGGGCCTGCTTGAATTTCTCAGTTTTAAAAAGGGTGTCATCAAAATCGATAACGAACATACTAAGCTAATTTTTCCCAAAGTTCATCAAAAATAATTTTTTGTGTTTCAAAAACACCTTCGTTTTCAATCACGACACCAATCAGCTCGCCATGAGTGTTCAGTGAAATGGAGGCGACTTTACCTGGGTAGATAATAATATATGTAGGGGTTGCACTTTCGCGCTTGAGCCAACGGCGTTCATCGAGCCCGCGGAGTTCTCCGCCCAGGCCAAGCGCAATCGCTTTGACCCCAATCCCTTTAGCCACACGCACGTCGCTAAACGTTTCAAATCCGCGATAGAGTTCTTCACGAATAGGCGCCGTTGAATAAATTCGATATAACGATTCTCCGCGCGCCTCGCAGACAGCGAGAACATCTTCTAAAATAGTATGAATTTCAGATTGAGCATAGTAACGGGCCACCGGACGCTCCGAACCCTTATCGTGCAAGGATTTGAGCTCCGGAATGAAATCATACACCCTGACAGCCGTTTCTTTCAAATCAGCGATTTGGTTTTGGACCATGCCTGCTAGTTTGTCCGGATCTTCAGCTACAAAGTACTGTTTGGCATCTTTCTCGTAGAAGTCTACTAAACCTTGTTCCTGGAGCCATTTTAGCCCCTCATAGACACTACCGCGATTCATCTGGCTTGTTTCCGCCAATTTACGAACTGAAGAAGGGCCGAGCCTAAGTAATGTTAGGTAAACGGTGGTTATCTTGTCAGAAAATCCTAATTTTTTAAGTATTTCAATATCCATAATTTTGGCTTATTATAGATAATAACACACCTAAAAAAGGCGTCAAGTTTTTAATGACAGTTTATGATATTTTTAAAAGTTAAATATTATCGATGTTGAAAATACTTATAATTACTGCTACTATTATAAAAAATAGGACTTCTAAC
>CAZECR010000033.1:0-11979 GCA_964510495.1 uncultured Gammaproteobacteria bacterium
GTCAAACCATCGCCCTTATGGGTAACACGGGGAATGTTCGTGGTATTACGGGTATTCACCTTCATTTTGAAGTTATTGTTGGTGGTGTCCGGGTCAATCCGCTGGGGTATGTAAAATAAAAAAACACAAATTTTTAGTATTTGTGCCTTGTATTTAGTGTGTGTAATTAGTAGTTTGGAAAAAATTTGTGGAAAACCTTACTTCCATCCAAACTACTAAATCCTAATTACAAATTACTTCGCTCGAGGCCTGGGCGGGAATCGCACCCGCGCATAAGAGTTTTGCAGACTCCTGCCTTACTACTTGGCTACCAGGCCGAAATTCGTATAACGCGCGTAGAATACCATAAACCCTACTTCTTTTCAAGGGAAGAGTGTGGTATACATTGAGAGTACTTTAAATAGCTCGCATGTCAAAATTTGTCATCATCGACGGTAACGCCATTGTCCACCGAGCGTATCACGCTATTCCGCCACTCACTACCAAGGATGGTGTTTTGGTAAACGCAGTGTACGGCTTCGTGTCGATGCTCCTCAAAGTTTGGAAAGATCTTAAGCCGGAATATTTAGCGGTAACGTTTGATGTCTCTGGCGGCACTTTCCGACATGAAAAATTTGAAAAATATAAAGCCACGCGCGTCAAAGCCGACCAGGATCTGTACGATCAAATTCCGCTTGTCCACCAGATTGTGGAAGTGTTTGGTATTCCTATTTTTGAGAAAAAAGGTTTTGAGGCGGACGATGTCATTGGCACGCTCGCGAAAGAAGCAGTTGCCTCACAGGAAAAGCCGGAGGTCTATGTGGTGACGGGAGACATGGATACGCTGCAGCTCGTTAATGATCATGTCAAAGTGTACACGCTCCGAAAAGGTTTAAACGATATTGTTATTTATGACCCTGCCGAAGTTCGTTCTCGTTATGGTTTTGGTCCCGAGATGATTGTGGATTACAAGGCGCTGCGCGGCGACACATCGGATAATATTCCGGGCGTTCCGGGAATTGGTGAAAAAACTGCTACCGAACTGATTCAAAAAGTTGGTGGCATTACAGAAATTTATAACGAATTATCTAAGCCCGCTTCGTCTATCCATACAGATTTCAAACCCGGAGTTCTTAAAAAATTAACTGAAGGGCAAGCGAGTGCCGAAATGAGTTTTTATTTAGCCACGATTGATTCTGCGGTTCCGAAGCTTGATTTTACTGTAGCCGATTGTCGCATCAAACCGTTTGATAAAGAAAAAATAATCGCGCTCTTCCAAAAATTTGAATTCATTTCACTTCTCAAGCGTCTCCCTGACTTTGCGGGTAACCCAGCTGTGGCCGAAGAAAAAAAGTCTGTGCACGCCGGTGCGCAAACCCGCACCAAGCAAACTAAAATACTCGAATATGCCGAAATAGCTACGGCCGCGGAAGCAAAAACGTTGCTGGAACATATTGTCGCGAAAGGAAGTTTTGCTGCTCGCCTCGTAACAACCGGTACAGATTTTTTTGCGAGCACATTTGCTGGCGCGTTATTTGTCGTGGACCACCACGGTTATTTTGTTCCAAAAAATCTTTTTAAAAATATTCAAGAAGTTTTTGCGAATCCGGGCCTAACACTTAATGGTCACGATGTTAAACAGTTGTTAAAGGTGGCTACCGTTCACAATATCGAAGTTAAAAATAAGTTATTTGACGTAATGATTGCCTCGTATATTCTGAATCCCGGCAGCCGCGCGCACGATCCGGCGAGTGTGGTCTTGAAGGTTCTCGGTAAAGAACTCCTGGCTGGTAGTGGTCAAGAAAGTTTATTTGGCGTAGACACCAAAACACTCGCTCACGAACTATTCTTGCTCAGTGAAACAGTTCCAGAATTGATGCGTGACCTTAAAGCCGTTGACGACTACGGTTTGATGGAAAAAATTGAAATGCCGCTCAGCATTGTTTTGGCCGAAATGGAATTGAATGGTGTAGCGGTAGATCCTGATCGCCTGGTAGAACTTTCCAAAAAAACCGGGAAAGCGCTTGCTGCCTGCACCAAGAAAATTTACGACCTCAGCGGGGAAGAATTTAATATTGCCTCCCCTATTCAGTTGCGCGAAGTGTTGTTTGAAAAAATGAATATCCCAACCGAAGGAATTAAAAAAGGTAAGACCGGGTTATCGACATCGGCCGAGGAACTCGAAAAACTACGCGGCCTCCACCCGATCATCGATGAGATTTCGGAATTTCGCGAACTCAGTAAATTACAAAATACCTATATTGATGTGTTGCCGACCTTGGTAAATCCAACCACACACCGCATTCATACTACGTATAATCAAACCGTCGCGGCAACCGGACGCCTGTCGAGCACTGATCCTAATTTGCAAAATATTCCGGTGCGCACCGAACTGGGGCGCGAAGTTCGGACAGCCTTTGTGGCTGACAAAGGAAATATTTTGCTCAGCGCTGATTACTCGCAGATTGAACTACGTATTGTGGCGTCACTTGCCGAAGACACGCGCATGATTGAGATTTTTTCCGAGGGGCTCGATATTCACCAAGCCACTGCTGCCGCCATTAATAATGTTTCTTTGGAAAATGTTACCAAAGAAATGCGCTACGCGGCGAAAGAAGTTAACTTCGGCGTCTTATATGGTATGGGTACGCACGGCCTGTCGTGGCGCGCCGGTATTCCGTATTGGCAGGCTAAAGAATTTATTGAAAAATATTTTGAACAATTTAGTGGGGTAAAAAAGTATTTGGATCGTACGGTCGAATTTGCAACCAAGGAAGGCTACTGCGAAACACTTTTTGGTCGCCGTCGCTATATCCCAGAACTCGCCAGCAAAAATCACCAACTCCGTGCCGCTGGTGAACGTATGGCGGTGAACCATCCGGTGCAAGGTACTGCTGCCGACCTCATGAAAATGGGTATGATCGAGGTGTACCACAAACTCCACGCCTCCCAGTATGGAGAAGATGTAAAAATGATCCTCCAGGTGCATGATGAATTGGTCGTAGAAGTCAAAAAAGGATTAGAAAAAGAGGTTGGAGAATTGCTTAAAGAAACCATGGAAAACGTCGTTAAGCTCAAAGTTCCGGTACGCGTTGATCTCAAAACTGGTCAGAATTGGGGTGAGATGGAAAAATAACCGCTTATTTAAGCGGTTATTTCTTGTTTGCGTACTTGACAAGTAGCTTGACAAGTTAATTTAATACTTGACAAGTTAACTAAATTTTGGTACACTATAAGCATATGAACCTCGAAGATCAAATTTTAGTTCAAATTACTGAAAAAGGCTCTATTCAAGCCAAAGACGTGAGTGCTTTAACCGGATTATCGAAGCAGTCGGTAGTTGTTGTGTTAAATCGGCTTATTGCTGGGCAAAAAATTGCTCGAGTCGGGCAAACAAATACGGTTCGCTATATCCCCTTTGCCGAGGCTGAGCAGGCTGCGGTTCCAAATCAAGTTGTGTGGCGTCGTCGACTTGAAAACACCGACCTCAGCGAATCGACTCTTTTTGCGGAACTTAAGAATTCGCCATTTTTTCGCACAGCCAATCTGGCTAAAGACGTGGCCCGAATTGTTGAGCACGGATTTACGGAAATGCTTAATAACGCCATTGAACATTCGGAGTCTTCGCGAATTGAAATTGAAGTACGGGCAAACAAAGAATCTTTTTCGTTTGAAATTATTGATCACGGTATTGGTATTTTTCAGAATGTGCGCCGCAAACGAAACCTGGCCAGTGATATCGAAGCGGCCCAGGATATTTTCAAAGGTAAACAAACCACCATGCCAGCAACGCACTCGGGCCAAGGAATTTTCTTCACTTCGAAAATGGCTGACAAGTTTTGGATTATGAGCGGTAAAACAGAAGTGTTGGTTGATAATACTATTCCAGATTTTTTTATTAAGCCACACCGTCACCGCACCGGAACACTCGTTGGTTTTTTGATTAATCTGGGAAGCCCTCGGAAAATTCAGGATGTGTTTAATCAATTCACCAACAGCGAACAGCGTTTTGATAAAACCGAAATTAAAGTTGAACTCTACACCATGGAGGATAGCTTCGTGTCGCGCTCTCAGGCTCGCCGACTTTTAGCTGGGCTCGATGAATTTAAACGCATTGTCCTTGATTTCAATCGCGTTGAATTTATTGGCCAGGGTTTTGCTGATGAAATTTTTCGGGTGTACAAAAATTTTCATCCTGATGTTGAGATAACTTCTGTTAATGCGGTGCCAGAAGTAGATTCAATGATTCAAAGGGCAATGGCGGAACAGAAAAACTAGTGCCCGATCCCGTTAAATAAAAAACCGTCGGTTATGCCGACGGTTTTTTAGTCATGTTTTATTTTTTCATTCCTTCATCTTTTTGCATCATCTTGTCGCCGCATTTGCATTTACCATCCGGTCCGCAGCAGCCACGCATCATTGCGGTGTCCATCTTGTCGCCACATTTTCCATCAGCACAACCGTCTTTACAAGCAGCGCGACATTTAGGGCAGGGGCATTCCATCTGTACCAAGCGATATCGTCCAGCTCCAACACCGGCAAGCGCGAGTGTTGCTCCAATCAGCATAATTGGCAGCAGAGCGCCCATATATGGTCCTTTGGCATGGACAGCAAGGAGAGCTACAATCATGATGACCGCGAGCCAGCCAGCTGCAATACGGGTAAACACACCGAGAAGTATCATGAGACCGCCAATTAGTTCAGCTAAACCAACCAAGTAAACCCAAAACGATGGAGCGGGAAAGCCGAGGCCACTAAACATTTGCATGGTCATGCCGGTGTTAACAAACAGCTTGTTATATCCCGTATATATGAAAACTGCTGCTACGGCAACGCGCAAGGCGAGCAGTCCGAGTGGCGCAAGTGCTGGAAAACATTTTGAAGTGTGTGAACACATCATACCAATAAGTTAGAAATAAAAGTTTATTTTTTGCTTTCGATGTCGATTATATAGCGAAAACTCAAAGCATGCAAGGTCCAGTCAATGACAATTTTTAGTTTGCGCAACAAGCCGGGAATAAAAAGCAGATATGCGGTGCGTCGCATCCACCAGGCGAGTCGGCCAAATAAGATGAATTTGCCAATGATGACGACCCCATACCACTCGCCGACTGGAATAAGACTGCCGTGAGATTTGAATGTATAGGGTTTAATGGTTTTGCCTTGTAAAGCGAGCGCCAAATGCCGGCCGACATAATAGCCTTGATTATGAGCAGTTTCCCCAAGTTGGGGGACAGGTTGTGTGCTACCGGGGTTACAAAATCGTGACATGTCACCCGCTACATAGAGCGAGTCGTCCGTATGCGAGAGCAAAAATTCATTAGTTGGAATTCTTCCTCCCTCTTGGTAGGGTGCTTCTAAGTACAGATCGGCCTGGTTTTTGACGCCGGCACACCACACCGTAAAGGTACTCGGTAGTGTTGTGCCATCCTTGAACGTAAGCATATCTTTGCCGACAGTTTGTACGGCATGTCCGAGTAAACACGGTATGCCCTGGCGAACCAAACGTTCTTTAATTTTGGTTTGTACAACGAGCGGCAAGTTGCCAAGAATAGTTGGCCCGGCTTCAACGATGGTAATGGTCGTTTCTCGACCTGGATATAATTTTTTAAGGTCATGCGTAACGAGATGGTGTAGCTGGGTAGCTGTTTCAATACCAGTATATCCACCCCCGACGATCGTAATAGCAATGCTTCCGCCGGTTTTTTCAAAAGCGGCGATGAGTTCGTGTCGAAGCCGAATAGCCGCGTCAAGCGTACGGACGCTATAGCTAAATTCAGCCGCACCCGGAGTGTTAAAATAATTAACTCCGCTGCCAAGCGCCACGACAAGCTTGGTGTATCGAATCGTGCCCACATCTGTTGTCACGCACTTTTCAGCTGGTTGGATTTTTTTAACCCGTGCCTTTAAAAAACGGTGTGGTGTTCGGTAGACAAGCTCGCGCAGTGGTACCGTACAGTGCGTAGGCTCAATTGATCCCGATGCAACCTCGTGCAGCATGGGGGTGAAAGTGTAGTAGTTATTGTAATCAACAATCGTAATTTTTTGTTCAAGACCAGCCCTTTTTAATTCTTTGGCGAGCGTGCGAAAGGTTTCGTAGCCGCCAATACCTGCGCCGAGAATCAGAATATCCGTTTCAAGAGAGGTTGTTTGCATACACAAAAGGTTATAAAAACTGGCCCAAGTATAGCACTGGTCGCGCTGTTTGTCACGATTACAGGGTAAGTTGTTTTTCTCTCTCAACCAGGGTATAGTACCGAGCGCTAAGCATTCCTTCAGTTTTTTGTATGATTATTTACGTCTACGGCGAAGACACGTTTCGCAGCCGTGCCTACGCTACAGAACAGATCGAAAAATTTAAAAAAGCGCGCGACCCTGCCGGCTACAATGTGGCTGAGCTTGATGGTGCCAAAGAATCGCTTGGTAAAATCCTGGAAGGATTGCTCGCCACTCCTTTTTTGGCTGAACGTCGGATGGTGCTTATTGCTAATATTCTTTCGAGTTCAGATAAAACACTTTTAGGCGAAATCATTGAACGTATCAAAAATCAAAAAATTCCAGATTCAACGGCTGTATTATTCTGGCAGGCAGAACCCCTTAGTAAGGTAAAAGAAGCTAAAGAGCTGCAGGCGCTTTTGCAAAAAGAGAAGTATGTTCAGGAATTCCCTTTGCTCGTGGGCATCAAGCTCCAAGGATGGATTGATCAGGAGTTTAAAAAGCGTGGCGGCAGTATTTCACCTGCAGGAGCTGCCTATTTGGCTCAAAATATTGGTGGGGAGATGTGGCTTTTGAACTCGCTTATTAATCAAGTATCTGCGTATAAAAACGGCGTTCGAGTGGAACAACCGGACGTTGAGTTATTTTTGGATCACAAGGGGTCAGAAACAATTTTTAACGCCATTGATGCTGTGGCCGAAGGTAATACCAAAAAAGCATTTTTGCTGCTTATGGCCCAGCGCGCCGAGGGCCAGGAAGAAGGTTTTATCTTTAACATGCTGCTGCGGCAATTTAAAATTTTACTCGAAATTAAAGATTGCCAGGAACGCGAAAACAATCCTTCGCCAGACACGATCGCCAAGCTTCTTGGTCTCGCTCCTTTTGTAGTTAAAAAAAGCGCCGGGGTTGCCAGGCGCTTTTCACTCGCTGAACTTGAAGAGAAATATCGAGAACTTGTGCAGATAGATCTCGGAATGAAAACGGGTTATGCGGATCAAGGAACGCTGGTTGATCGCTTTGTTGCAGCTAGCTGAAAGCACGAGCCTCACCCGTAGCTGGAGCGTGATCAAAAAAATGTTTCTCCACTAAATGCTCGCGATGTCCGTTGCTAATAGTGCGCTCAAAAAATTTTTCAAATTCTTTTTCTGATCGACCGATTTCTTCTGTTTTGCGATAAATTGTAGTTTCAAGATCGCGTGAAAGAGCGCTCAGAAGTAGCTCGGCTTGGTTTTTTAATTCTACAGCCTGCTCTTCTTCGCTGATATCGCGCAAGGCAGTTACTTTAGTTTTTTCTAAAAAGCGTTTCCCGCGCCGAATGCTGGCAATGGTATCTTCAAACGTAGTTTTTAACAGGTCGTTTATTCTTTCAAACAATGCTTCGGATGTAGCGTGCTCAATAACCCGGCCAACTGTTTCAGGAAAACGTTCTGAAAGCACCTGGAGAATGTTGACCGTCCCCTTTTCGAGGTCTTGGTACAGATTCGGGTACTTTTCAGCAGGGAAAATTCGTTCAAAAAAATTATTTTCCTCTTCTGGTATAGCGACGTTTTCAAAGGAACCGTTTTTATTTTCGACAAACACTGTCTTGGCAGCCTTGCCGCTGAGTTCAGTAAAAAAAGGTGTTGTAAAAATACCCAAAATTTTACGATTTGCCTCTCTGACTTCTTTACGGGTCGCTTTTTTTGATAAGGCAAAATTTTCAGCGAACGAAACGCTTTCGCTTCTGGGTATGGCGTCAGGAGAAAAATTGGGATCAAGAAAAGGCTCTGGGTCGAATGCTAGATTGAAAAGTTCGACGCGCAACTCGCCGAGCACATGATTGATTTGTGTAACTGCCCAATCTTTAACCACGACGCGAGAAGTTATTTTTCGAGCAACGAGTTTTTCAAAAAAAATTTCTTCGGCGGAGTCCATAATAAAAAATCTCGGTAGCCTAAGGCGTACCGAGATTATTTTAGCAGAAAAATTACTTTTTCGCCATTGCATTAACTTTCTTCATGAGGCGAGAAAGTTTGCGGGCAGCAGTGTTCTTTTTGATAACTCCGCGTTTAGCAGCTTTATCAAGTGCCTGCTGGGCAGTGCGAGCCATTTTTTTGGCGTCCTCGCCTGTGCTTTTAAGTGTTTTTTTGACAGCATCTTTGAAGGCGTCTTTGCGAACTTTGTTAAGGACGGCGTGTTTGCGGCTTTGGCGCAAAGCTTTTTTGGCGTTTTGCTTATTAGGCATAGTATAAGTAAGAGACTAAATTTGAGAGCGAATGAAACGATTATACTTTAAAAACACGCTTACGTCAAGCGCACTGGCCATCATTAGCCCGTTGATAGTTAAGGTGCCAATCAAATACCCTATTCCGCCCCTGGCAGAAAAGAGTGTTTGGCGGGAAGTGTCGTCTTCCCGGGTACGCCTCCTTGGGGATCGCTTGTGTCTTGGGGTTTGGGGGGGGCTTATCGAGGGCAGTACTCCTCGGCCAAGAGGTGCCCGTCGTTTAGGCACCGGTCGAGCATGCCCGGACGCGAGCTGGTGCGGGGCGGCTCAAGCGGCAGGCCCCGGAACCTGTTCCAGGCTGCATTCCAGAAGTTACCGGGCCGATACGGGCCGAAGCTCCTCCAGCAGGCCGACCATACCTTGTTCTGGTTTTTCTCGCAGCTCTGTTGCGAATCAAATCCATACATTTGGCTCAGCGAGTCGTGGGCCGGTAGCGCAACCGCTCTTCGGGTGGTGGAAGTTCTGTGTTCCTGAAGAGGGGGTCTTTCTGTGGTGATGCCGGAACCAGCTTCGCCTCCCAGACAGGCACAAAGACTCAGCAGCGGCAGCAATCCGATTATGCGCATGCAACTTCCTTTCGGGGGTTTGAAAAACTAGTCCGTAATAGTAGGGCTTTACGAGATTTTGTCAAGGATTACTTATAAACTGAATTAACTCAAATCTTTATCTGAATTGACAGAGTGGCTCATTTGAACTATTATGCACTGCTCTCAGAGGAGTTGAGATAATGAAAAAAAAGTACTACCTGATGATAGTAGGCGCGCTGATTGGTTTCGCTCTAGGAGCCACAGAACTATTCTTTGGCAGAAGCGAGCCGAAGATCACCGTGGACGACTTGCTCCGTCTTGAAGCGCAGCTCTGTCGCGGTATTGGAATAACACACTTTGGGCAACCGCTTTATCCGGTTCCCCCAGGATATTCCGGCGAAGAGCGCGATTGTCAGGCTACATCTTTTTCAATCCAGGGCCGAGAGAGTAGCGTAACGTGTTGCCGCTTCGCACCAGCCCCCTAGCGCCGATCGGCTTCTCCGGTCGGCCGAATTCCCTAATAGTTTTTTTAAAAACTATTAGGGAATTTTTTAAAAGAATGGTTACTCCAAGCCAGCAGCAGGCTTATCAATAAGTAGTGTTTCGATTTTTTTCTCGCTACCGGTAATTTTCATGACGTCTTTATCGATCTTGTTGAGTTCTTTATACGCCGTATTGTACGAATTTACGGTTGTAGCCAGGTTGTTGCCGAGTTTTTTAAAATAATCATCATAGGCCAAAATGTGGCGGCCGAGCTCTTCGACACGACCCATAATTTCTTTAGCCGACTCTTCAATTTTAAGTGCACGAAGACCTTGCATGACGGTTTGAAGGTACGCCAGGAACGATGTTGGCGATACGATGATGACCCGTTTTTCTTTGAAGGCATATTCGATGAGCGCAGCTGAATTTACTTTGAGTGCACCCACTTTATTGATTAATAAGTCGTAATAGATACCCTCAGCTGGAATAAACATAAACGCGAAATCCATCGTATTTTCCTTGGGTTTAATGTATTTACTCGTTTCGTCAATACGCTTTTTAAGATCGTTTTTAAACAGCGCCTCCAGTTCCGCTCGGCGCTCGGGATCTTTTTCTTCGATGGCACGATTGTAATTTTCTAAACTAAACTTAGAATCAACGGGGATAATTTTGTCTTTCACAAAAATGGCTGCGTCCACAATATCGCCATTTTCAAATTTGTATTGCATTTGGTAACTGCCCGGTGGCAGCACGTTTTTTAAAACATTTTCTAAATAATACTCGCCTAAGATTCCGCGCTGTTTTGGATTTTGTAAAACATTTTCAAGCTGTTGCAGCTGATCGGCAAAACCCATCACTTGTTTGTTGGTTTCGTCGAGTTTGGTAAGGCGTTCAGTAACTTCGGTAATAATTTTTACACTTTGACCGAACTGCGTCTGGATAGTTTGGTGCATGTTTTTTTGTGATTCGTTCATGCTGCGATTCGTGTCGTTCATTTTTTGATCAACCAAACGGCCCAGATCCTGGATTTGGTTTTGGAGCATGATGTAGATGTTTTGTTCGCCTTCTTTGGGTTGTTGCCCAACTTGAATCTTTCGGTACAAAACAAAAATAAAACCCAGGATAATTAAAAACAATAGTATGAGAATACCGATAAAAATTGAAGCGCCTTCCATAAAATAATAATTATGTAGAGCTTCCATTGTAACCTGTTTTACCTGCAGCGACAAGCAAAATAAGTAAAAAAGGCCTTATTTTAGCCAAATATTGCCGCAACCCCCTTGACAAAACACTTAAAATGTGCTATGCTGCGGCGTCCGGCCAGAACGAAAGGCCGGTTTTTTATTGAGTTCTTTTAAAAATTCGACAAGAAGCGGTTGGCTAAGCGTTGTAGTTTTAAAGCTTTTAGCCAACCGTTTCTTGGAGGGTTTCCATGTCTCAGTTTCCTGCAGAGCTACCCGAGTCCATTTACTCCATCGACGAGGACGACAAGTTCCGGGTCTGGTTGCGCCGCCTCAACAAGGGCATCATGGTCAAGCGTGTACCGGCGGCCCACGTCTTCCTGGCGCACGAGCGCTTCTGGATGATCCACAACGGCGACCTGTGCAAGCAGCCGCCGCTGCCGAACTTCCCGTGGGAGTACGAGTACGTCATCTCCTCTGTCGGGCTGAAGGGCGTGGACGCCACCCCCCTCAATGAGGGCGAGGCTGATCCTCTTCCGCCCCCGCCCACCACTGCCCCGCAGACCGAGATGATCGAGTTCGATACGCTGCCTTCGCTCGGTGATCTCCTGGGCGCTGAAGTAGATCCGGAAAGCGTGGTGATCGCGGCTTCGTCGCATCCGGCCCAGGACGAGCCCGAAGAGGACCTCAGTGATTCTACCCACATCCTCGACGATGGCTGGTATAAGCCGGCGCCGACGCGTTTGGGGCCGCCGCAGCTCAACATTCGCGAGCTCGTCGCCCCGCTCTTCGTTGGTAGCCGTCCGACGGATTTCCGGCTGCTGTCTGAGAACGGCGACGAGATCGTTCTCGAACGTCTCCAGCGCGCACCCTGACCACCGCCCACTTCCTGCCGCACCTTCTTTTCCGCGCGCCAGTCCCCCTGGCGCCGCTCTTCTCTCCACAGTATCCCTTTAATGTTGAGAGTAAAGCGCTGCATAAAAATCCCCCACAAAGGGGTTTTTATTTTTTTATTTAAATAATATAGTTGCTTGCCAAAGAGTTTGTTGTACGATACGATGAGGCCCACAAGCCATCCAAAAAAGTAGTTGCCCCCGTAGTTCAACGGATCGAACAAACCCGTCCTAAGGGTGAGATAGGGGTTCAATTCCCTTCGGGGGCACAGAATTGAACGGGGAGGGTTTGGGAACCGGGAGGTTCCCGCCTCGGCCGGGGTGAGTTCACCAGAGGGCGGAAGCCCTGTTTGTGAAAGGAGCCGCAGCGACGCGTGAAATTTCCCTTCGGGGGCACAGGTGAATGTAATTTGTAGTTAGTATTTAGTAGTTTGGAT
>CAZECR010000034.1:0-11513 GCA_964510495.1 uncultured Gammaproteobacteria bacterium
TCGAAAACCGGCATGCTCGAAAGAGCATCGAGGGTTCGAATCCCTCCTTCTCCGCAAATGATTAAGGTGGAACAGAGAAAAATTTGAGTTAAAAAGTACGGCTTTATTTATAGAAGCAACTGAAAGAATACTGGGGCAATCTCAGAAGAAAACGCTTCACACTGTCGGTCAAGGCAAGCTTTATCGGATTACTATTTGTAAAAAGAATACAAAGGTGTATTTAGGACGTCGCGAAAACGATATGAGCTACTATCTAAACAAATGGGAAGTGCTCAAATAATAGGTTTTTTATCGGCGTGCTAAAAAATAACGAATAAAATTTGTTTTATGAATAAAGATGCGAGCTCAAATCCCACAGGTGGTCTCAAAATTATTACGGTGCTTCCGGGCAAAGAAACAGAATTCGAACAACTATTTTTTGCCACGCTTGAACATATTAAAAAAGAAGAAATTGGCACTGTATACTACGACCTGTATAAATCAAGAAAAGACGCCAGAGCGTACGTCGTAACCGAACGGTATCTGGATGTTGTAGCTTGGCAGAGACACCAAGATTCGGAATATGGAAAAATCTATTTTCCTAAAATCAGAGCCTTGCTTGAGAAAATTGATGTAGAATATTTTGACGCCATGTAAATCAGTTTATCTAAATAATATGCTCAAAAAATTAGGAATCCTTTTATTCGTCACTCTCTTCCTCGCCGGCTGCGGCACCGCAACCAAGACCCCATCAGCCGCAACCGACCAAACACCCGTCGCCGCCAACGATCTTAAAACCTACACCAACACGAACCAAAAATTTAGTATTTCCTATCCAGAGGACTGGACGGTTCAAGCAAATGCCGCTGGAGTATCGTTTTTATCCGGACAAGAAAATACTGACGATGTTTTTCAGGAAAATTTGGGTGTAAACTCGCAAACACTTTCCGCCGACGCTTCTTCAATTCCACTCAGTGAATTAGCGCAAGAGACTGGTGCTGCATTGAAAGATCAAGTACAGAATTTAACCCAAATTAGTTCGACCGAAACGAAATTGGGTGGACATAGTGCTTGGGAAAATGTTTATACGATCGAACAAAATGGTTTTAAAGCCAGGCTGAAACAATATTTATTGATCGAAAAAAATGTTGCCTATACGATTACCTTTACTGCTGCTGAAGACGCTTATGCTTCGTATGAAGCGGTTGCAAATAAAAGCATTGCGACTTTTGAGCTTAAGTAGAAAAGCCGCAAAAAATACTACCTCCCAGCTGGGAGGTAGTATTTTTTGCGATTGCTTTGTTCATGCCCTATAGAATCTAATTCCAAAGGCATGAAATTAAATGTTGTGGAGGGCATGAACGCGCCTCCCCGGAAGGCGCTAGTAGTACTTGATGAGGGTGATGAGGAGAAAGGCAGTCAGAAGGAGGACTGTGACGACAATGTGTGTCACGGGTCCTCGCTGAGGTCGCGGGCTGGTGACAGGACCCTGGTACACGGGCCAGACGCCTGCCATGCGCTGATCTCGGGTGAGTCGCCGAGGAGGTGTGGTGCCGCTCGGGATGCTGTCATCGCTCGCGAGTGAGCGTGGGGCCGTATCGGCCAAAGAGAGTTCGCTGTCGGGAGCTGCTTTTGGTTTTTCCATCAAGGATTCCTTTTTTGGGGAGGGAAATCGTGAATCAATTATACGCAAACAAAGCTTTTTGTAAAGATAAGCTCGTCTGATTGCTGATTAGGATTTTGTAAATAAAACCGTCGGCGTTCCATCTGCTTCTTTGCTTTTGGGATTAAAGTCGTGCAGCGCCTTCATCATCGTGGTATATGAATATTCTTTTTTAGCTCTGGCTGGGTCATTGATAATGAAGACTTGTTTGTCATCGTTATAGCCGGTAATTACAAAAACATGGTATGAATCGCCCTCGTTTTTTTCACCATAAAGCTGGTACATATTGACGAGACCGATAACCGGATTGCCGTTGGCTAGTTCTTGTTTGATCTCTTTGACGCTTGGATTTTTTTGTACGACAGCCTCAAACGAGGCGTGAGCGGCAATAAATTCTGCAGTTTGTGCTGCAGTAGTGTCTTCTTTTAGACCAAAATGTTCTTCTTCCCAGGCAAAGATCGGCTCAACAAATTTTTTTGTTTCTTCGGTGGTGAGCGTCTCTTTTTGTAGATAGTATGCTTCAATCATTGCGGTGCTTGTTTCTTCGCACGCTTCATTCCACGGTGCTTTCCAATTACCATAGGGCGCTTGCGAGGCATAGGGGACAGCGAGTTCTACTTTTTTGGGTAGTGCCTCAGCAGTTGCAACAAAACCAATACCGGCGCAGATAAGCACTAAAAAAATACCAAGTCCAATATATTTAAGTGGAATTTTCATGTCAAAAAATTTAAAAATATTTTCTCTCTCAGTATCTACTGTACTCTTTGTTTGAAAAAAAGCAATAAAAAAATTCCTACGTTTGCGCAGGAATTTTTTTATTTTTAAATTTTAAACTTCTTCACCGGCGCATTTCGAACGAGAATTATTTTATTCTCAACCGAAATGCGGGCCGATGAAGGAGTGGCCCGAAAGAGAGAACGGGGCGGTGAGGGTGGGGCGCGGAGCTAGTTGGTCAGCAGCAGCGCCGCGCCGACAGCGGTCTGCGTGGTCGGCAGCTTTACGGTGATCTGTCGGGTCAGCATCTTGTCCGTCATGGTGTAGAGGTTCAGGATGTCACCGCCGCCGCTTCTCGCGATGAGCGCCACGTAGGAGCCGCTCGCCGTGATGTCGGTGGGGGTCGTGAGGAGGGGCGTGGCCGCGCCGACGTCATCGACCAGGTTGATCTCGTCGTTCGTCCAGACGACGCTCACCGACTCGCTGAGCGTGTTCGTGAACACGGTCTCGCCGGTCATGAGCGAGGCTGCCCAGCACATCGCCTTCTGGAACCAGTTGTAGTAGTAGTGGAGGACGTCACCGACCTTGTTCTGCGCGGTCTCGACCGTGTTGATGAGGGCGCCGTATCCGTGGAAGCCGTACGAATGGGCGATGGTGGCGAAGAGCTTGCCGTCCCAGGTGCGCGACAGGCCGAGCGGGGTCTGGCGATCGAACAGCTCGACGTTGATGCGCTCGTTGCCCTTGATGTCCTCGCTGAGGAAGACGCCCGTCATGAGGTTGGTCTTGAACAGCTCGATCTGTCCGGTTCCGGGCACGGCCCACTCACCCTCGCCAGTCGTACCGTTGTCGTCACCACGCTCCGAGACGGCGATGAGACCGTTGTTCAGCCAGACGATGTCCGCGCCGCTCGACTGAGAGACGCTGATGCGGCTGGTCTCGGTGTCCGTGAACTTGCCGGCCATGGTGCCGGCGAAGTATTGGACGAAGTTGCGCGTGAGCACGTAGAGCCGCGTGCCTTCCTCGTCACACGAGACGCTCACCGGCCCGTTGCGGGTGGTGATGGTCTGGAGGACGCTCAGGTTGTTCATCACGTCCTTCTTGATGACGGTGGCGATGCCGCTGGTGGTACTGACCGCGACGAAGCGGTCGGATCCGCACGCCACGAGGCTGTGCGAGGTGCCAGCGGCCCCACCGACACCGCCGAGGTTCAGGGTCTGTGCCGCACTGGCAGAGAACGTGATGCCGTTGGTCTTGATGGTGTAGTAGACCAGCAGGTTGGACGCGCCGTTCGTGGTGGTGGCGGCGATCGCAACCGACTTGTACTCGGGCGGAGTCACGCCGGTGCCAGGAGCACCGGGATCACCCTTCGGACCCTGCGCACCGGTCTGGCCGGGCGTGCCCGGAGCGCCGGTGTTGCCCATGGCGCCTGTCTGACCGACGGGGCCCTGGGGCCCGGTGTTGCTGCGCAGATCGATGACGCGGGTGGTGTCTGTGCCGCAGCCCATGAGGGTCAGCAGCGCGATGATGGGGAGGGCTCTTCTGAACATCTTGATTCGCTCCTTGATCGTGGGGGAACAGTTCGAAACACGATGAACGCTTCCTTGGTTGGACCTTCTCCTTTTTAGTTTTTAAAGAAATTGTCGCCAGCTCACGTGAGCCAGGCAGACTGAGCATTTAACCACGCCACTTTGGTTTTGTCAAGATTGAGAGGTCCTTTTCTAGTCTAAAAAAACACCCCATCTTTAAGATAGGGTGTTTTTAAGGACACTTTTTTCTCGGCACACTCTGAGTGAAAATATTTTTTCAAGCAGAGTGTGGGCCGAGAAGGAGTGGCCCGAAGAGGTGATGTCGCCGCTAGAAAAGGGCGATGAGGAAATGAGCGGGGTATGAGTGAGCGAACGGTTGGTTGGCTACAGGCCGAGGGCGAGCGCGCCGTTCGGGTTCGTGGTCTTCAGGTCGATCTTGGTGATCGGGTCGCGGCTGAGGAGGCCGCTCGTGATCGTGTGCGCCGTCAGCCAGGCGGTGCCGGTGCCCTTGACCACGCTCACGACGTAGTTGCCGTCGCTCGCGAGGTCGAAGACGTTGCCGAGATCGCTCACCGACCCGGCCTTGGTGTACTCGAAGCGGATCTTGCCGTTGACCACCTTGAAGCTGGTGTAGTCCTGCGCCGGCGAGTTCCCGGTCACGTAGGTGCCGGTGCTGAGCCGCGTGATCCAGCACGCCGCGACGCTGGGTGTCGCGGTGGTGTCGAGAAGGCTGCCATCGTTGGCGTCGACGTAGTCGATACGGGCGGTGGGGCCCTGGTGCGCGATGGTGATCAGGAAGTCGCCGCCCTCGGTCACCGTTGTGCCGAGCGGGAACTTGGTGCTCGAGAGGTTGGCGTAGCCGAGGCCGGTGGTCGTGATGATCCCGTTGTCGTCGAGGGCGTAGATCGGGACCTGACCCGCGATGTCCGTGTCGTTGCCGTGCAGGATCACCGCGACCTTCTTCTTCACGCTCGAGTAGACGACGCTGCCGGTCGAGTTGATGGTGGGCAGGTCGATGCTCTTCGTCATCTCGTACTTGTTCGTGTCGGCGTTGAACTTGTAGAACAGGAGCTGGCTCTGGGTGGCCACGTAGAGCTCGTGCTTGGTGTCGCCGAACGCGACGCTCACGCCGTCCGTCACCTCGATGCTGGCGATCTGGGTGAAGACCCCCGCCGCGTTGACGCTGAACACGCGGACGTTGTCCGTGGAAGTGGCCGCCGCCGCGTCCTTCTGGGCGCTGATGACGAGGCTGTTCGAATTGGCGCCCAGGCCGCCGGTGCCGAGGTTGAACTTGGTGGGCGTGCTGCTGGTGCTGCCGTCCTCGAAGAGGGGGTAGAGCTGGAGCTCGTTGCCCACCAGGGTGTTGGTCTCGGTGCCGATGACCATCTTCAGGCGCGGCATGGGGGACACGTAGTCCTTGCCGTCGTTGCCCTTGGACCCGGTCAGCCCCGGGAGGCCCATGGCACCCTGGGTGCCGGAGGCGCCGTCCTGGCCGTTGCGGCCGTCCATGCCGGCGGGGCCGGGCGGGCCGCTGCAGGCGGCGGCGAGGAAGAGGGTGGTGGCGAACAGGGAACGACGATTCGTGAGCTGGTTCAAGAGCATTCTCCTTTGGAAGATCACAGGCGGTAGCTGGATAATCCCAAGACTACCAAACAAGGCAGAGGACATCTTTCAGTTCGTTTTTTTGTTTCAAAGAATTTTTGACAGCTTAAAAGCCGACGTCTGATTCAAGCACTAAATTGCCCTGTTGTCAAGGGTGTTTGGGAAAAATTGACTAAAAACTGCCTTCGTTGCTGTGGATAACCAGCTACCTTGTATAACATAGTAATATCTGCTATACTAAAAATATCTAACAATTTTCTATGGAAAACCTGGTAACAATTAATGTCGATAATACCAAAGCCCAAATGCGTAAAGGTATTCTGGAATTCTGCATTCTCCTTATTATCTCCGAAGGCCAAACGTATGCTAATGATATTTTGAAAGAACTTAAGGCAGCCGAGTTGATCGTGGTTGAAGGAACTTTGTACCCACTCCTCAACCGCCTCAAGAATGCTGAACTCCTCAGCTATGACTGGTCGGAAAGTAAAAACGGTCCGCCGCGTAAATATTATTCACTCACCCCAGAAGGTAAAAAGTTTCTAACCCAGCTCATGTCGACCTGGCAAAACCTCGATACTTCAATCAATACTTTGCTCAAAAAATTTCACTAGCTTTATGAAAAAAACATTCTCAATCACGATTGGCGGACAAATATTCTTGGTGGAGGAAGATGCTTACCAGCTTTTGGACGGCTATTTAAGCTCGATGAAAAAACATTTTGCCGCTGAAACAAATGCTGAAGAAATTTTGGCGGATATTGAATCGGGGCTCGCCGATAAGTTTGCTGAAAAAGCCAACAGTACTACGCAAGCAATTACCTTGGCAGAAGCCGAACGCGTTATCGCCATTATGGGTCGGGTAGACGAAATTACAAATGACGAAAATGTAGCGCAAGCGATGCCTGCTAAGGAAGCGCCGGCAGCCAAGCGTTTATACCGTAATCCAGCAGACACAATTGTAGCAGGTGTCGCCTCTGGTGTAGCAGCTTATTTTGGAATTGATGTCTTATGGGTACGGATCGCCTTTGTAGTTCTAGCTCTAGTTAATGGCCTTGGAATACTGGTGTATATAGTACTTTGGATTATTGCGCCGCGAGCCGAAACTAGCGCGCAGCAGCTTGAAATGCGGGGGCGTCCAATTAACGTAAGTGAAATTCAGGAAGCTGTAAAAGAAAAGGCGGCGGTGCTTAAAACAGAAGGTGTTGAAGCCGTGGCTCGATTGCGCGGCAATGATTCAATTATTAGGAAAATTGCGAGTGTGCCAGTGATGATTCTGCGCGGTATCGTCGAACTCATTACAAAAATTATTCAAGGACTTTTACCGATCTTAGGAATTATAACAGGCGTTTTTATTTTACTCGGTTCATTATTTGCCTTGGTTGTTATTACTATTACTGGCGGCCTGCTCTTGTTTGGCATTCGCTCGCCATACATAATTACCGATTTACCAATTACTGAGTTAGCTACGAGACCGTTGTATTATGTTGGGATTGTTTCAGTGTACTTTGTAATTTTTTTGCCAATCTTGTTTATAATTTCAATTGGTCGCAGCCTTGTTCAGCGTAAAAATGTATTTACTGCCCGAGGCATTGGTGTTTTGGTTGCTCTTTGGCTGATTAGTCTCTCTGGCGGTGCGGTGGCAGCGGGTGATTTAGTACCGTTTGCGTATACTCGGGTCCAAGCAATAAGCGCTGAAAAACACGTTACCCGTACTTATTCAGAGACCGGTTTCACCAAGCTGAAAATTACAACTTCGGCTAAGATCA
Organism: uncultured Gammaproteobacteria bacterium; assembly: GCA_964510495.1. Lineage (GTDB taxonomy): Bacteria > Patescibacteriota > Patescibacteriia > Magasanikbacterales > GWA2-37-8 > CAZECR01. Next base: position 7,250 of record CAZECR010000034.1, read on the forward strand.
CTGTTAAACAAGGACCAACTTTTGCAATCGCTTTTACCGGACGGGACGAAAGGCTCGATCGCCTTGTCTTTACGGTTAAAGAAGGAGAATTATTTGTTTCAGAGAATGATCAAAAAAGAATCGGTCCGTGTATTTTTTGTGACTACGATGATCTCGAAGGAGAGATTACATTGCCCGCACTTACAGCGATGAGTGTCGGAGACGCCGGACGCGTGGTCGTCGAAGGATTTAAGGGTGATGCAAGTTTTAACCTGAGCGACGCGGCTCGAGTTACTGCAGCTGTTCAGGGTGGCGTGGTCACAAGTACGCTCAAAGACGCTTCTCGTCTCACGCTTACAGGGACAGCGGTGCAGGCTCACCTTTTACTCAGCGACGCGAGCCGAGCTGAAGTAGATGGATTCAAAGCTGAAACCATAACTGATAATCAAGCTGATGTTTCAAGATTGACCATTACTGGCGAGGCAGGCATGCTCACGGCTACGACGACGAATGCAGCGGTTCTTAATGCAGAGAATCTGAGTGTTAAAAATGCGACCCTCACTGCGCGCGATGTTTCACGGATTACCGTGTGGACAACCGAGCGGTTACAAGCACTTATTACCAATGCGGCGAGACTTTGGTATGTTGACGAACAAATTACGCCATCTATTCAGGTTTTGGATCAGGGCCGTGCTAGTGTCATTGGTAGTAATGAATAAGAGGTTTTATTGACTAAAAGTTAAAAACAACGTACTCTAATGTTTGTGCTTGAAAGGACTTTGTGTCCTTTTTTGCCTTTTATGATGAATATTTTTTATGCCACATAAAACAAAATACGCTTTGCCGATCATACTGGCGACAATCTTTCTCGACATGCTTGGGATTGGTATTTTAATTCCAGTTATCCCGCTCCTCTTGGCTGACCCCGCTTCAGCCTACTACCTGCTACCAACTGGCTGGACAATCGATGACGGATATATTTTACTCGGCTTTTTGACGGCTAGCTATCCGCTGGCGCAATTTTTGGCTGCTCCGATCTTGGGACAATTATCAGATCGCTATGGCCGTAAGAAAGTTTTAGTGTTGTCTTTGATCGGAACATGTCTGTCGTATGTTTTGTTTGCGATTGGTATTATTACCCGTAATATTCCGCTCCTCTTTATCTCACGCGCCTTTGACGGCATGACCGGTGGAAATATTGCGGTAGCCCAAGCAGCCATTGCGGACATTACTGAGCCCCAGAACCGAGCTAAAACGTATGGACTCATGGGCGCTGTGTTTGGTCTTGGATTTATTATCGGACCATTTCTGGGCGGTGTTCTTTCGAATCCGCAACTTATCTCGTGGTTTAGTGCGGCTACTCCATTTTGGTTCGCGGCTATTTTAACTTCACTCAATGTTTTGTCTGTTATCCGTTTTCTTCCCGAAACGCACCCTGATCGCAATGAAAAACAAAAAATCGATTGGAGCAAGTCGTTCCACAATATTCTCGGTGCTTTTCGTTTTCCGGCCCTGAAAACGTTGTTTGGCACCACCTTTCTTTTTTCAGCAGGTTTTAGTTTTTTCACCACGTTTTTTGCAGTGTATCTCATCAGCCGGTTTGGTTTCTCTCAGGGGGACATCGGCAACTTCTTCGCCTTTATCGGTATTTGGATTGTTATCTCGCAAGCGGTGTTTACCCGTATTGCTAGCAAGCATTTTAGTGAGCAACAAATTTTATCTTTCTCTTTGGTCGGTTGCGGACTGCTTGTCTTAGCGCACCTTTTGCCGCACGCACCATGGCAATTATTTTTGATCGTACCGGTTTTTGCTATCACCAATGGATTATCGGTGTCGAATTTGACGAGCCTTATCAGTCGTTCAGCCGACCGATCTGTTCAGGGTGAGGTGATGGGGATTAATTCAAGCATTCAGGCCTTGGCCCAAGCGCTTCCACCAATCGTTTCAGGTTTTATTGCGGCGCGCTTCAGCCCCTCGGTTCCGACGGTGGTGGCGGGTTTACTCATTATTACAGGCGGTCTTATTTTTGCGGCTCGGTATAAAAGTCCGGCCGCGCTCAGCGTGCTGCACCAAGAATAATACCCTTTTCAAATTGCCAGTCTTGTCAAAAACAAGTATAGTGTAGAGAGTGCCTTTTACTTTTAAAAGCTTCTAAACTATGAAAAAAGTTATACAAGTGCTGGCTGGCTTGATAGGGGGTGTTCTCATCCTTTTGATCGCACTCACTTTTGCGACTCAGCATAGTTCCTATCAAAAGCAATTTTTAGCGGGCACTGTACCAAATCCTCCACCGGATGGTTTCTTGAAAGGTTCAACTGATTTTTACCATGCGAGTTGGCAGGGTAAAAAAATAGCCGCTCAAGGATCAAATGGGGTAAATATTTTTCTCAAAGATGGTAAGGAGGTTGAAAAATATCCCTTTATGACGTACGTTAGAAAAGGTCTTCGCGACAAAAACCTGGATGTGTACAAGATCGACTACCGTAATAGCGAGAATCCTTGGTACGCACGACCTATTCTCGATGAGATTGTGGAAGTTGCCCCGGGAAAATATTTAGGAAAGATCAACTATCGCCTAATACCCGGCTACCCATTTGCCCTATGGTATTTTAAACTTGAAAAATAAGCCTATGAAAAAAACATTCTTACTCGGCACAAGTCTTTTGGTTGGGGTAGTGCTGCTCGGCGCAGGCTGTTCACGCGCCACCGATACAGCGGTTACAGGGCTTGATTCCTATAATTACGCTACCGACAGCCAGACACCGGACCTAAATACAACTAATATACAACCTGCTATTTCTAATGCACCTACTATGACTATCGACACCGCCAAAAGTTACACTGCAGTTTTACACACCGACAAAGGCGATATTGAAATCGCGCTTGCGACCGACAAAACACCCGTCACTGCTAACAATTTTATTACCTTAGCCCAAAAAGATTTTTATAACGGAACTATTTTTCACCGCGTTATCAATGGTTTCATGATCCAAGGCGGCGACCCAACTGGAACTGGCGCTGGTGGCCCTGGGTACAAATTTGCTGATGAAGCATTTGATGGCGAATACACCCGTGGCACTGTCGCTATGGCCAACGCTGGTCCAAACACTAATGGTAGTCAATTCTTCATTATGCACGCCGATGTGCCGCTTCCAAAGAACTATGTTATCTTTGGCCGTGTTACCAAAGGCCTGGAAGTCGTGGACGCAATCGCGACTGCCAAAGTTACAACAAGTGATTCCGGTGAACAGTCAAAACCGGTTACACCCGTTACCGTTACAACAGTAACTGTTGAAGAAAAAGCAAAATAAAAATGCATTAGAATTTAAAAAAACGTCCTCAGCGGGACGTTTTTTAATAGTTATTTTTTTGCTTCCAGAAAGAGAAAGAGTGGAAATTCTTTTCGCGCCAGATTTTCGGCCGCCGCTCTTGGACCGGCAGGTGTATTTTTTGGTGAAATCCATTCTTCGAGGCGGCTTACCAAGAGGCCGTGCTTGGTAAGAAGTTTAAAATAATACTGAAGCGGGCGGTGAAATGAAACGGTGGTGGCCGATTTTTTTTGACCCGGGTGCATGTCAATTTCGCTCGTCATTTCAGACATGTAGCGGTCGAGGCGGCGATATTGCACGGTGCCCTCAGCATCCCACCCCCACGAACTTTGCTTCGGAATGCGAAACGCGGGGTGGTTGAGAACAAGCAATAATCGGCCGCCGGGTTTAAGGACTCGTTTGACTTCGGCAAAGACACCGTCAACCTCTTTAATATTTTGGATGGCAAGAATAATAATAGCTGTGTCGCACGTTTCATTTTTTATAAATTCGAGTCTGTCAGCAGGGGCAATATGAAACGTCCCGTCAGGGATATTTTTTTGAGCGAGAGCAATAAGGTCGGGCGCAGCATCGACGCCGATAACACCCGCACCTTCGTTTAGCATGGCTTGTGCAAAAAAACCTTGGCCACAGGCGAGGTCAAGCACAATCTTGTTTTTGAGCGGCCCCAGAAGGCGAAGCAGGTTCGGCAGAATAACCGTATTTTGATATGAGTCTTCACGGCTCAGGAGCTCTTGGTACCATGAGGCTACTTTGTTCCAGGAGGTAGATTTTGGTTTCATAGGGTTCAGGCGTGTTGTTTTCTAAAGGTGTCAGCTGAGTGCGGAGTTAGTATAGATACAAACACTTTATTTGTAAAATAAGGCCTCTTTTGGCGTGTTGTTCATTATAGACTTTACCCTGTATACTAGAGTACTGCCTATGTCTCCGCACGCTACTGAACTTCTTAAGACAAC
>CAZECR010000035.1:0-2187 GCA_964510495.1 uncultured Gammaproteobacteria bacterium
GCACCTTCCATCTCCAGCTCGATCAGTTTGTTAAGTTCAAGCGCGTATTCAACGGGCAGGGCTTTGACGATCGGTTCAATAAAACCAGAAACAACCAAGCGGATTGCTTCTTGTTCGCTGAGGCCGCGGGATTGCAAAAAGAAAATTTCTTCTTCACCGATTTTACCCACCCGGGCTTCGTGCGACACGGTGACCTGTTCATTTTTAATTTTAAGTTCTGGAATGGTGTTGGCGATAGCATTTTTGCCAATAAGGAGGGCGTCGCAGACCATAGAGGCGTTTACGTGTTCGGCAGCAGGGGTAATATGAATGAGGCCGCGGAACGTATTGATGCCGCCGTTGACGGAAATGGATTTGGAAACGATTGTCGAACTAGTATTGGGCGCAGCGTGAATTGCTTTGGCGCCGGTATCTTGGTTTTGGCCCGGGCCGGCAAAGGCGATGCCAAGACTGTCGGAATGGGCACCGCGACCACGAAGGATTGATGATGGGTAGAGCATAGTAACACCCGAACCCATATTGCCATTAACCCATTCAATAACGCCGTCTTCGTCGACAAGCGCGCGTTTTGTATTCAAATTGTACGTATCTTTGGACCAGTTTTCGATCGATGAGTAGCGAACGCGGGCGCCGGCATGCACAAAAATTTCCACACAACCAGCATGCAGTGAACTTGCCCCGTAACGTGGTGCGCTGCAACCCTCGATGTAGTGGAGTTGCGATCCTTCGTCCGCGATAATAAGGGTGTGTTCGAATTGACCGCCTTGTTTGGCGTTCATGCGGAAGTAGGCCTGCAAAGGTAAATCAATCGTAACATTTTTTGGTACGTAAATAAATGTGCCGCCGCTCCAAACAGCGCCATGCAACATGGTAAATTTATGATCGTGCGCCGGCACGCACTGCGTCATGAAATATTTTTTAACGAGGTCAGGATATTTTTGGACGGCCGTGTCCATGTTTTCAAAAATAACACCCTGGTCTTCCCATTGTTTTTTGAGATTGTGGTAGACGATGTCAGAATCGTACTGAGCGCCAACGCCGGCTAGGGCTTTTTTTTCAGCTTCGGGAATACCCAGGCGATCAAAGGTTTTTTTAATATTTTCCGGCACATCTTCCCAGCTGGTGCTTTCGCCAGTATCGGGGCGGACAAAATAGGTGATAGCATCAAGATCGAGCTTGGTTAAATCAGGCCCCCAGGGAGGAAGTGGTTTGTTTTTAAACAACTCTAAAGCATGGAGGCGTTTTTCAAGCATCCAATCAGGTTCATTTTTTTGTTTGGCGATCTCGCGAACCAGTGCTTCACTAAGGCCGGCAGTAGCCCGGTATTGGTTATCTTCCGGGTTGGCGTCGTCGTAGAGCGAGCGATCGGCGGCGAGTTCGGCAGCGTTGTCTTTGCTAATTTTGGACATTGGTATAGAATAAGGGTGTTACCAGTGTGTAACTGGTTAATCTTAGCTAATTTTAGCGATTTTGTCAATCTATGGCAGCTCCGGTACCTGAATTTATCCTTACCCTCCTTCAGAAAACGATTATCGCCCGAGATGTCTTAGAATTTCGGTTTACAAAACCAGCCGGTTTTATCTTTAAAGCTGGGCAATTTTTGCAATTTAAAGTTCCAACCGAAACGGGGATGGTGCTGCGTAGTTATTCCATTGCTTCGGCGCCGAAGGATGATTATATAGAAATTTGTCTTAAGGTCTTGCCTAACGGGAAAGCATCGGTTTTTTTGTCGGCGCTTGAGGTGGGGGACGATGCAGTCGTGCAGGGACCCGAAGGACATTTTGTGTGCAAGGACGAACATGCTAAGCATAAGATTTTTATTGCGACCGGAACAGGGCTTGCGCCTATAATGAGTATGGTGCCTGACCAGCTCGCTATAGCACGGGAAGGGGCTCAGGTGCATGTGCTGTTTGGTGTTCGAAATGAGGCCGATCTTTTTTGGGTGGATCGCTTGAGTGGTTTTGGAAAACAGTACCAACATTTTACGCACCAGGTTACATTATCACAGCCCGATCAACCGACCGGGTGGCAAGGGCTTACTGGGCGCGTTACCGCGCATGTTCCGCATCATCATTTGGAAGCTGAATATTATGTGTGTGGCAGTTTGGAGATGGTGAAGGATGTGCGAAAGATATTGGTAGATAAAGGCGTGCCGATGAAACAAATTCATTTTGAAATTTTTTAATT
>CAZECR010000035.1:2287-10397 GCA_964510495.1 uncultured Gammaproteobacteria bacterium
TATTGGTAGATAAAGGCGTGCCGATGAAACAAATTCATTTTGAAATTTTTTAATTAGCGTATTTTCATACTATGAGACATGAAGTTCCAAGGATTGACGGTGTTGTTTTTGAGGACCTTAGCACAAGTGAAAGCCAGAAACAAAGGCAGATGGGTGAAATAATGAGCCTTGCTATACAGCACTATAAGGGGCGAGATATACGTCAGGATAATGAGACTGGAAAAGTCTATATTCAAACAGATGAGGGTGAAAAAGAGCTCTACCTGGAAGATGGTAAAATTTGGATGCGGTAATTTTGGTAAAAGAGTATTGAAGAGGCCTTGACAAAAGGTCTTTTTTATGCTATACTTTTGGCGTCCTAGAATATAGGATATATCGTTCTTTACAAAAGAAATGGCGAAGCAGGGCTCCCTGTTTGTGAGCGTTCCTGGTTACGAAGAAAGCTAATCTTAGCGGTTATTTTTCTCTGTAACGGGAGCTCCCTGGAGCTTAAAGTCTGGATCTCAGACTTTCCCTACTTCACATTTCTTCACGATCCATTACTTAGCTTGCCGGAAAATTTTCCTGGTATTCAGAAAGATACTAAATTATTCGTATTTTTCTGAATGCTGGGACTGAGAATTTTCTCATTTTCTGGCGCGACTTCTGTCACAAAGGGGTTAGGAATGAACCGTATTGGTCTCTTCGGAATGGTACTGGCCTCCCTCGCCCTTCTGGTGGGGGAGGTAAAGGCGACTGAGCATACTCCCAAGGTGGGTCACTGCACGCCGGCTATCACCGTCGGCCTTGGCCTCGGACTTGTTCGAGCGCACCACAATCTCAAGGGCGAATTCGTCGCTGACCTGGGTGGTGCGGTTGCCTGCCGCGTAGCCAGGCGCTTCGAGTTCTTGCTCGAAGTCGCCATCGGTCCCATCATGCCCAACTTCGAGGGATTCGAGGGCTCGCTCACTGCGGCCATTCTCTACGAACCGCATCGGCGAGTTCGTGTGGGCGGCGCTGTGATGCCTTCGTTCCTCGTCGGCGGACCGCATACGGGTGGCGGGCTCCTTATGGGGCCTGCGGCTCAGATCACGCTCATTCCGGGCGTGCTTGATCTCATGGCCCAGATCGGACCAAAGCTCTACTTCCCCGATCTCCACATTGGGGCGGAGGCACTGGTCCATCTCGAGTTTCCGTTCGATTTCGGACTTCACTAGCTAATGGATCACGGGAAGGGCAGGCAGGCGCTCACGCGTTTGCCGCCCTTCCCACGATCATATTTTTGGTGTAGCACTATCTGCTACACCCAAGATATGGTTGCAGCTTGATTTATTTAGTAGTTTGTGCTAAACTCGAGGCCTACCCACGTAACCTTAATTTTACTGCTGGAAGCAGTTTTTTTGTTTAACATCGTATGAAAATCCGTAACGTCGCGATTATTGCTCACGTTGACCATGGTAAAACAACACTGGTTGATGCGCTGCTTCGCCAATCTAAAACTAAACTTGATAAGGAATACGCCGAAGTTACCACCATCATGGATAACAACGATCTTGAAAAAGAGCGCGGTATTACGATTTTTTCTAAAAATGCTTCGGTTGTTTGGGGTGATCCTGCTAAACCAGAAGATTTAACAAAAATTAACATTATTGATACCCCAGGCCACGCTGACTTTGGTGGTGAGGTAGAACGCGTCTTGAAAATGGCTGACGGTTGTCTCCTCTTAGTTGATGCTAAGGAAGGTCCGATGCCGCAGACTCGTTTCGTTTTGAAAAAAGCCTTGCAACTCGGTCACCGCGTTATTGTTGTCGTCAATAAAATTGATAAACCAGATGCTCGTATTCAATACGTGCTCGACAAAACGCTGGAATTATTTTTGGAACTTGGTGCAAACGATGACGTTGCGGAATTCCCGGTTGTTTTTGCTTCAGCTAAAAATGGTAAAGCTGGTTTTGAACCAGACCTTGCTGCAATGACTGATATCTCACCAATTTTTGAAAGTATTTTGAAAAATGTTCCAGAACCAACGGGAGACCCAAGCGCACCGCTCCAACTTCTCGCTGTTTCAACGGTGCCGGATAACTATAAAGGACGTATCGCGATTGGACGCATCTATAATGGTACGATCAAAGCCAACCAGGATGTGATGCATATTGCCCGCGACGGAGCAATGAAAAAATTCCGCCTTACCGCTCTCATGACGTATGTGGGTATGAACCGCGTTGAAGCTAAAGAAGCTTTTGCCGGTGATATCGTGGCCGTAGCCGGTATCCCAGAAATTACTATTGGTGAAACCCTTGCTCAGGTAGAAAATCCAATCGCCCTTCCAACCCTGACGATTGATGAACCAACGGTTAAAATGACGTTTGAAGTGAATGATTCACCGTTTGCTGGTAAAGAAGGGGACTACAGTACCTCGCGCCAGATTCGCGAACGCCTCTTTAAAGAAATGGAAAATGATGTAGCCCTTAAAGTAGAAGATGGTCCGGAAGGCAATTGGATTGTGTCGGGTCGCGGTGAACTGCACCTCGCGATTTTGATCGAACGCATGCGCCGCGAGGGTTTTGAATTCCAAGTCTCTCGTCCACAGGTTATCATCAAAGAAATTGATGGTAAAAAAATGTGTCCGTATGACCAGGTATATATGGAAATCCCCGAAGCTTACTCTGGTGTTGTCATGCAGAAAATGGGTGAACGCAACGGTCGCATGAATGATATGCGCAGTGAGAATGGCATTATCTTTTATGAATTTATTATTCCTACCCGCGGTCTCTTCGGGTACCGCACCGAGTATCTGACCGATACGAAAGGTATGGGTATTATGAATACGGTGTTCTACGGTTACGATACCGATCCAGGTAACTGGAAGGAGCGCAACCAGGGTTCCTTGGTAGCGCATGAAACTGGTGAAAGTAACTTGTACGGTTTACTCGGTGTTCAAGATCGCGGCGAGTTGTTTATTGGTCCAAATTTCCAGGTGTATGAAGGACAGGTCATTGGACAGAATAATCGCGGCGGTGACTTGCGCGTGAATGTCTGTAAAATGAAGCAGTTGTCCAACATGCGTTCAAAAGGCGATGGTAGTGCCGAACACTTCAATACTCCGCATACGATGGACTTGGAAGAATCGCTTGAATATATCGGCGACGATGAACTGGTTGAAATTACCCCGAAGAATATCCGCATCCGTAAGATGATCTTGAATGAGAACGAGGCGCGGAGAAAAGCAAAAAGCATGTAAGACGAAAAAATCCCGATTCTGTCGGGATTTTTTATTTTATAATGATCAGTATTGACATTCTATGTATGTCCTGCTAGTGTGATGTGCTGTCCGGCAAGCAAATGTGCCCAGGCTCTAGAAAAGTATTTTTTAGAGCGTGTGCACACAAAGAGGTGATCCAATGTACCTGACAAAACGTGATCTGATTATGACGGCATGTGCTATCCTGGCCTTGCTCGTCCTTGCGTACCTCCACGGTCTGCTGCGAGGAACCAGAAGCACCAGAAACAGTTGGGAACGCTCGGACAAGCACCGTAAGGAGATGACGGCATACGACTGGCGCGATAATCAAAAGTGCCTTGACTCGAAGGGGCACCCCTCGAGTCAGCTGTCTGCAGACGACTTCGTCTGCCCGCCGGGTTATACCATTCCGAAGGTAAAAACTATCGGCGAGATGCTCCGGAGCAATCTGTTCTGCTGCCCCGAAATCTACTGGAGAGATCCGGCGGCGCCCGAGCGGAACGTATATTTTCATCGTACGGTCACCTTTCAGCACCCGCGCTGACCAGCTGGGTGAGCGTCCATTTTTCACCGTCAGTCGGCTTTGCAATTCGCGGAGCCGACTGACAGAACCCTACCTATAGTTCATCAGACCCCTGGTGATTTTTTTATTGTCCGATTTTTAAAAAAAGGCTATACTAAAGTACTATTACTTAAAAACCTATGAAAGCTCGAGTAACAATTCTAGGGGCAGGAAATATGGGTACAGCGCTCGCTCGGGTATTGGGCGATAGCGGGCATGACGTAACAGTTTGGAATTATGCCGGCGACCCGGATCCGCTCCATCAAATTGCCGAGTATCATGAAAATAAGAAATACTTACCTGGAATCATCTTGGCTAAAAATGTTCATGCCGAACATGATTTAGCAAAAGCCTTGAACAAAGCGCAGTTGGTAATTTTGGCTGTGCCGAGTACAATTGTCGAACGGCAACTCGAAAGCGCAGTGCCTTATTTGCCTGCCAAGGCAGTACTGCTCGATGTGAGCAAAGGTTTTACCGGTGTTTTTTCTAAAGAAAAATCTGTGCTGAGCGCTGCTGCTCAAAAATGGTGGAATAAACGAATTATTATTTCTGGTCCCGCTATCGCACTCGATATTGCGAAGGGCGGTTTTACGACCATGGCAATTGCTGGTAAAAACGCTCGTGATGTTGCTGTGGCACAAAAAATTCTGACAAATAATCATTTGCATTTTTTACCAACCACCGATGTGCTCGGTATTAAGCTGGCTGGTTCGCTTAAAAATGTATATGCGATTCTCCTCGGTATGGCCGATGGCTTGGCGGTACCGCTCAATACCAAAGCTTTTTTGGTAGTTAGGGCGCTTGAAGAAATGTCGCTCCTCATTAAAAAATGTGGTGGTAGATCAGAGACTGCGTATGCGCTCGCTGGGCTCGGGGACTTGGTCGCAACAGGTTTGTCACCGATTAGCCGCAATCGCCGCTTTGGGCAATTTTTGGGCGAAGGGCTCGATACAAATGCTGCCGCAACTGCCGTAGGCCAGGTAGTTGAGGGTGTATCGGCATGTGCGGGAGCAACAACGCTCGCACGCCGCCACCGTGTTGCTCTGCCGCTCGTTGAAGCCGTGTATAATGTTACGTCCAAAAAAATAAAACCGGCCGCTGTGTTTGAAAAAATTCTTTCCAAAAAGTATGTTCAAAAAAAGAGCCGTTCCTGATAATCAGCTTCGCGTTATCTCTGTTATTTTTCTGGTCATTTCCTTGTGGATCATTGGAAGATTATTTTTTTTGCAAATTATTCAGCATGATTACTACAGCCTTTTTGCTTTAAATAATCACGAAATTTACGAAACACTCCATCCGCACCGTGGTACTATTTATATTCAAGATAAAAATAAACAGGAATATCCGGTTGGAGTAAACAAAAAATTTGACCAGGTATATGCGGTGCCTAAAGAATTCGATGCTGGAACTGCAACCAGCACCGCCGAGCAACTCATCACTATTTTAAATATTACTGACGAAGAGAAAAAAAATCGTTTACTGACTCGATTTTCTAAAACTAATGATTTATATGAAGCGGTGCAGCGCAAGGTGCCGCAAGAAATATCAGCTGAGGCAATAAAATTAAAAGGGGTGTATGCTACACCTGAAGAGTATCGTTATTATCCGGAACAGAATCTGGGTTCAGCAGTGCTCGGGTTTTGCAGTATGAACGATGATGGGAATAGCGAAGGAAAGTATGGTCTTGAATCGTATTGGAATGATAAGTTGGCCGGCAAACCAGGATTCAGGGTGGGGGAACAGGGTGCGTTTGGGAGCTGGATAACTATGGCTGGCATGACCCTTAACCCGTCGCAAAATGGGGCCGACTTGCTTTTAACGATTGACCGAACACTTGAATATACTGCTTGTAAGCGTCTGCAGGAAGGTATGGTTGAATATGGTGCAAAGCGTGCCGCGCTCGTGATGATGGATCCTAAAACCGGGGCGATACTTGCCATGTGCAGTTTGCCGGATTTTGATCCGAATAATTATTCAGCAACAGAAGATATTGATGCGTTTAATAATCAGGCCGTCTTTACCGCATATGAACCCGGTTCGGTATTTAAGCCGATCACTATGGCAATTGCGGTGAATGCCGGATTAGTTCAGCCGGACACTACCTTTACCGATCCGTGTGAACGCAAGATCGATCGATTCACCATCCGTAATGCGCTGCGCAAATGTTACGGTGTGCAAACCATGACGCAGGTATTGGAAAATTCGATTAACACCGGCATGATCTGGATAGAAGAAAAGTTAGGTCGCGCTGCTTTTCAAGCCGGGGTGGAAAAATTTGGGTTTGGACAAAAAACCGGTATTGATGTAAGTGCCGAGGGGACAGGGGATATATCATCACTGGATAAAAAAAATTCACCGATTTATGGTGCTGTTGGATCGTTCGGACAGGGTTTAACAGCGACCCCTATACAGCTTGCGGCAGCGTATTCAGCGATTGTTAATAATGGTAAACTGCCGAAGCCCTATATAGTACAAGAGGTGCGCTACCCGGATGGACGGGTTGATAAAACCATTCCCAAGGTTGCCGACACGGTTATTTCTGACCGGTCTTCGCAGCTGCTGCGCGGCATGCTGGCGTCGGTTGTTGAAAACGGTGCGAGTTACAAAAAAACAAAATTAGCGGATTACTACATGGGCGGAAAAACGGGAACGGCGCAGATTCCGGGTAAAGGTGGGTATACCGAAGATACCAACCATACGTTTGTTGGTTTTGCCACGGTTAAAGATCCTAAATTTGTTCTGGTGGTAAAATACGAAAAACCGGCCCGCCAGTGGGCTGAGTCAACGGCCGCACCCGTATTTAAAGATATTATGCATTTTGCATTGCAATATTACGGTATCCCACCGGAAAGATAATCGTTTTACTTTTTATTGTGTATGAAAAATTTTCTCCAAAAAATTCTCGCCACCCTCGCTAAAAAAATTTTAGCAAAATATAAACCAAAAGTAATTGGTATTACCGGCTCGGTTGGCAAAACAACGGCTAAAGAAATGACGGCGGCCGTTTTGTCGGCTCGCTTTCGCGTAGGTGCGACCAGCAAAAATAATAATAATGAAATCGGTGTACCGCTCGCCATTTTAGGCATTGATGAAGCACCCGGCTCGTCGGTTGTTGCTTGGGCGGGCGCACTTCTGAAAGGAATTGGATTGTTGGTGGGGGCGAAAAAAAAGTATCCGGAAGTCTTGGTGTTGGAAATGGGTGCGGATAAACCCGGAGATATTCGCTATTTGGTGGATTTGGCGCCTTGTACCGTTGGTGTGCTCACGTGGATTTCGCATGCGCATACGGAATTTTTTAAAACACTGAAACAAATTGCGGAAGAAAAAAGAAAAATTATTTCTCACATGGATAAGCACGGCACGGCGGTTTTAAATTTTGATAACGAACTTGCTCGCGAATCGGCGAGTAGTGCCAAAGGAACTGTTGTCACCTATGGATTTAAAGATGGCGCAGACTTGCGAGCAACTGACCTGAAAATTTTGTATGATCCGATCACTGGTTGGCCGGCGGGAATTAATTGTAAAATTAATTTTAAAGGCCACAGCGTCCCCCTATTTTTCCCAGGTGTGATCGCTGAACATATTGTTGGTTCAAGTTTGGCTGCGCTGGCTGTGGGAGACGCGCTGGGTATTAATTTGGTCGAGGCAGCCGGTGCGTTAACTGCGACCGAACCGCCAAAAGGCCGAATGCGTTTGTTAAAAGGAGTTAAAAAAACGCTGTTGATTGATGATACGTATAATTCAAGTCCTGATGCCGCTAAATCCGCACTCAAAACTTTGGGCGCACTAGAAAATAAGGCTGGAGGAAAACGTTATGCTGTATTGGGGGACATGCTTGAATTGGGCGCTGAAACAGAGATGGCGCATCGTGAAGTGGGCTTTATGGTGGCAGAGACAGGCATTGATTTTTTAATTACCGTTGGTGAGGCGAGTAAAATTACCTGTCATGCTGCGGAAGAAGCTGGCCTCTCTGGTAACCAAATCGCAGCATTTGCGGATAGTACATCGGCCGGGAGATTTTTACAGGAAAAAATAAAAGAAGGGGATATGATTTTGGTCAAAGGCTCGCAAGGTGTCCGTATGGAGCGGGTGGTAAAAGAAGTTATGGATGAGCCGATCATGGCCGAACGATTGCTGGTGCGACAAGAGAAAAAGTGGTTACAGGATTGACAAGCGCGCACAAAATGGGCTATACTCCTCGTTGTCGAACTGTTTAATGGCCCGTTCGTCTATCAGTTAGGACAGTGCCCTCTCACGGCGCAAAGACGGGTGCGATTCCCGTACGGGCTACACGAGTAAAAAAATACCGCTTATATAAGCGGTATTTT
>CAZECR010000036.1:0-9859 GCA_964510495.1 uncultured Gammaproteobacteria bacterium
TGCGGAAACTCACTCTGAACATAGTATGTGCCTATTTTGACGTTTTTGTCAATATGTCTGGGTTATTGTATTTTTTCCTGAACAGGACTACAGTAGTGCTAGTCATAATTTTTTAGTTGTTTCTCTATGAAACTCGCTATTCAAGACCAAACCCTTATCATCGACCTTGAGGGCTGGGAAAAGTTTCTGACCTTTAACTTTAAAGGACATTTTGAAATCCCGGTTGCGCATATCACCGGTATTAGTTTCGCTGTGCCCAAAACGAGCTGGCGAGAAGCCCGGGCACCGGGGTCATATGTGCCCGGCCTCATTAAGGCTGGGACGTTTTATTCACCGCGCGGTAAAGAATTCTGGTATGTCAGAAGGCATCGGCCGGTAAGGATTGTTATTGAGCTGAAGGATGAAAAATATGATCGAATGATTATTAGCTTCCCCGAAAGAGATGCTGCTCTCGATACCTTGCGCGCCAGTCGACTGCTGAAAGATTAGTGCTATGGCGCTGGAACAGGTGGTACTCCCGAATGGGCAAACGTTGTCGTACCGCTTGCACGTATCGGTGCGAGCCCGGCAACTTCGCCTAAGTGTTAATGAATACGCTGAAGTGACGATGACGATTCCTAAACGCTACTCCCCGGCCCGGGCAGAGCGTTTTTTAATTGAAAAAGGGGAGTGGGTACTGCATCAGCTCGAAAAATTAGCCAAAAATTCTGGGCGCGTGAGGCTCCCAACGGGGCACCTTAATTTTATGCGGCACAAAGCGGCTGCGCGGCGTTTGGTGATGCATCTGATTGAAGAATTGCAGCCTGTGTATGATGCGCGCATCAAGCGTGTGTCGGTGCGTGATCAAAAATCCCGCTGGGGGAGTTGTTCCAAAGATGGTCGTCTCAGCTTTAGTTATAAAATTGTGTTTGTACCATTGCCTGCTGCCAGGTATATTGTCGCGCACGAGCTCTCACACCTTAAAGAGTTCAATCATTCGCGCGCATTTTGGGCGTGGGTCAGCAAAAGTGTTCCGAATCACCAGGAACTGAGGCGTGAATTAAAAAAGTGGTCGCTTCGGTAAAAAAGTGTATAAATCCTTGCTTGATTTTTTGTCTTTTTTACTGCATACTAACCAGTGGGTTTTTATAAAAATTGTATCTTTCAACGTATGGAACTCACGCTCATCTTGGGGCCGATGAAAAGCGGCAAATCATACGATTTAATTAGTTATTTTGCCCCGCTCCGGTATACGACGATTCCACATGTGCTGTATCAGTCGCAGCGTAATGTGCGCGATGAACAAGTAACATCACGTAACGGTGTTGCTCTGGCTGCTCAGAAGATTAGCGATCTGCGCGAAGCCTTAACGGGTGATTGGCGCGTTGTCGGCATTGATGAAACACACATGTTTCCGGCGAGCAGTGTCGAAATTGTCGAAGAATTATTGAAACGCGGTGTTAAGGTGATTGTTTCCGGGCTCGACCTCGACTACCGTGGTCATATGTTTGAAATAATTAAAGGACTTTTGGAGCTTGGGCCCAAAGAAGTGCGCTACAAACGCGCGGTGTGCGAAATTTGTAAAAATCCCGAAGCTATTTATACCCAAGTGCTTAAACTGGGTGAGCCGATCGTGGCCGACCTGCCGCCGGTCTTACCGGACGATGGCACCTATACGTATATGACTACCTGCCGTCACTGTTTTATTCGGCCAGGGGTCACCGCAGTCGCGCTTGACGGGCTCCAAACACCGCTTCAAAAAGTATTAATTTAAGTCTTTAAGTTCGGGTTATGAAAACAGAAGTTGCTCGAGAAGTAGAACGCCTCGATGCCCGAATCATTTATACACTCCGGCGGTTGCGACAACCTGTTAGTAGGGTAGCGTTATTTATTGTCTTTTTTTGGTTTGGTGTTTTAAAACTCTTTGATGCGAGCCCGGCTAACCCGCTCGTTCAAAATTTACTTGAGAAAACATTGCCCTTTATCTCGTTCGATAGTTTTATTATCTTTTTTGGTTGCTTTGAAATGCTGATTGGTATTCTGTTTTTAATCAAAGGCGCCGAGCGAATCGCTATCCCGCTTCTTGCGGCGCACATGGTGACCACAACCATGCCGCTCGTCTTGCTGCCGGCAGTTACCTGGAGCGGTTTCTTGATTCCAACGCTTGAAGGTCAGTATATTATTAAAAATATCGTTATTATTGCGCTGGCTATCGGTTTGGCAGCTGAACTCCACCCACTACCGCATCGCGCGCTTGCAGCAAAAAAACGCGCCTAGACTTTGACCGTTTTTGTGGTATACTACGCCTATATTTTAGCGGACCCCTATGTGGTTTATCTTTGTGCTTGGAGGTATCTGTCTTTTTACACTTGCACTCGGGGGTTATTCGCTCGCTCCGTGGTTACCGATTTTTAAACGAGATCTACCCAGAGTTTTTACTCTTGCTAACCTAAAGCCGGGTGAGCGCTTCTATGATCTGGGTTCAGGTGATGGGCGACTGGTTCGTTATGCGGCCAAAAAATATGGTTCGCGTGCAACGGGCATTGAAATTGCTCTCCCACTGTACGTGTGGTCCAGCGCTGTGCAGCTCCTGCAACGAATTCCGGGGGTCAGTTACCGGTTTGAGAGTCTTTTTAGCACCCCGCTGCACGATGCCGCCGTAGTCTATGTATTTGGTCGGCCAGGCAAGCTTGGCAAAAAAATAACCGACAAACTCACCGCTGAACTTCGTCCGGGTGCGCGGGTAATCAGTTATACTTTTCCGCTGGAAGGCAAAGAGCCTGTGGTGGTAGATAAGCCGACAGACAAAGACTTAAGCATGTATTTATATAACTTTTAATAGCTTCAAGGTTTCCCATGAGCGATCAATTTTTATCTAACCAAGCTTCGGCAGATTCCAGTGCATTGGGGTCTGATTTTACCGTACTTGGCATCGAGGACCAAAGTTGGCAGGAATCGGTAGAGCAAGAAGGGCAGCTCGCGGTAGACGTCCTTGAAACACCTGAAGAAATCGTGGTGGTAGCTACGCTTGCGGGTACCAAGCCTCAGAATGTGAGTCTGCACCTCCAGAAAGACCTGTTGACGATTCGTGGTCAGCGTGATATGCCGATACCAGAGGCTACCAATTATTTTTACCAAGAATGCTTTTGGGGCCATTTTTCCCGCACGATTGTCTTGCCGGTTGATGTTAAAGAAGACTCGGCGCGTGCGGAATACCGAAATGGCATATTAGTAATTCGTTTTATCAAAAGTAATGCGAGTGGTACCATCCCACTCCTTATTGTGGAAGAATAAGTTTGTTGTATGAGCGAAAAAGTTTCTACCGAAAAAGACCAAGGCGCACCTATGGAACCGTCCCATAAACGTGTTTTAAAAATAGTGGGTATTGTTTTTGGATCAGTTTTTGGTTTGGCGCTACTCGTTTGTGCGGCAGGTGCAGGATACGCGAAGTACTATGAAGGCCGGGTGTACCCGGGTGTTTCGGCGGGAGAATATAACCTAAGCGGGCTTACTCCAGAAGCAATTCGAAGCGGTATTGAAAATTTTAATAACCGCTATGCGCGCGAGGGAATTAATTTAAATGTTATTGATCCTGCTGGAGAGCCGCACGTGGTTAAATTAGAAACAGTTTTAGCTGGAGATAATGCGGTTGAGGTGCTTCGTCTTGATGCGGAAACATTGTCTAACCAAGCTATAGCAAGTGGTCGTGACGCCTCATACCCAGACCGCTTAATAAAACCATTTATACTTCTTTTTCGTCCCCGTAATTTAGCTGTGCCCGTTGTAGCCGATACAGAAACGTTTAATGATGCGCTCCACGCAGCGCTCAGCGCTTACGAAGAGCAGCCGCACAATGCGACGGTTGTTATTGCGAATACAGTTCCTTTGGCAGTAACCATTGCGCCTGAAAAGAGTGGTCAGATTTTTAACTATCGCGAAATTACCGAACGCATTAAAAATCAGGTGTCTCATTTGCGTTTTGATACGCTTACGCTTACATCTGATTTATTTGTGCCAACCGTCAAAGTCGCTGACGTAGAGAGTATTACGAGCAAGCTCCCTGCTGTGCTTGCGTATGGCGACGTTAACCTGAGCTACATCGATCCACGTACTAAGGGTCGTCACGATTGGATTGTAAAACCGCAAGTATTTGCTTCCTGGATCGAAGTAAGTCGCAATGCCGAAAATGCCTTGGTTTTTTCCCTAAACCAAACACAGGTTCAAAAATATTTTGATGCTGAGGTTCGTCCATTTACCGATGTCGCTGCGGCGGATGCAAAGTTTGTAGTTGAAGAAGGTAAGGTAAAGGAATTCCAAGGAAGCAGTAACGGTTTTGCGCTCGATGCTGAAAAAACGTTCAACGATCTTAACGCTGCATTTATTGCTCGCAATTATGGCTCAGCAGAAATTGCTAAAACAGTTGATGTTTCTGTAAACGCGGCTACGCCAAAAATTACGACAGCTGATGTGAACGACCTGGGAATCACCGATGTAGTTGGTATTGGCTACTCCACGTTCAAAGACAGTCATAATAATCGTATTAAAAACATTGCTCACGCTGTTGAAAAATTAAATGGCGTGATTATTAAACCGGGCGAAGAATTTTCTACCACGCACTATGCGGGCCCTTTTACTGCTGCTAACGGTTATTTACCAGAAGCAGTTATTAAAGGAAACGAAATTAAAAATGAAATTGGTGGTGGTATGTGCCAAATTGGTACGACACTTTTCCGTATGGCCATGAACAGTGGTATGCCAATTACCGAACGCCGCAACCATTCGCTCGTCGTTGGTTATTATGCCGACCCGGTAAATGGTAACCCAGGGACAGATGCCACCATCTACGAGCCGCTCCTCGATTTTAAATTTTTGAATGATACCGGCAATTACTTGCTCTTAGAAACGAGCATTGATTACGAAAAACAATTACTGACGTTTACGCTGTGGGGTAAACCAGATGGTCGCAGCGGTTCGTATACTCATCCGATTGTCAGTAAGTGGATCCCAGCCGGAGCGCCGCAATATATTCCAGTGACCACGCTCGCGCCGGGAGTAGAGAGGTGCCAGAATGCTTTCCGCGGAGCTGTCGCGAGCTTTACCTATTCGCGCACGACACCAACCGGTGAAAAGATTGATCAAGTCTTTGATAGCTACTACCGACCACTTCCACGGATTTGTCAGGTAGGAGCGAGCGCTGCTTCGTCGACACCGTCTGGTGTGCCCGGGGATGGGGCGGTTATTGAACCTGCAGAATAAATTTATTTTTTTAGTATAAAAGTATGGTTATTGATAGCGGAATGAATTACTTCGCAGCGGAGGCAACCACTCGTGAACCTGTTGGGTTGTCGCTTGAAGCGCTCCGCCGTCATGTGTATGTCATTGGAAAAACGGGGTATGGTAAAAGCTGGTTGGTAGAAAACATACTGCTCAATAACCTTAAAAATGGTCAAGGTGCCTGCGTTATTGATCCGTATGGCGACATGGCCGATCAACTGCTGACACTTTTGCCGCCAGAACGCCAGGGTGACGTAATGGCCTATACTCCGGACGAAACTGCTGTAGCGCCTGATTGGGATTACCGCATGCTCATCGATACCCGTAAAATTATTATTGCTAAATTGGCCAAAGGAACTATTGGTGAAGAAAAATGTTGGGAACTCGGTAAGGCTATACTGAAGGGTTTTTCTGAAGCAGGAATCGCTCGCGAGGATGCTCCTGTAGAGCAGCGTCCAGATTTTTCAATCCTGATTGATGAATTTCAAGATTTTGTTACTTCTGATTTTTTGGCTGCCATGCCAGAACTTCGTAAATATAATGTTAATTTAATTCTTGCTCAGCAGTATACAGAACAGATGGATGCAACCTATCGAACAACAATGCTTGAGAACATGGGCAATAAAATTTTCTTTGCGATTGGGCGCTCTGATGCTGAAGTATTTGCCGCCATGCTTTTCCCTGATCAACCCGTTCAACAAACTGCCTGGGCTGAAAAGATACTTGATCTGCCCAAGTACCATATTTTTATGAATGTAGGAGGCAAGGAAGGCGTTCAAAATACTTGGGCGACCACGCTGCCGCCAGCAGAATCTGTTTAAAACTAGAGCAATAAAAAACGCACCTTTCACGGTGCGTTTTTTTATTAAACGATTATTCATCATCTTCCTCGTCGTCATCTTCATATTCTTCTTCTGCTTCAGACCATTTTTCTTTAAGCGCGTCCATTAACTTTTCTTTGGTATCAAGGGCCATTTCTTTTTTCTTAGCATATTCCTCGGTAACCATTTTTACAGCCTCTTCGTATTTTTCTTTGCTAATGTCTTCAAGTTTAGCCAGGCGCTTTTTAAGTTTTTTAGCAAGCGCTTTTAAATCTTTCTGCATGTCTTCGGTTAATTCCTGACCCTTTTTTGTTCTCGAGAGTCCAAATGCGATACCAGCTACCGCTAAGATGCTTCCGAGCACAATTCCTTTTTTGAATTTATTTTCCATATATTTCGGATTAAGAATAAAGTATTCTTCTGTGTTAAGCGCGACCTTTGTCCTTATAGTCATAGTAGCACCATGAGAAAATATGGCAAGTATAAAAAAACCGACCTGGTTCATAGAACCAGGTCGGGTTGATTTTGGTGAAGGGGACGAACCCCTCCTAAACCGCATCCAAGAAGGTGAATTAAGCGTAAAGAGTAGCATTACCCATTCTTCCGTCTAACTCACCCCCATGCTTGTCGTGGATACGGGTTGATGCATACTAACGTTTAGTTTCTCGGTTACGATATGCATTGTCCGTACACCACAAGCCTTGGTGGGTAGAAGTCACTTAAGTTGACTGATAAATATACCATAATTATGTGTTTGTGTCAAGGGAGTTATCCACGACTGTACAGGCCTACGACGTTATTTTGGCTAATATAAGGTATTTTAGGTGTTTCTTTAGATCTTTGGTTTTCTCCTAGGGGTGTATTTGCAATATGTTTCAATTAAAAAATCCCGTATTCAGCGGGATTTTTATTAGAACAATGTTCCTACACTCCTACTCCATCACTATGACCAAAAGTAACTTGTTTATTGAGTTCTTCGAGCGTATCAAATACTTGATACGAACAATCTGTCTTAAGTCCCCATAAATTTAAACCCATTGTTTTTGCTTCATCAGCCGACAGGGTAAGTACTTTTTCCAAAGAAGACTTGTGAGTCGAGGGAATAAATTGTAGGCCATAAAACCTACCCTCCTTTACACGTGCTATGATAGAGGTGCCAGCAGGTTGATGGTCAATTTGTTGCCACTGCGCTACATCTTTCTTTTTGTTAATTATAAAATAGCCCAACCATTCGTCTTGAGATAGCCATGATTGTTCTTTTGATCGCGAGTAGGTATTAGCGGTTAAAATTTTAGCGCAGTCTGAAAAGTACGCGGGGTTAGGAGTATCTATTTTTTTAAGTTCAGCAATTAAGGAATTTTCGACTTTATCTTCAATGCTGTAAGAATATTTTTCTGTACACCAAAAATCTGCGCCAGGAAAGTTGGGGAGATTGGTCTTCGCTTCTGTTAAAACACCCATATCAGAATAATGATCCAAATTTTCATCTTTATCTTCAGTAACGGTTTTAGTCGGCCGTTCGATGCTTTTATGCGATTCAAGCAATCCTTTGATACGACCGCGTAAAGCTTTGGGTAAGAATTTTACTTGTCTGTAAAGCACCTCTTCTTTTTCAGGTTTCTCGCCTCTATTTCTATAATAGAAATTGGTGTGCGCAACATTTCTGATAAACAAAAATGTTTCTGGGGGTTGAGTTAACGTACCATTAAGTAGCTCGCCGGTAGGCAGCCATCGGTTGTTATTAATAAGTTCAGCGCAAAGACGGTAATATTCTTTTACGCTTTCCTCGCTTGCTGTTTCGAGTTGTTTCTCGACTGCCTCCCACGATCGTTCTTGTACGACCGCTAAAGACTGCTCTTCGTATTCAAGTGCGGCCTCAGCTTCTGCCAAAGCTTGTTCAGCAGCTAGCAGCTCGCTCGCTAATAGCCGAGTCCTTTCCCGCCGCTCTTCTTCCGAGAGTGTTTTTTTAGAATTACTTTTAAGTAAAGCAGTTATTTTTTCAAATAAAGAAAGATTTCCTTTAGAATCAGTGTCTAAGGATTGCGTTACTTTTTTTTCGTATGCCACCATGAGTGCGTCAATTTTTTTAGTTTGTTGAAGCAAGGCACTTTCTGGTCTTTGTTCAGGAGAACGACTCATATTCGTTCAATGACCTTATCGATCAAACCATATTTCAGGGATTCATGTGCGCTCATGAAATTATCGCGATCAGTATCTCGTTCGATGGTGGTCAAATCTTTGCCGGTGTGATCAGCCAAAATCTTGTTCAGGCGTTCTTTGATGCGCAAAATTCGTTCGGCGCGGATCTTGATATCACTTGCCTGGCCTTCCATACCGCCCATAACCTGGTGAATCATGACTTCGGAGTTAGGCAGGGCAAAGCGTTTGCCTTTAGCGCCTCCCGCGAGGAGAACTGCGGCCATACTGGCAGCGAGACCTACACAGGTGGTGCTCACGTCGGGCTTAATATGGTGCATCGTATCATAAATTGCCATGCCCGCCGTTACGGATCCGCCTGGGGAATTGATGTAGATTTTAATATCTTTTTCAGCGTTCTGGTTTTCGAGGAACAAGAGCTGGGCGATAATGACATTGGCAACCTGGTCGTTGACTTCGGTACCAAGGAAAATAATGCGATCCTGCAATAGACGGGAATAGATATCGTAGGCGCGTTCGCCGTAGTTAGTTTTTTCAATGACTGTGGGGATGAGATATTGGGAAAATGGAGCATCACTCATACACGTAGAATTAGGAATACTGTTCCAGTATACCGAATGTTTAGGCAGTGGTCAAAATACGATCCAATACTTCCTGAATAGTGCCGGTTGTGGTAAACCCAGCGGCTTTCTTGTGTCCGCCGCCGTTTAGTTTTTTGGCGAGGATCGTCACGTCGACATCGTCCCGCGTGGTACGGAAACTGCCTTTAATTTTGCCGTCGGCCGTTTCTTTCAGAATAAGCGCGATTTTGGTGTCTTCGAGGTTATTCAAAAAATTAGCGATGCCTTCGCTTTCGGTATCATTTAAATTATGATCTTTTAGATCTTGTTGAGTAATATACGTATACGCAAGACTCAGCTCTTCGTTTTTTTGCAAGCGAGCGAGAACGGTGCCCCAGAGGCGGAGCGCGGCTACAGATTTATTTTTTATGGTTGAACCAGTAACGGTATTAAGGTTACCGCCGTGACGAATGAGGTCGCTGGCTGTATGCATAACATCAGCTGAAGTCGCTGCGTTGGTAAAGCTATCCGTATCGGTAATAAGACCAGTCAGTAGAGAAGTGGCCATTGGTTTGTTGATAGGCGAGTTTCCATGCTTAAAAAAATGATACAAAACTTCGGTAGTGGAAGATGCAGTTGGCAGTACTAAGTTATAGTGACCAAAATGTTCGTTAGTCGCATGGTGGTCGATATTAATAATCGTGGCCGGGTGCCCAACGAGTAAGTCGGCGACACCAGCGTACCGAAGGTCGCCTGAATCAAGTACGATAATCGTATCAACTTTAGGATTTTTAATGACTTCGGGATTACTGGTAACACGCTCGGCATGACGCAAAAACTCCCAGCGTTCAACTTTGATTGGGGTAAAACAAAAAATATGGGCATCTTTGCCTTTTTCCAAAAGATGCTCGAGCATCGCGGTCGCTGCCCCAAGCGCGTCGCCGTCCGGACTCTGGTGGGGAACAACAACAATCAGGCTCGCACCTTCGAGGTGTTTATGAATTTGGTGGGCAATGTGTTTCATATTGAGAACGGGTGAGTATAGCCTATCATTTTTCGATTGTCAAG
>CAZECR010000037.1:0-9387 GCA_964510495.1 uncultured Gammaproteobacteria bacterium
ACACCGTGGTGGCCGGTAACCCGCGCTCCGCCCACGAGGCCCTCAGCCGAGTGCCCCAGCACAAGCGCCCCACGATCTCGCGCGACTACATCGAGTTCCTGAGCGCCCACTACGGCCCCGTCTGGACCGCCGTGTTCGCCTGCTTCAACAACGCCGATTCGAGGGAGGCGACGCCGATCGTGATCGAGTACGACCCCATCGATCCGACGAAGCTCTTCGTGCCCGGCCTCGACAACGGCGGCGAGGACTCCCCCGTCCACGACGGACTGCCGAACCTCAGCGCGCGGGTCCTGCGCGACCACACGATCGGCTTCTTCGCACCCGGCATCTTCCCCGCGGCGATGCTCGAGCGCGGCACGGTGCAGTACACCGGCGAGCAGCTGCCCGAGCGCCTCCGGAACGTCCTGCCCCAGAACGTCGTCGGCGTCGTCCTCAAGCACACCTCGACGAGGAACGGCGACTTCTACCTGCCGATCGATCGACCCTTCCAGACCTTCGAGCCGAAGCGCGCGCTCGAGATCTACACCCCGGGCACGCCCTACTAGTCGCCAGGACGTTCCTGGCCGCCGACCTTTTGCGCAAGCAGAGGGTCGGCACATCATTTAAAAAGACTTTCCTTAGGAAAGTCTTTTTAAATACAAGTATAAAATTTATTTCGTTGCGAGAATACTCCGTTTGTAACTTTCCAAATTTTCAAGCGCAATTCCCGTACCTTTAACAACACACAGGAGCGGCTCATCAGCAATATAGGTTGGTACACCAGTTTCACGCGCCACCAGTTCATCAATATTGCGAAGCATGGACGAACCGCCGGACATAATAATGCCTTTATCCATAACATCGGCAGAAAGTTCTGGGGGTGTCGCATGCAGCACTTCTTTGACCGCATCAATAAGGAGCTCTAAATCATGTTGCAAGGCTTCTGTAGTATCATCACTCGTGACTGAAACAATCCGCGGCAAACCACTAATCATATCGCGGCCTTTAATTTCAACACTGAGAGGCTTGTCCATAATAAGCGCAGAACCGACAGCAATTTTTATTTCTTCAGCAGTATGCTCTCCGATCGCTAAGTTGTATTTGTGCCGCACGTATTCGGCAATTGCTTCATCAAATTTATTTCCGCCAATACGTACGGACCCCCAGGCGACAATACCACCAAGTGAAATAACTGCAATTTCGGCCGTGCCCCCACCAATATCAATAATCATGTGACCACTTGCCGCACCAATAGGGATATCTGCGCCAATAGCAGCGACGATAGGCTCTTTAATAATGTACGCTGCGCGAGCTCCCGCTGCGATGGTAGCATCAATGACAGCACGACGTTCCGTAGATGTAATACCGCCCGGCACCGCCACCATAACTTCCGGACGAAATAGGCGCACTCCACCAAGCGCTTTATTAATAAAATAACGAATCATCGCTTCAGTCGTGTGATAGTTGGCAATAACACCATTCTTAAGCGGACGCTCGGCAATAATTGTGTCCGGCGTGCGCCCAATCATATCTTTGGCATCAAGCCCTACCGCCAGAACTTTACCATCAGCCTTAGAAATAGCTACGACGCTTGGCTCGTTCACCACAATCCCCTTTTTGGGGATATAAACCAAGACATTCTTAGTGCCAAGATCAATACCAATTTTCTTTATAAACATATCATTCCTTAAAACATGAAAAACGTTCCGAAGTTAGGGTTGCAATGTTACTGTAAATGTCCGATCAACCGTTAAATCTGTGGCAATATCGTAGCGAGTATCACCGTAGTTTTTAGGCAATTCTCCCGGAGTCGCCGATTGTACGTTTCTACCAAAATAGCCTGTCACTGTCAAACCATTATCAATCGTTCCGAGCTGCTTTTGCGCGTACAATGTATACGTTCCATTCGAGATCGACTGGGCAACAGCTCCCGGCAAGACGTACTGGAAACGAAGTTCGGCGGTAGACTTTGGCTCCACCAGAAGCGGGGCGCCAAACCACGTGCGCCCATTCTCTACACCCGTGTCGGCAGTTGAAGTTGAAGAGACGGCGCCGCGCGAAGAAACGCTGGTAACGCTGAGCAACTTACTTCCGAGTGGTACAAAAATACGAGCGTACGTTTGATAGCGACTGATACGCCAATTTATGGTACCAGTATGGTTATAGGTCATACTGGCGGTAGCCACAACTCGATTCGTCGAAGTAGCGACCAGCGTATACCCGAGTTTACGTTTCATGACGACATCAGTTTTTAGCGAAGCCAAATTCGCATCAGCCCAGAGAAGATAGTCTCCAGTAGTCTCCGCCATTCGGCCGGTGACCCCTCTTTTATCCAGCGCCGCTTGGGTGTTTGGATCAAGTGAATACGCCATGAGCTGTTTTTCAGCGACCATTTTTTCGATTAAGGCCAAATAATCGCTCAGATGTGTAACTGCAGTTATTTTAAGTCGGTCGATTAAGATCGGCCCCAAATCACTCAGAATTTTTTTACGTTGATCAAAATCTTTTCCTTTTTCAGCATAACCATATTCAACTTCGTATTCTAATTTTTCAGTAAAATTATTACTGTCAAAAACTTCACCGTCAACTGTAATTGGCCCTGTGAGCTTTAAAATATTCTCAACGAGCGTAGGAGTAAAACCAATAATTCCGGCAATGTCTTTGGCCGCCAGCCCTTGTTCTTTAGTATAGAGGTCAAGTGATTTTTGACTCGACAGCACAAAATCAGGTGACCAATTACTATCACGGAAATTCCAGCGCTCGACACGCAGATAGTCTTTCATTGGCTTCGGCGGAACGGACGGAAAATTCTTGGGAGCCAAATTATCGAGTATTTCCGTTCCTTCGACTTTTAAAATATGCGGCACAGCATGATCAATCGTGACCACGCCATATGCCCCAATAAAACCACCGCCCGGACGAAGCTCCGTATTGTTCAAAAAAACTAGTAAATAGGTTTGGGGAGCGCCAAAACCAAGCGCTGCTTGAATAAGCGCCGTTTCATTGTCATTGTGTGTAACATGCGAAGCTACTTGCTCTACAACGACTTGCTTCACATAATCAGATTTTCGAGCTTGCCATAGTGCCGCTCCACTAATAATCAAAATAAGCAGGAGAACACCAAAACCAATAAAAATCTTTTTAAGCATACCAAAGTCTATTTTACAATTAAACTAAGCGTTTTTTACTCGAGACATTAAAGCCCAAATACTTTCCAAACATTAAATGCGTGACAGCATCAATACATGGAAGCGATGAAAATAGGACGAGTGAGACTGGTAACAGAATCCACTGGAGCAGCATGTACAAATATTTGTACGGATGATGGTGCTTCGGACGGGCCGGCATGATCAGCATACTCATAATTGCCGACACAATCAGTCCGGCCATAGCAAGCGTCATCAGATTTTCCAAAACATGCGGCGTGTTAAAAAAGAGCGTGCTTTGACGAACCTCACCGCTTGCGAGCCAGAGCGGCAACTTGCCGAGAACGGTAATAAGAAGTGCCACAACTGCCCAGCTCCATTTACCTTCAAACTCATGAAATAACATAACCGTTTTCTTGAGTCGAGAAATTTCCGGATGATTTTTAAACTCCCACAGTAAAAAAGGAATGTTTTCTGTCCCCCAGGCCCAGCGACGCTGTTGGAAATATAAATTCTTAAGACTCTTCCAAGGACTTTCATCCCGTACCGTATCCATGGAAACAGGAATATAGAGCGGTGTAACTTCGTAATCTGCGCCGTAGTGGAGCCAGCACTGAAAAAAAATTCGTGAGTCTTCGCTCACTATATTCTTAGCGTGACCACCAACATCGACAATCGCCTGAAAACTCATACTGTGCGACGAAAACGTAACTAAATTATCGAGTCGCGACAAACTAAAGAGCATCCAGAAACTCGTGCCAAGCGCCATGATACGCAGAATAGCTGGCGAGTCCCACATATTATTGTTGTAGAGCGTGACTGGCTGAAACGAACTGTGCGTTGGCCGCGGGTGACGACAGTACATGTACGTCAAATGCGCAAAATATTCAGGATGCACAATTGTATCCACGTCAAAAACTGACGCAATAATATTGGCATAGTTCCATCCTTTTTTATCAGCAAATACTTGAAATTGTTTTTCAGCGTAATGAATGTTTGATCCCTTACCCGGGATCTCCCCAACCAACCCGTCTGGATGCGTGTAAAAAATGAGGTTCGCAAATACATTCTTATACGCTCCAGCTATTTTTTCTTGAAGCTGTGTCCAATGTGCTTGCTGCCGAGCTTCACCTGAAATGACCACGTGCAGCTGCTTATCTGGAAAATGCGAATTAGCCAAAGCTTGCAGGGTTTCTTTCACCACTGCCCACTCCTCGTTATATACTGGCAAAAAAACAACATTGATTTTTTCTTGCCAGGCTGGGAATTCCTGGCCCAACTTCTGTAGCCAGTCGATTTTGGTCGCCCGACGAAAACGAAGCCACGAAAGAATAAGATAAAAAGAAAAGTACAGAACGCGCAATACCCAATACACATCAAAAATAAGAATTGCGTAGATCATCCAGAGCGGTTTAAAAAGCGCCAAAAAAACACTCACAAATAGCGTGAGCCAAATTACCGCTCCTGGTAAAATTTCGTAAAAACGATAGCGTTGGTACGCAGACAACATAACAGCTAGAGATGAGTACAAAATGTATTCGTTTACCCGATATAGGGTTCTTTAGTACCGACATTAGGCGGAGCGCTATACTCTGCCACGATGTACTGCGGTTTCGTTACAGATCGAAGTGCTTCCCCGACTGCATCGACCGCCAGCTCTTTGGTAGTAAGCGCCGGTATACTAAGGCTAAAGACGAGCATGTTAACTGTTGTAATTGCAATGCGGTCAGCGGTGAAACTCCCCTTCCCGACACGAACAATAATTCCTTTAAGCGTCTGCAAGCTTTCGCCTTGCTCAGCAAGAAAGTGAAGCAGGGCCGCAAGCAGACTGGCAAACTCCGTACGCGGAAAACGTGCCTCTTCCCAGGCACGAGTATCACGAGAACTATAGAAATGATAGGCTTCGCGTTCAGCCGGATCAATAAATACGTACATAGACTAATTAAGCTGGTAACTGTCGACTATCATGACATGCTTGCTCTCAAAAAGCGCATAGAGAAAAACATCACCAATTTCACGACGCTCACTAAATTCCTTTTCTTCCATTAATGTATAGCGAATTGGTTGTCCTAATTTCTTTTCAAAATCTTTGATCACTTTGGCTAAAGGGCCGATTTTAAACTCCCCCACCAGAAGAATATCTGTCCCAGTACGCGTCTCGTTGGTAAATAAACCAGTGAGTAAAAAAAGTTTTAAAGTACCAGCTCGCTTTTTAATTTCTTCAATAAACACCTGTTCTTCCAATAGCTGCCCTTTACTGAGGAGCGCTTTTAATTCCGGATACAGAATAAAGCTGGTTTGAAGCTGGTAAAATTTAGAGCGTTCCGTACTCGTTTCTTCGGCGTGTTCAGCCTGGCCCGCATCTACCTGGGCGATCACCCCAATATGCTCGAGGTTAGCAATTTCGCGACGGACAGCGTTAAGCTGTACTTCAGCGAGCCGAGACAATTCACGCAAATAGAAAGCTTTTTGGGGAGAGCGGAAAAAAATCTGTAACAACTTCAACCGCGTCTTTGAACCAAAAAAGTGTTCAAGCATAGAATAAAGAGAGAAAAATGGCTAGACGTGCGGTACTGGTTATAGTATACTTTTAAGGTAACTAAAAGTCAAAGCTATGGATCAGGTACTTCAACTCAATGAATTCTTTGTCGAAGGGGGCGATCAGGGCACTTCGCATGTACTTCTGCACATCACTGAACCGTCTACCCCCGAAGAAAAAGAAAAGGGTTATTTTTTTGCTGTTTGTGAAATTAATCAGGCCGACAGCGCAGCTATTGCCCGTTACCAAAAGATAATTAGCGAAATTGAAAACCGCTATTACGAAGTTTCTGATACCCCCGAGCAGACTGCTCTTGAGATTATCCTTGAAAAGGTCAACCAAGAAAACCTCTCGCTAACAACCGGCGACGTTCAATTTAACGCAACCATCGGCGTTATTCGCAACACTGAAATCGTCTTTGCTTTTGCCGGGAAACCTGAAGCGCTTCTTTTCTATCGTAACAAAGAAGATCATTATCAAAAAATGAACCTTGCTACTGAAAATCGCTCTGAAGAAGAATTATCAGTCGAGAATCCTCCACTCTTTCCACAAGTCATTCAAGGTAAAATCGGACCAAACGATTATTTATTTGTAGCCACCCCGCACATTATCGATTATTTTAGTCATGATCGGTTGCAAAAGATAATTACTACTCGTCCAGCTAGACAAAGCGCCGAGCATTTAGGCCGCGTACTTCGTGAGCTGCAAAATAACCTCTCGTTCGGAGGTCTTATTATTCACCTGGGTAAAAAAGAAGAAACCGCTCCTGCCGCCCTAGTTAAAAAAACACGCCCTTCACACGGTTCTTCTGCCCACTCTTTAACAAACTTTTTTTCAACCGAAAAAAATACCGCTTCGACGTTGTCTTCATCGCTCTGGCCAGCCTTAAACGATAAAATTAAAGCAGCAACCGATAAACTTTCGGCTCACCCCAATCCAGGGCAGACCCCAAAAGCACAGCCGGTTACAGCTCGGGCAAATCAATTTCCAGCAGCTGAAATTAACGCTACCCATGTTCGCCCCCACCAAAGCGCACCGACCAAAACAGTTGACCCGGGGGCACAGCTCTACCTTTTAAAGGCAGTTCGGATTATTGCCCGAGGCGCACTTTACTTTGGCAAAGCAATCATCTGGATAGCACTAACACTCTGGGCTATTTTTAGTGGATTTTTCCGTTTTTTGATCATGGTCTTTTTTGCAGCTACTAACTACCAAGGACGCAGACGCAATATTATTGATAACTGGACACGCGAATGGCATAGTCACCGCGAAAATTTTAAGAGTCTTTCGTTAGTGACAAAACTTATGCTCGGTGCGTCACTCACGCTCGTTATTATTTTTATTGGCAGCATTTTCTATGTTCGCTTTGAGCAAAAGAAAGCCGCTACCGCTAAAGCCTATGCTGATAGCGTACAAATGGTAAAAGATAAAATTAACGAAGCGGAAAGCGCTCTCATCTATAAAGACGAAACAGGCGCTCAAAACACTTTGTCTATCGCAGTAGCTACACTGGCTACTCTACCGTGCAAAACTCCAGAACAAAAAAATAATTGCGACACTCTTGAAGCGAGCATTCAAAGCACGCTTAATAAACTCAACAAAATTACGGCTGTACAGACTCAAAAAATTGCTAGTTGGGATACGGGCACCACTCCGCTGACTGGACTCGTCCGTGTTAAAAATAAATTTATTGCCTACGCCGCCACGAGCGCTTCCCTCTTTGTTTACGACATGCTCACCAAACAGGCTAGTGTTGTTCCCACCAACTTTACGACTCCCGGGATTATTTCAGCCGCCGTTCCCAAAGAAAACAATTTTGTTGCATTGGTAACGAGCGATCGAAATATTTTAGAAGTTAGTCCAGACGATCTTACCACCAAAAAAGTTGATCTTACCCTTCCTGAAGATCAAACAAAACTCGATAGCACCGTTATATATAATGGCCGCCTCTATGCACTTGATAGCACTGCACGCCAAATCTATCGTTACGATCCTATTAAAACAGGTTTTGCCATTGGTCGCCCTTGGCTTAAAGACCCCGCAAGCGTTCTTGAAGGTGTAACTGATATCACAATCGATGGGGACATCTTCGCACTAAAAGACGGCGGGCAAATCATTAAACTTACCGCCGGAATACAGCAGCCGTTTGTCGCTCAAACGCTCGAACCTACTGTCGGCAAAAAAGCACGTATCTGGACATACACTGATCTTAGTTACTTATATGTTCTTGATCCAGATAACAAACGCCTTATCATCTTTGATAAGAATGGAACACTCAAAGCTCAAATCCCAACGAGCGATCTTACTACAATAAGCGACCTGTTCGTTGATGAGGCAAACAAAATTGCTTACATCGTTGATCAGAACACATTGTATACACTTGCCCTCCCCCTTTAAAATAAAAACAAAAACAGCTCCGATTTTTCAGGAGCTGTTTTTGTATCTTTGAGAAGCTTATTTGAGAGTAACTTTACCACCAGCTTCTTCGATTTTCTTCTTCATTGTTTCAGCTTCTTCTTTCTTAACACCTTCTTTAATAACCTTTGGTGCACCGTCTACGAGGCCTTTAGCATCAGCAAGTCCGAGACCAGTGATTTCTTTAACAGCCTTGATGACATTGATCTTGTTTGCACCAGCATCAGTAAGTTCGACATTGAACTCAGTCTTTTCTTCAGCAGCAGGACCAGCAGCTGCACCAGCGGCAGGAGCCATCATCATGGCAGGAGCACTAGCTGAAACGCCAAATTTCTCTTCAAGTACTTTAACGAGTTCAGCGAGGTCAAGAACAGACATTTTTTCAACTTGCTCTACGATTGCTTTAAACTTTTCTGGTACTTCTACATTTTTGTTTTCTTCCATATGAATGAAAATTAATACAGGGGTAAATAAATAAGTTTATACTTTAGCGTTCTTGATGTTGTTCAAGACTCCGACAAAATTACGGAGGTTTCCAGCCAGCACATTAACGAATCCAGAGATTGGAGCGTTAAGCGTACCAACGAGTTGACCAAGTAATTGCTGTTTGGTTGGGAGCGCAGCCAAGCTTTTAACACTGGCAGCAGTAATGAATTTGTTCTCGAGGACACCACCGAAGATCGTAACGATCTCGTGGGTACGAGCAAAGTCATTAACAACTTTAGCAGCCGATACTTCGTCTTGAGTTGCAAGGAACGTGGCTACGCCACCTTGAAAAGCATCTGTACCAATGTCTTTGATACCAGCTCCTTCGAGTGCGCGCTTGACCAAGGTCTTCTTGGCAGCAAAGACGTCAACGCCTACGGCGCGGGCATTTTTGCGGAGTTCTTCACTTTGAGCGACGGTTAAACCCTGGAAATTGGCAAATACTACAGCTTTTGCAGTAGTCAGGCCTTTTTGCAGTGCGTCGACTTCATCGTGTTTCTGTTGTTTTGATTTTGGCATACCAAATAAAAAAATCTGTGTATAACCACAGACTTGAAAGATAGGTAAATCTCGACCGGAATTGGCTAATTTTAGCCAAGTAGATTACCTCGGCAGGATTATTAACCCCAATGTGTGGAGCCCTGCTGTCTATGGTGTGACCAGTATATAAAAAAGCAGGCAGTTTGTCAAGAACTGCCTGCGGAATGGCTTATTGGATTACGGTACCAGCACAGAACTTGCCCTGCACAACCTTAGCCACCTCGCTTAAATCCGTTCCTTTTACAAAAGAAACTTTTAATTTTAGCTTTTCAGCGGTTTTAG
>CAZECR010000038.1:0-9032 GCA_964510495.1 uncultured Gammaproteobacteria bacterium
AAATATATAAAGTATCACTTTCTTAACCATATAGTGGTTTAGCAATCTTGTCGAGTTTGTATAGTCGTCCATCTTGACAAAATACCACGAAAGCAGTTAAACCACCTTTAGTGGAGGAATCGTATGGGTAAGCGAGTGCTGGTGATAACTGCTTCCATTGGAAATGGGCATATCAGTGCGGCTGCCGCGCTTCAAGAAGCGCTCCGGGCAGAAGGATGGGAGGTAGAGGTTGTTGACTGGGTAGAAGTGGCTCCGCCATTTTTGGGAATATGTCACCGTGGCGGTTATGAATTTTTAGTCCGTCATTTTCCGGCTGGTTGGGGGTGGCTATACCACCTGTATGATCAGTCGCCGCTCGTGATTCGCCTCAAAACAGCCGTAGATGCTTGGTGTCACGAAGGCCTTAAGAAAATCATTCGAGCGTCGAGACCTGATTGGGTCTTGTGCTTGCATCCGCAGCCGCTGCCGGCGCTTGCAACCATAAGAAAGGAGGTGCGATTTCGACTGGGTGTCGTTATGACCGATCTCTATCCGTTTGCTTTGTGGCTGCGTGGGGAACCAGATGTGTTTTTTGTTCCAAGCGAATGGTCCAGGCAAGTAGTAGAAGATCGATTATCTGGCGCTCAGGCGCAAACGGTCGTAACAGGTATTCCGGTTCGTCAGTTTTTTCAGACGCAGCTGAGCAGGGCAGATGCTTGTCGCGAGCTTGGGTTTACCGCTGCGCGTCCGCTCATCGTGGTGGCGTCAGGGGGAATCGGCGGCGGTCCACTGTATAGTGTGGTACACGCTTTGCTGCGCATGCCTGGTGACTGCCAGCTGGCGGTAGTCGCGGGAAGAAATAAAGTTACTCAAAAAAAGCTGCAACGACTGGAGCGTCGTTTTGCTGGTCGCTTGGTTGTCTACGGTCACCTTGCACCAGAACATATGGCCTCACTCATGCGAGCATCAACCATCCTTATTAGTAAAGCGGGTGGGCTTACCCTGTTTGAAGTATTTGCGAGTGGATGCTTGCTTATTGTGTACACCCCCTTTGTCATACCGGGTCAGGAAATTCCCAACAAGGATTTCCTCCTTGAAAGCGGGGCTGGTATAGTGGCGCATACCACGATCGAACTGACTGCGCAGGTGCAGCGTCTCGTCAGAGAACCGCTTTGGAAACAAGATATAATGCTGCGATGTCGTAGGTTGGCGCGTCCCTATGCTGCCGCAATGATTGCGCGCTTACTCGGTGAAAAATAGGTTGGGCTCTGTCCGTCTGAAGTCGCAAGACTTCAGACGGACAATTTATTTTGAATAAAAAAACAGATCCACCGATCGGTGGATCTGTTTAAAACTAGGCGTGTTTAGGAATTCTTTTCAGCAATGTCACCGATAACTGGGAGCATAACTTTGTTGCCCTGGTAGGCTTTGACGACCATGTAGATGGTCAAAACAAGGGATGCAAGACCAACAAGGCTGCGAAGCATGTAGAGTCCTGGTAAGAGGCCGATAGCGTAGTAGACTACGTAAACAGCGATAGAAAGTAAAATAGATTGAAGACCGTGGAAGCGAGCAAATTTATCTTTGTAAACGAGGTAAACGATGAGTCCTCCAACAATACCAAACAAATAAGCGAGGGCTGCAGCAACATTGGATTTAACACTATTTTCGATTGGTTGAGTGGGCTGTTGTTGAGGAGCTACAGGTGTAGTGTTCTCCATACAAAAGTAAGTTTAAGAATAATACGCATAGTCTAGCATTGACAGGTGTTTTTGTAAATATCAGGGTTCGTAGCATTGTTTTTTTGATTACCGGGCAATACTTGTCGCAGTAGGCAGAAGTGCTGCCACCCATGTAGCATACTGATCTTTGGAAGGGTGCAGGCCGTCCGGCGTAGTCTCGTCCGCATTATTTCTTGAAATCGACGTGACATCCGCATAGTGCGCTCCCTTTTTTTCGGTAATAGATTTGTTAATTGCATTAAACTGATCAATTTCTCTACGGATAGCGGCGCGGTCATAGCCTGCAGCAAAGGGTGTCGTTCCCCAGTCAGGAATAGAAACGACGATAACATGTTTAGGATCGTTCTTGGCGAGCACAATAGACTGGTCGAGGAGTGCGCTAAAATTTTCGGTATATTCATCAATTCCTTGGCCTTGAAATTGATCATTGACGCCGATAAGAAGTGTGACGATATCAAATGTAGGTTTTGGGCGGGCTGCGCGCAAGGCGTTTTCAAGATCGGTGGTTGTCCAACCAGTTTTGGCAATAATGACCGGATCGGCAACGAGCATCCCTGCTGCCTTAAGTTTGCTTACCAGCTGCACTGGCCAACGATCTTCTTCGCTTACGCCTTGCCCGATAGTATATGAATCACCCAGAGCAAGAAAAGTTTTGGGAGACATTTTGGTGGGTTTGTTAGGGTCGGTCGTGGTGACGGTAGCAGGATTGCTTGCTGCAACTAAGTTGTGTTCGGTAGAAGTAGGTGTGCCTGGCACAACCGCTATCGCTGCGAGGGGTTGTTCTTGGTGTGCTACACTGCAGCCGCTGAGAAAAACTATCGCGGTAAAAAAAAGTACGCTTATTCCTGTGTTCATACGTAGCGCTTACCCAGCAAGCAACATGCAGAGCGCAAGTGCTCCACGTGACAGACAATGCATGTTCATACTTTAGAACAATAAATAAAAAAGATGATTTTTCTCTAATTTTACAGACATATTTTACCATACTACGATAGCCTTTCTCAAATTGGCTTAGCTGTGAGCTTTTTCATCAGCCACCCTTGACGAAACTCTGTTTTTGTGCTAGGTTGAGTCGTTTCGAGTGAAACAGCGTTCTTTACCAAACTAGCACATCGAGCGGTTGGTTTGCCAAGTATAAACGTACTTTTCAGGCCCAACCGCCCGATTCACAATTCACAAGGGGAGTGATCATATGGACAACGCTTTGAGTGAGACTGATCGAGATCAGGATGCCGGTAGCGATTCCGAAGCTGCCGCTTCGCACAGCGAGCCGACGGCCGGAGTCGCTGCATCTGCCGATGTTCTGCCCGACGATCATCAGAACGGGCCGATCGACACAACCGACGACCCCTATGCTGATGAGTCGGCAGAGGGCGAGGTTCTCTTTCTCGCTTCCCCCGTGGGAGCCGCGACGGACATCTCGCTGAGTCCCGAGCCCGAAGTTCTTCACGAGGCTTCGACGGCTTCCGCTGGTGCGTCGGTCAGTATGCTTATTCCGCTTCCGGAGACGCTTCTGACCGAAGATGGGCTCCGAGAGGAAAACGAGCGCCTGGCTGCCGAGTCCATGTCCGAGCGGCGTTCGTTTCGACGTACGATGAACAAGATCGGCGCAATCGCGATGATCGCGATGATTGTGCTCGGCGGGATGGCCGTCGTCAGCATCGCCGTCCTCACGGCGGAGCTCGACAAGACCAGAGGCGACCTCGCGGCCAAAAGCGCCGAGGTCATCAAGCTCCGCACCGAGAGTGCCAGCAAGGTCACGCCGCCCACGCCGCACGACCGCCAGCTCCTGGAGCTGGGTAACTGCCGCGAGCAGTTCGGCAAGGAGTACAAGACCGTTCGCCCGGTCGACCAGCTCATCCGCGAGTGCTGGGACGAAGTCAGGTGGTGGCAGGCCAACCCCTCCTACACTCGCCCCAAGTAGCTGCTACTGAGAAGATCCCACCTTGTTCTTGGCGGAGCCACGCTTCGCCTACGTCTGCCTCCCGGCGGACCCCCCCCACCACATCGGCGGTGCCAAGCACCGCCTCCCAATATTTTCTATCTTCCTGAAGATATAAGATAAGGGACATAAACATAAAACCAGACTATTTGTCTGGTTTTATGTTTGGTGTCCAAAATCTTTTATTTTTGCTTTCCACAATCCTTTTCTCAGGAAGAATCCGAGTAGTTCTTTCCATTTGTTTTTGTTAGGTGAAAGTTTTTCCATCACCGTTTCCACCTCGTTGAGGGCGAGTTGATCCATAAAGTCTTCAGGGAAAATTTCCGTTAAACTTTTTTGGATATCTTTGTCGTTTAAGTTAGATCCAGCAAACGCTCCTTGTTTGATAGCTTCCCACACTCTTTTTTGTTCCACCCCAACAGCATCCGCAATTTTTTTAGTTATTTTAGGTAGAGCGCCCATAATCCATTCGTAACCGGGTCCATATTTTTTTTCAAAAGCAGCGTACTCTTTGGTGATGCCGGTGCGCTTGGCATAATCGCGAGCCATTTCAATAGCCATTGTTTCGGTAACTATTTCATTGAACTCCTGGTACAGTGAAATATTGTCCATGTCAGTGCGGATGGAGACTTTATTATAGCCCATCTCGTATTTTGTTTCACGTTCATTTTTAACAGTTGTAGAAGTTTTGGCAGTGCCGTGGATCAGCTCGTGCATGACAATTTTGATCATGGCAAGGGGGGTGTCTTTGCCATAGGTTTTTTTAATCTTCTCAAAATTAATGCCGATCAAGTTTTCTTTGACCGAGTATGTGCCAAATTCTTCGGCACTAAGGATGGTCATGCCCGGTTTGTTAAACCGTATATTTTCAATCGGAAATTTTTTACTTTGGTCAGCTGGAATACTCGAACGACCAGCCTCCTCACTGAGGAGGTTGGTCATTGTGTCGTAATCGAGCGAATCAAGCACGGCCTGACCCTCTTCATTAGGTTCGGTGGTTTCCCGAATAAATACTTCAGGCGCTTTTTGTTCGCGTCGTTTAAACTCGGGCCGTTTTTCAGCTTCCATAGCGCTTTTCGTTTAGTACAGGTCAGTCTTCGGGCGACTACGGTTTCGGGTATCGATCGGATTCACCATTCGTGTATTCATCTTTTGTTTAGCGCGGAGTGCTTCGGCTGCTGAGAGTTTTTTAGCCAGAGCAGGAGGTTCTTTTTTGGTAACTTTTTTCTTAGTTCCTTTTTTAGCTTCTAAAATTTCGATTTGTTTTTTGTACCATTTCATAGAGAATTACATTAGTACCAGTAAGTGTACCAGGTTATTTTTAAAAAGTCATTTGGTCTTAAGCGTTGAGCTGCTTAGAGTGTCAAACAAGAGCTGTCCTTTCTCTGCCCACTCCAATTGTCCGAGTGCTTTTTGTTCAAAAATATAAGCATCCAGTATGTACGCCTGTTCGTGAGGATCGGCCGTTTCAGTAATTTGTTTGCTAATACTAGCAAAGTGGAGGCGCTCGCGAGTAGCTTCATCATCAATTTGAAGCCAGAGTTGTTTTTGAACAACGTCTTGAATACTCTGTTTACCAATCAGTCTTTTTTCTAAGTACGTAATAATATCTTGCTGTACCTGGGCCTGCGAGAGCGTAGAAGTGCGGACAAGAGCCGGGGTAGTAAAGGTGTCTAAGAATTTTTGTGGATCCTTAAAATCAAAATGATAATCCGCCACTGCTACCTTTGATTTTAAATGCAATCGAATACGCTCGGGGTGCTGGGCAAGCCCTGAATCTTGGTAAGCCTTTAAGAGTACATAGAGTGAGGTAAAATCAATGTCCGTTTCTGTATAGGAGTAGGCTATTTTAAGTAAGGGTAACAAGGCGGGATTTTTGAGCGTATCTATTTTTTGCAGGAGCACGTCGCGCATGAACATCGCTTGGTTGTGGCTGCGCTGCGGATCACCGACGCGGAAACTTTGTCGGTTACGTAGCCAGCGCAGGGATTCTGTGGTTGGCAAACTAAATACACGTAGGACCCCAAGCGTTTGTGAAAAACCAACTTTAATAATATGATCAGCTTTCACGCCCAGAATCTTTTCGATTTGTTTAATTGTATACTCATGGCCGGCCAGTTCGCAGGCGTTCCCCAAATAATATTGATTGGGCGCATAGGTGCCAGGCGGAATGTACGTGTAGGTTCCGCGCGGCACCGAAGTAATATCCACAGTCATTTTGTCGAGATCAAGCGTAAAAAGATGGATAGCATCGCAGTGTGGTGAGGTCGTTGCGCTTTTACGAGCGTCGAGTCCTAGGAGAAGAATGTTAATTTTCTTACTGCCCAAAAGTTCGCTGGCCGTTGATGTTGTGCTCGGCATTCCAGCGGGCGTGGTGGTTGCATTTTCTCGCTTGTCAGCCGCAGCTAGGAGTATGGAGTCAACCGTGGTGGAGGAAAGTTTTCGCCATTCGTGGTACCACAATCCTGCAAAGACAAGTAAGGTGATAACCACGATGCTGGCGGGGATAGCGATATATAGGGCCCTTTTTGACATATCAGATACTAATAAATACAGCTACGAGCAAGTATGCCTTGGATCGAGCGGTCTGTAAACAAGGGGGCGGTGAACAAAAAATGACTGTTTTTAGGCAGTCATGTTGTTGGGTAGGATGAGTTAGCTTCGTAAAGAGTGACCGTATTTTTTAATCAGTGGTGCCAGGTCGGGTTTGCCAAATTCTTCGGCCAGCTTTTCTAATTTATTAGATGTGTCGTCGCCAAATGTGGCAACATGATTTTTATACCAAGCAAAAGAATTAAAACAGGGCATAAATTTAGAATGAAATTTATCCGCGTACATGACAAGTCGTTCCTCAAGAGTCTGGGCTGTGTAATCGGCAGGAGGAAGTGGAAGTTGCTCGCGCATAATATTTTCCAAAGTAAGCCCGACACCGGTATGGTGAGATGCAAAACGACAGAGTGTTTCTGAAAAACCTTCCTTTTTTAAAATTTCTTCGCCTAAGATTCCGTGAGTAATGTACTTGCTAGGATCGAATTCTTTACCCTCCGCATTGACCAGAGGATAAACGCCGATATCATGAAGTAAACATCCTGCTTGAATAAGTTCACCATTAATTTTTAGATTATTTTTAAGGATAATGGTTTCAGCTATTTTCCAAACAATTTGTGAATGCACAAAAACTAACTTAAAAGCCGCTTCGCCGGGAGCGTATTTTTTATGCAGATTTTCAATTTCGTCTGTAGTTGGTGTTTTCATAGAATTATGTTTTTGGATGAGATTTAGGCCATTCAATTATTTTCCCTGCTTTTCGTTCCATGCTGTCGGCTGGTCGAATAAGACGAATATTTTTTTTGGGCACCAGATTGTGATGTGGTGAGGCATCGATTGCTTCGGCAATAGAAAATAAATCCTCGTCTGCTGTAATCCATTTTGTCCCTAGCTTCTTTAGGTTAAAAGGTTCAGAAAAACTGCGTAATACCTTTTTGCCGGTTGAATCCAAAAAATATTCATGAAAATACGACAACGCCAATTCGCGCAGTGTCTTGTAAACAGGGTCACGAAAACGCAAACTCGCGTGGTTTGTTTTGCTGATCGCACCCCAGTAACCATTGCGTTTGTAGAGTGTAACGACATGGTCATCATCGCCCTTAGTTTTTAAATCCATGAGGAGCGCGGGTTCACCATGCAGCCAGAGCGCCAGCGCAGCTACGAGCGCGCCTTCGAGGCAATGCATTTTGCCTGATGCAAGTGTGCGACGTGGCGACATGTAGGTCTCCCCGCGTTTTTCGTGATTAATCGGAAACGTATCCAAAAAATCCTGAATTTTTATCGGGGTGGAAATTTTTCGGAGGGTGGTAAGTTCGATTTTGGTGAGGCCAAGCATGTGGGTAATTATTTTTTACAATAGTATACCGCGAGAGCATGTTGTATGTCACCTATAAAATAAAAAAACACCATTGAAAGGTGTCTGAAAATATAAGGGGTGCTGCTAGTAGACCGCATCAGTACGACGCTGGCGCT
This sequence comes from uncultured Gammaproteobacteria bacterium, assembly GCA_964510495.1. Lineage (GTDB taxonomy): Bacteria > Patescibacteriota > Patescibacteriia > Magasanikbacterales > GWA2-37-8 > CAZECR01. The sequence continues at coordinate 7,684 of CAZECR010000038.1, forward strand.
TCACCTTAGTAGGAGAAAGCGGTGTTAGAGTGGACTGGCTCGCGATCCAAAAAGGCTGCTTGCGAACCCGCTTCTTCGCTACCGGCGGCCGAAGAACTGAGGAGGTAACAATGAAGAAAGGTTGGGGGTCGGATGCAGGCTCGATCGGCGTCTCTTCGCTGCAGCTAAGTATAAAGAACAGTAGGACAACAAGGGTATGTCGGTTCATGGTCTCTCCTTTTTGAGATTTGATTGTCTTGAACCTACCACAAATAGCGGGGATTGTCAATCGTTGAGAGAAAAATATTCACGACCTTCTGCTAGTGTGCGAGGGTAGTGTTTAAATGTTGGAAGCGGTCCGCGTTTTGGTGTAGCTGATGAACGTTCAAAAAATTCTAAATACTTCATGAGTCCTTGGAAATAAAATTCGCCCTTAGGGTCGTTTTCAAATTTAGCAAATAGATTGCGGCGCATTTCCTTTATCCGTGGGCCGGCTGACAAACACAATATGCCCATAGGTCGAAAAATTGAGCGGACGACGAGATCGTTCCCCGAGATAGTTAACTCCTTTTTTCCATAGTTGGTGCCAAGAGAAATGAAAGCTTGAAGGCCCGTGTACACATTTTCTAAGGCACCTGGTGAAACATCAAGCACGAAAACAGCTTTGCCCATTTCTTTGTGGTGCTCATCAATAGGTATGCCTAAAGCTGCTAGTTTTTCTGCAAATAAGTCGTGTGCTTTTTTTAGATATGCAGCCGTGTCTCGTTCAAAGGCGCGTAATTCATCAATTTTTTCACTGTGCTCCAGCCATTTTGTGCGGTCACGCGAAAGCTTTTTTTCTTCATCGTGTAGACGTTCTTCGGTTGCATCAAGTTCACTGCCATCATAAAAAACCATCATGTCCAAATCAGACGTTGGTTTTTCTCGTCCAATCGTGCGCGAGCCAAAAAAACTGACACCATATAATTCAGGAAATTTTTGCTCTGCTTCGGGAAGAAAACGTTTTACTTCCTGCATAATGCGGAGCGATTCGTCGGTGGGTAAGTAGCGATGTTCCGGAAGTGTCCGGGCTGTTTCGGGGCTCATAAGAAAGTTTGTAGATGTAAAACTATGCAATTATTTTTCTTGCAGCACGCTCAAAATATTTCCGGCTGGGTCTTTGAACCAAGCAATTGCTTTTGGACCCTGTTCGTTCCAGGCAATAACTTTTTCATTTGTTTTCAAGTAGGGCATATCATAGCGCTCCATCGTCACGCCTTCGGCAATAAGTTCGTCAACTGTTTTTTCAATGTCTGTAACTATAAAATTGAGCACAGTAAAGTCCGCTGGTTTGTTGGTGGGGGACACATAGATAAAAACATTCACTCCGC
>CAZECR010000039.1:0-7475 GCA_964510495.1 uncultured Gammaproteobacteria bacterium
GCTCTGCGTGGCAGACAAGTCTTTTTGTTACATTTACCAACCTCACGTGCGACACGCGTTACTCATTTCAAATTAAAGGAAGAAATATCGATGGGGTGGAAACAGATCTGAGTAGTCCTGTGTTTGGTGTTTCGGCTCCATGCGGTGGGTGGGCTTTGTGGAACTTGCCTTCAACTAGTCCGGAAACAGGTCTTGTTATTGATGATACGTCGCCAGTTGCTCCAGATGGTTCGCCTGAATTTACTATTATTGCGCTGAAAGCAGAAGCGGAAGTTGCGGTGGGTGAATCTTCACAAGTTACTATCGGTAGTAGTGTGCATACGCTTACTATTAATAACGCAACATCAGAAGCGGTTAATATCACGCTTCATTCTGATCCGATTACCGCAACGCTTAGAATTAATGTTCCCCAGGATTTTGATACTGACGGTGATGGAATAACAGATGTCCGAGCACTTTACACCGGTATCGTAAACGGAAAAACACAAATCTTCTTTACTGCCCTTCCTGGTGCGCCGATTATGAGTACGACAACACCGGCAGTGGCGACTTCAACACCAGAAGTTGTGACGCCTAGCTCCACAGCACCTGTGGTGGCGCCACAGGTGCCGACATATACCTTTACCAAGGCACTCAAGCGCGGTAGCGCTGGGGACGAAGTGATCGAGCTCCAAAAACGTTTAAAGCGCGAAGGCTTCTTCCCACAAGCAGTAGATTATGCTCCAACCTACGGAGCGATTACTGAATTCGCTGTTCGCACGTATCAGAAAGCACGCGGCCTCCCAGAGACAGGTAGCTTGGACCAGAAAACTCGTGAAACGCTCAACGGTGTAACCAATACTATCAAAGTTGTTCCCATTTCAGACAAATACTTCTTTACCCAAACTATCCGTCGCGGCTCAGTGGGTGTAGAAGTGTTCCAGCTCCAAACACTCTTACTTGATCTGGGCTTCTTTCCAGAAAGTGCTATCACTACCAACTTTTTTGGACCAATCACTCAGAATTCACTTGATGTTTTCCAAAAAGCGAATAAGATACTTGGTGAACGCGATGGCCGGGGTCCGTATACGGGCGCCAAGACAAGAGCGATACTTAACAAGTAAAGAAATAAAAATACCCCGCAAGGGGTATTTTTATTTGACTTCCTAAAGTGCCTCAACTACCATTACTATTAGGAGTGTAATTTATTAATCAGTATTCCTATGCAGCTTCCAAACCAACTCAAAGAAAAGATTAACCAACCTGCGCTGATTATTATCTCGAGCGAGCAACAAGCAAAATTTTATATGGTTGTTGATGACGTCGTAACGCTTGCCCGCGAGGTAGGGGTCGAGAAACCAGAGTACAGTGACCACGAAGGATTTTTTCAAGGAAGCGGTGGGGGGAAAGAACTGAACTCCGGCTCAGTTGAAAAAGATGTAAAACATATTGTGCGAGAGGATTTTCTTAAAGTCTTTACTCCTGGTGCCAAAGAAATGCTTGACGCTGAGGAATTCAAGCAGGTGTATCTGCTGGCACCGTCTACGGTTCTGTCCAGCTTAGAAGAGCATTTGCCAAAAGCCCGTCTCAGTAAACCGCTTATAAAAGTAGCAGGTAACTATGTTAAACTAAGCCCCCTTGAAGTGCTTGAGAAACATTTGGGATGATCAAGATGTGACTTGCAACAACCGCCAAATTTGGCGGTTGTTGCAAGTTCAGAAATTATTTAGTTGGCGCTTGAAGGTGCAAAGAAAAAAAGTTACCCACTGTTTGTCCACTGCATGCTTTTGACAGGTGTACGTTGAGAAGATATACTTAAGTTAATTAAGTATTTAATTTTAACGCATATGCGTATGAAAAAAACGATGTTAGGCGCCGTGGCATTAGCCGCTGTCGTTCTCATGGGTGCAGGCTGTAGCCGCTCGAATGGTGTGATGCAGAATGACGCTATGATGAATGGTAATCAAGAAAATGGTGTCATGGTTGGCGGAGCCCTTATGGTTCCCTCCAAGACGATCGTTGAAAATGCCAGTAACGCGAGCAACGTAACCACGCTCGTCGCTGCGGTCAAAGCAGCGGGTCTCGTAGACACACTTAACGGCGCAGGCCCTTTCACCGTTTTCGCTCCAACCAATGATGCTTTCAACAAACTTCCGGCCGGAACGGTTGACACCCTCCTTAAGCCAGAAAATAAAGCCATGCTTACGACCGTTCTTACCTACCACGTAGTACCAGGCAGATATCTCGCCAAGGATATTACCAACGGTATGACGCTCAAGACTGTTCAGGGTGAAACACTTACTTTCAAAGTAGAAAATGGCAAAGTGTGGATTAATGGCGTGGCCATGGTACAAACCGCTGATGTTATCTCGAAGAACGGTGTAACACATGTTATTGATACGGTTTTAACACCAGCAGCCGATGCTATGTCGATGAATAGTGGAGACCTCATGAAAGACGGTGTTATGGTTGGCGGAGCCTTAATGGTGCCTTCACTTGATATCGTTGACAATGCCGTTAACGCAAGCAACGTAACGACTGTCGTTGCTGCCGTAAAAGCAGCTGGACTTGTTACTACTCTTAAAGGAAAAGGCCCTTTCACCGTTTTCGCTCCAACCAATGATGCTTTCAACAAACTCCCTACTGGAACTGTTGATACCCTTCTCAAACCAGAAAATAAAAGTCAGTTAGTTAAAATTCTTACCTACCACGTAGTTGCTGGTCGCTACCTCGCTAAGGATTTGAAAGATGGCATGACCCTCAAAACTGTTGAAGGCGAAACCATTAAGTTCAGCATGAAAGATGGTAAGGTATGGGTAAACGGTTCTGCTATGGTTGAAACCCCAGACGTTATCTCAAAGAACGGCGTAACACACGTTATTGATGGCGTTCTTCTTCCAGCCGCTGCAAAATAAGATGTGTATCTAAGGGGTGGCTACGTACAGCCATCCCTTATGGGCGGCTCTCTTGCGAAGAGAAGGGTAAAATGGTAGCATGGGGGTGCTTAATTTAATTTTTAATTCTGTAACCCCACACGAGCTATGAACTACTATACAACTGTCCTTAAAAAATATGCCGTTTTTTCGGGACGAGCGACACGCGCTGAGTACTGGTACTTTGTTTTGATAAATTTTATCATCTCACTTCTTTTGCAGGGTTTGGCTGCAATTGTTGGTCCAGAAAGCAGTGCTGCTGGAGTTCTTGCGCTACTGAGCGGGGTGTATGCTGTGGCACTCCTACTACCTGGAATTGCTGTTGCGGTTCGTCGCTTGCATGACACTAACCGGAGTGGGGGCTATGTGTTTTTAACACTTATTCCTTTCGTCGGTGCTATTATTTTGTTGGTTTTTTTGGCTCAAGATAGTCAGTCAGGTACAAATCAATACGGACCAAACCCAAAAGAGCCGGTCGCTACAGTATAAGTATTTTTGAGAAAAGGCCGGCGCACTAACCGGCCTTTTTATTTTTAAATTTTCTATGTTGCTTTTGTATACTTTTGCCTTCCTCTCCGGTCTTGTGACCATTTTAGCTCCGTGTATTTGGCCACTTTTACCAATCATCCTGTCCTCGTCAATTGCTGGCAGTGGCCATCGGCGCCCACTCGGCATCACACTCGGCATTATGTTGAGTTTTAGCGTGGCGACACTCACCATCTCGTCGCTCGTACGGGTGTTTAACTTTGATCCAAATTCACTCCGCCTTTTTGCGGTTGTTGTTATCGGTCTCCTTGGTCTCGCGATGATGATTCCAAAATTTGGGATCTATCTTGAAGTAGCTGTGAGCCGCTTAACCAGCCGTTTTGGCGGTCAGCGTCAAAATGCAAACGGAGGTCAGTTCAGCGCGGGTTTTGTTACCGGATTATCCTTGGGCCTTGTCTGGGCACCATGTGCCGGTCCCATTTTTGCTTCTATTGCAGCGCTCACCGCAACCGGCAAAGTAACCAGCTCGGTAATACTTTTGACGCTGGCGTATGTGCTTGGTCTTGGTATCCCTTTGTTTATTTTTGCCTATGGTGGTCAACGTATTTTTACTGCCTCACGCAAACTTAATAAATACACGGGCCGTATTCAACAGGTCTTTGGGCTTGTTATGATCTTAACCGCGCTTGCCATTTACACCAATTACGATAAAGTGCTCCAGGTGAAATTGTTAAACGCGTTTCCCGGGTTTTCAACTCAGCTGAATCGTTTTGAAAGCAACGACGCAGTAACGGATCAACTTAAAAAATTAAAAGGCCAAGACGGCGTTAAAACCATCGACACTGCCGGGCTCTTTAATGCCAATCAAGCGGCACCACAACTGAGCCTTGATAACAATTGGCTTAACCCGGCAACACCCCTCACGCTCGAAAGCTTAAAAGGTAAAGTGGTGTTAATAGATTTTTGGACCTACACGTGCATCAACTGTGTGCGCACATTGCCGCATGTTACAGCCTGGTACGACAAGTACAAAGATAATGGTTTGGTAGTTCTTGGTATCCATACGCCTGAGTTTGAGTTCGAAAAGAAAACGTCCAATGTTGAAGCTGCTATTAAACAATTTAATATCCACTATCCAGTTGCTCAGGATAATAATTATTCAACCTGGAATAACTTTGAGAACCAATATTGGCCGGCAGAATATTTAATCGACAAAGAAGGAAATATCCGCCGCGTACACTTTGGTGAAGGTGGGTATGACGAAATGGAGCAAGCAATTCGAACACTCCTAGGACTTGAAGGAGTGGTGAGTTCCTCGGGAGACTCTGAATCAATGCCGCGTTCGGCGACACCAGAAATATATTTTGGACTCAGTCGTTTACAATATTTATCAAGTCCGGAACGAGCTGACCTCGGGGTGCGTTCGTTTACGTATCCAGCGACTGTCCCGTCCAACACTTTTGCGCTTGAAGGCAAATGGAATTTAACCGATGAGCGCGCCATGTCTGTGGGGCCAGCAAAAATTAAATTGAATTTCTCGGCAAGTAATGTGTATATGGTGGCTAAAAGTGCTGCTCCCGTAAAATTGCGTATAATAGTGGATGGAACATTTGATCGTGAAATAACAGTAAGTGCAGATAATCTTTACACCTTATTTGAAAGTAAAGAGTATAAGAATCGTCTTTTGGAAATAGAAATCGAAGGAGCTGGGCTTGAAGCGTTTACCTTTACGTTTGGTTAAAGCCTGGCGTAATTATAAAAATATCCCGACATGAATCGGGATATTTTTTTTCATTCAATTTCCTTGAAAAGAAAATTGAATGAAGGGTGGGGCAGAGGGCCCCGGGGTCTGGTTCAGCCGCGGCGCAGCTGGAGAAGCTGCTCGAGAGAGGGGTGGGTGTTGCAGAACTCGATGCAACCGGTTCGGAACTCGGCTCTGCTCGGCAGGCAGGTGTTTGCAGTCAGCTTTTCGGGCAGCAGCTGATACAGGTTGTGGTCGCTGTCCCACCGACCTGTGTACATGCCGAATCCGTTGACGTGGTGGTGGCCGCTGAACGATTCGTAGTGGGCGCGAATGCCGTCGTGGAGGCGGGTGACCTCGCGTGCCAGTGCCTGCTCATCCATCACCGCCAGATCCCCGTCGAAGTTGGTGGGGGGTGTCTGCGGCGAAGGAGTGAATGGGGTGCTGCTCTGCCGCGAGGCATGGAAGCGTTCGCAGCGACGGAGGAACTCGCTCGCGTTCGGCATCGTGAGCTGGGTGGCCAGGTCGGACAGCGTTGCCCAGAGGGGGAAGTCGCTCAGCCAACAGCGGTCATGACCCACTTCATCGCGATGTGCTCGAATCGCGGCGCGGGCTGCTGCTGCGTCTCGAAGCAGATCTTCGAAACAGATGATGGGGAATGTTCCAGGCAAGATATCTTTCGAAGGCTGAAGTTTGCTCATGAAGTACCTTCTCCTTGAGACGACAAAGAAGTCATCAAAAGACCCTAACAGAGTTGTGTGTTCATGTCAAGGGTGATGCTATCAACAGTCGTCAGCATTGCGACAGCTCTGTGCATCGTGCTATCGTAAATAAACTAGGGCTTTAATTTTAATAGTAGTCGAGTATGTATAGACTTCAATCCGACGATAACGTGCTCGATGAACGTCCGGAATCAGAACGCAAGACATACGTGCTTCGTGTTAAAGATTTGCCGCAAGCTGAAAAGCCACGCGAAAAATTACTTACGTTTGGCCCCGCTAATCTTTCCAGCCAAGAATTGATTGCGATTATTTTTAATTCCGGCACCACAAAAGAAGGTGTGCTCGAAATGGCTGCGCGAGTCATTAAAGAATACGGTGAACGAGCGCTGGCCGGGCAGCGGGATCCTTCTAAGCTGGCAAAAGATTTGGATATTCCGCTCGTGAAAGCACTTCAGCTAGTCGCCTGCAGTGAGCTGGGTCGCAGATTTTTTGAAAAAGGAACCGGCGCCGCCCCTATTTTGCGCACCGCCAAAGACGTCTATGGGTATTTAAAAAATATGGAGCAACTGCCCAAAGAGCATTTACGGGGATTGTATTTAAACACTCATTTTAAATTAATCCACGATGAAGTTATTTCGATTGGTACGATTAATGCTAACCTTATTCATCCGCGCGAAGTATTTAAGCCTGCTATTGAGTATGGTGCTGCTGCGGTCATCTTGGCGCACAACCACCCTTCGGGAGTGGTGAAGCCAAGCGATGCCGATACTGAAATAACGACGCAGCTCATTGAGGTCGGAAAGATGGTCGGAATACCGCTTATAGATCATGTAATAATTGGAAAAGGAAAATTTGAAAGTATTGCGATAGCGTAACCAAAAGTTTTCTAAAACATCGCTGTAGATAAAAATATCCCGATTGTCTCGGGATATTTTTATTTCAACAGTATTTCTGTGCTCAGTAATACTTTTGAGACGCGAGGCGGCAGGGGCAGCCTCGACTAGTGTTGGGCGCAGCATTGTGCTACGTCTGGCGTGTTTTTAGACGCCGAGTTGGGACTCGAACGTCTGGTAGAGAGCGGTTCTGGCTGCTTCAGCATCTTCGGGGCGAGACCTGCTCCAGGTCATGATCGCTTCGTGAAGACAGTTGATCACGCCGAGCACCTTCTTGCGGCCTTCGGGGTCGAGGCGGGGAAGCTCCTTCTCGACAAGCGGTAGGTGGACATCGTTTTTGTATCTCGCCGTATTGACCTCACTGGCTAGCTGTAAGTCGAAGTCGCGCGGCCGCTGCCCAACAGGCAACAGACTGATACGTCGGTGATTGGCGATTGCCTGACACAGACGGTCTCGTCGCTGCTGTAAGACATCATTGGTGCCTTCCTGGTGCGGTTGCATGAACCCTCCATATAGTAAAGAGAAAGTAACACTTGTAAAAAAACATGTCAACGTTTTGGTTGACACAAAGTCCAAAAAGTTATTAAATAAGGGCCTAAACCAAGCTTTTTAATATAGCTCGGTTTATATACGGAGAGGTGGCTGAGTTGGTTGAAGGCACCGGTCTCGAAAACCGGCATGCTCGAAAGAGCATCGAGGGTTCGAATCCCTCCTTCTCCGC
>CAZECR010000040.1:0-6913 GCA_964510495.1 uncultured Gammaproteobacteria bacterium
AATGGGATGGACATTTGCCGCAATATATGACCGGACCAGTGCCTTTTCTTAATGTAACTCAATAATTTGCGATACAACCGACCGCATTCTTTATGGGAGAGCGTTTAAATTACTATATTAAATCAGAAACAGAAAAACATGATTACGACACAGTTGTCCGCGAGTTTGATATTCGTGAGTTTCCGTTGGAAAACTTTCATAAAGAAACTTTTATAAGAAAAGGTTTTGAGGAAGTAGAGAAAAGTACATTTGAAAAAAAAATTTGTGACGGTTTAGTTGTGGCGGCTGAAGATGTTGTTCGGCGTTTGAGTTTAGGAAACATTGGAAAAAGAATAGGAGTTACAAGTAACAGTATTCACGTGCTTACGCCGAGTGAAATGAAAGATTCGCAAAACGATCACAGGCCTGCACTGGCCTATAACTACCATGGTAACGCCTATGTTCCCCAAATAGATAAAGACACCTCAAAAGAGGACTTTGTGCTCATGACTGCCCACGAACTTGCTCACGGGCTTTCAGCGCATGCCACGGCGATCAAGCACCATGAAGGTGAGCTGCGGAGCGTAAACTTTGCTGCCGGCTTGAGCTTTCAAAATGAAGAAGGTGAATGGCTCTTTTACGGCATGATGGAAGCGGTCAATGAACTCTTTGCTTGGCAGATTCGCAAAAGCTTCTTACAAAAAACAGAAGATTTTAGAGGTAAAAAGGAACAGCAAGCTTTGGATCAACCTGTTGCGTATCCAGGCGCGGTCATCGTTGTACGAGAGCTGCTCAAGGATAATGGCATAGCAGGTGAAGATGAAAAAGGAGCCTTAAGCCAACTACTAAGAGATCATGTTACAGGACACCACGTTTTTCTTGACACGCTCGGTAAATATCGGCCTAAAGTTTATGATGTTCTTAAAAAAATGGGCACAGAAACAAAGGATGCTTTGCAAGCTGCCAAGCAATTGAAATTCCGACAAGCAAGCCACGATATTAAAAATTTTATTCGCCCAACTTTTGATATATGATCCGTACCCGCTTCGCCCCTAGTCCAACCGGTTATTTGCACGTTGGAGGTCTCCGCACCGCCCTCTATTCATATTTGCTGGCCAAAAAAAGTAACGGTCAATTTTTGTTGCGCATCGAAGACACCGATCGCGAGCGATTTGTGGCTGACGGAACTTCTAATATCTTGAAGTCGCTCTATTGGGCAAATGTTATTCCCGATGAAGGTGTGCAGCTTGAAACTGATTTCGTGCCCGATGAATCGCAGGTGATGCAGGCGGGGGACGCAGGGCCATATATTCAATCGGAACGTCTGGAGATATATCAAGAATACATTAAACCGCTGATCGAAGGGGGGAATGCGTATTATTGTTTTTGTACACCAGAGCGTCTTGATGAACTTCGTGAAACACAACAAAAAAATAAATTGCCAACTGCCTATGATCAGCACTGTCTTACACTTTCTTCAGAAGAAATTCAAACGCGTTTAGCATCTGGCGAACGCCATGTCGTGCGCCTCAAGATGCCTAAAGACGGCCAGACCGTCTTTAACGATCTTATCCGCGGCGAAATTAGTTTTGAAAATAAACTGATTGATGATCAAGTGCTTATTAAATCCGACGGTTTCCCAACCTATCACTTTGCGGTTGTTGTTGATGATCACCTCATGAAAATCACGCATGTGGTGCGCGGTGAAGAATGGATTAGTAGTACCCCCAAGCATCTGCAGCTCTATAAATATTTTGGTTGGGAAGCGCCCCAGTTTGGGCATTTACCCCTCTTGCTCAATGCTGACAAAAGCAAGCTCAGCAAGCGCCAGGGCGATGTAGCGGTAGCGGATTATGAAAAAAAGGGATACTTGCCGGAAGCGCTCGTCAACTTTGTTGCCTTTTTAGGTTGGAATCCTGGTACGGAAAAAGAATTGTTTACCCTCCAGGAGCTCGTAGCTGAATTTAGCCTTGAAAAAGTCAGTAAAGCTGGGGCGGTATTCAATTTAGATAAACTCGATTGGTACAACCGTGAATATTTGAAACGCATTCCGAACGACGAATTGGTAGAGCGAGCCTTACCGTTTTTGGTTGAGGCAGGATTAATTAAAAGCGAAACAGGTGTTACTAATCTCCAAAAACCGTGGCTGGCAGAAGTGCTTGGTCTTGAAAAAGAGCGTGTTACAACACTGGCGGAATTCCCCGGGGCACTCAAGTTTGTTTTTGAACTGCCGGTGTATGCACCTGAACTTTTGGTTTGGAAAAAATCTTCTAAAGAAGAAGCGCTGACAGTTTTGTCAGAACTCGGAACACTCTTACAGCAAATGCCCGAAAGTAAATGGGGAAGAGAAGCAATTGAAACAGCTGTAATGGAATGGACTGTGCAAAAGGAATATCAAAAGGGCGCAGTTCTTTCGCCGCTTCGGGTGGCGCTTTCGGGTCAACAAAACTCTCCAGGGCCCTTTGAAATTGCTGCTGCGCTTGGTAAATCAGAATCTTTGCATCGCCTCAAGCATGCTCTAGGCGTACTTTCCTAAAAATGCTATACTGGGAAACATGAAGTTTTCCAAGCACTTAGCATCTTTTTTTGTCTTTCTCTTGATGATTATTGCCGGGATTGGTTTCCAGGCTGCTTTTGTGCGTGCGGATACAGCCGAAGAAATTAAGGCGCTGAACGACAAAATTGCCGCTCAAAAGCAAAAAATTAAAGAACTGGACGGTACGATTGATAAATATAAGAAGAATATTGAAGCCACACAGCTTCAAGCAACGTCGCTTAAAAATCAATTGAGCATTTTAGATAATCGGGTGGCGCAGGCTGAGGCAGATATTGAACAAACGCAGGCCCGAATCGATGAAACGAAACTGGAAATTCAGGCACTTGATATTACGATCAAAAGTAAACAGCAAATAATGGACCGACAAAAGGCATTGGTTGGCAGAATGATCCAAAGTATCCAGGAAGATGATCAGAAAAATTATTTGGAAATCATGTTGACGAATCGCAATTTCGCTGATTTTTTTAGTCAATTAACATATCTTCAAAACGTTTATAGCGATCTTGGCAAATCGGTAAAAAATGTCCGCATCAGTAAAGAAGAACTTGATGCAAAGCAAAAACAAGTTATTGAACGTAAAGTTGCCTACGAAGACTTGCAAAAACAACTTATTCAAAAGAAAGGCGTTCTTGAAGAGCAAATTGGCGCAAAAGAGACGTTGCTTTCTCAAACACGGAATTCTGAACAAAAATACCAAACCTTACTTTCAAGTCTTAAAAAGCAGTATGCGGCTGAACAAGCTGATATTAACAGCAATGAAGCAGCAATTCGCAAAAAATTAGAAGAACAAAACAAAATCCCGGCTAAAGGTGCTGTGGATTTTAGCTGGCCAACAACCAGTCATTATATTACCGCCTATTTTCACGACGCGACGTATCCCTTTAAAAATGTTTTCCAACACAGCGCTATTGATATTCGTAATCCGCAAGGAACCCCTGTTCGTGCCGCTGCTTCTGGGTATGTTGGCGTGGCACGCAAATGTACGACTGCTTCATGTTATGCTTATGTGCTTATTATTCATACGGGTAACATATCGACTGTGTACGGACACCTCAGCCGCATTGACGTTGCCCCTGATCAATTCGTGACCGCTGGCGACCTTATCGGTTTGTCTGGCGCGACCCCAGGTACTGTCGGCGCAGGACCTTTTACTACCGGCGCACACTTGCACTTTGAAGTTCGTTCAAACGGTATTCCAGTTGATCCGTTAGGCTACTTGAATCAGTAAGTACAATTCTCATATTGTTATTGATTGCGGTTATGAAAAAGAAACTTGTCGTTGGTGTACTTATGGGCGGCCCCTCAAGTGAACGAGCGATTTCACTCGTGACCGGAGAGGCAATTTATAAAAATTTAGATCGCAAAAAATACATAATTAAGCGTATTGAATTGACGTTGAAATGTCAGTTTGTTTTTGTTCCGGACAAAGGCCGCAAACGCGTTCTTGATCTTGCCAACAAGGATCGCGCGTTTGTGGATGTTATGTTTATTGCCCTGCATGGAACGCCTGGCGAGGATGGAACGGTGCAAGGGATGTTGCAGCTCCTTGGTATTAGATGTACCGGACCAAACACCTTGGCGAGCAGCGTTGCAATGAATAAGGTTCGTACAGCAGACATCTACCGAGCCGCTGGAATTCCGACACCCGAATTTGTTGCTTTTACAAAAGCAGAATGGCATAAAAATACAACAAGCATACTTGATGAAATTGGAAAGTTTGGCTTCCCCGTCGTTGTTAAACCGGTTGATCAAGGCTCGGCAGTCGGTGTCAGCATTCCTAAAAATAAAGCCGATTTGCAAGCGGACATTGCTCGAGCTTTTAAAAAATTTAACTGGCTCATGGTGCAACGGTATATTCGAGGAAGCGAGGCTACCTGCGGGGTCCTTGAAAAACGAGGGCTGCCTTTTGCCCTTCCGCCAACGCATATTTTGCCTAATTATGGGGAGTTTTATGATTTTGCGTCGAAGTATAAGAGCGGCGGTTCAACGCATATCTGTCCGGCTGATTTTGATGACAGTATAAATGAAAAAATTCAAGAAATTGCCATCAAAGCACATCGTGCGCTGTGGTGCCGCGGCATGTCTCGAACCGACGTATTTGTAGATGAGCAAAAAAAGGTCTGGGCAATTGAAACGAATACGATTCCGGGCATGACCCCGACAAGTTTGCTGCCCGAAGCGGCTGCCAAAGGAGGAATACTATTTAGTGAGATGCTTGATCTTATAATTTTAGCTAGTTTATGAGTGCCAGTAACGGTGATCAAACAGGAGGAGGTACGCTCTATATCTCAGCTCCGAACCAAAGCATAACTATAGAGGGGGTCAAAGATTTCTTGGAAGAAAAATTAAGTATCGGCCTAAGCGACGAAGCAATACGCGATTGTCTCGATGAGTTTAGCCGTAACGTTGAAGGAAAGTCTCTCAATGAATTACAGGATCAGCCGCTCTACTTTTCTGCTTGGTCGCAAGGAGTTAAAAAAGTCTACTCAGTCTACATAACACCTGAAAAAGCATTCCAACTTAATGTAACCACTCGATAATAGTATGCAATCACCTTGGATCCATCAATTAAAACTTAATCGTGAACATGGTCACGTCGATCAAAATCTTTCGACCGACATTGCAATAGTCGGAGCTGGTATTGCCGGGGTAAGTACCGCCTATTTTGCACTCAAACAGACAACTAAAAAAATCACCCTTATTGAAGGGTATAAAGTAGCTCATGGGGCAACTGGACACAATGCCGGCCAAATTGTTAGTTATTTCGAGCATCCGTTTGCCGACTTGGTCAAAGAATACGGGCTTACCATGGCAGCTAAAGCACAGGAAGCCATTTATCACTCCTGGGATTTGCTTGAAGAAGTGTTTGCCGAAACGAAAATTACGACACCGCTCAGTGTTTGTACGGGGTACGCCGGGTGTTCAAGTATCGAGCAGCTTAATTTGCACTTGCGGAATCTTAAATTTCAACGGGAAGCCGGCCTCAAGGTGGAGGAGGTGCTGGTCGCTAACCTGCCAGAAATTATCGAGAATATTTCACAAGAATTTGAGGGTTTATATGCTGTTGTTGAACAAGAGTATGTTCTAAAGATTTTAGAGACGAATGATACGCGGTACGTCGGGGCGCTTGCCTCTAAAAAGGGCTGTCTCAACAGCGCCTTATTTTGTGAAGATGTTATTGATTTTTTACTCACGACGTATCCAGACCGTTTTTCACTCTATGAACATAGTCCGGTCGAAGAAATTAAATTGTCGCCGACAAATGCTATTTTAAAAATTAATAATGCCGAAGTTACAGCCAAACGCGTCGTTCTTTGCACCAATGGATTTGAAAATTTTACGATTACCAACTACGAAGGTGGGGAAGACGTGAATGCGTCGTTCCATAGCTGCGTGAATGCCAAGGTGGGGTATATGTCGGCCTATCTCGAGCATGCCGATCATAAACCCGTTGCCATCAGTTATTTTTCCAATCCGGGAATTAATGAAGAAACGCCATATTACTATTTTACGCGTCGCCGGTTTATTCATAAAGAAAAAGGAGAAGAAAATCTTATTTGTATTGGTGGACCAGAAGGGGATCTGGAACACAAAGGTATGTATCACCGCGAAGAACATGCATTCCCGGAGAGCGCCAAGCATGAGTTGGATGCTTTTATTAGGAGCAGCTACCAATACGCACCACACGAAAATATTGATTACCTCTTTCAGTGGCACGGCCTTATGGGGTACACGCCAACAGGTCTCAGGGTTATTGGTCCAGAACCAAAAAACCCTGTTCTGATGTATAATCTTGGCTGTAATGGAGTAGGAATTTTGTCTTCCGTATACGGCGGTAAACGCATTTCTCAGTTTTTGACCTATCCCAAGCTTGAAAAATCGGTATTTGATCCACGCTAATCTTTTTGTATGTCAGTAGAAAACCAAGATGAAAATTTTGTAGGTGAAATAGTTTCTTCTACGGCTTTGAAAAAAGCGGATACAGTCATCCCTAAAGAGACTAAAGAATCACGGAATCCCCAAACACAATTAGCTCGCTATATTGAGTCCATCAATGGAACTGCGGTTTTGACCCAGCCCAATGGTCAGGTCGCTGCTTTGGGCGAAATAAATCGTTGCATCGAGCTAGTTAAAAATTATAATTATAAAAATGCAGCGCTCATAACTGATCCGGAGTTACTGGAGTTTATTGACAAGGGTTTTGATCTTATCGTTGATGGTAAAATTCAACATCATACTTTTAGGACTGAATTGCACACTCCGATCGGAAAAGCTACCTACGAAAAAATTAGCCTTGACATGCAGAGCAATAATCCGAATAATACCTACTTACGACAGAATTAATTCTCTATGTATGCCATCAACTGAATCCCGTTT
>CAZECR010000041.1:0-6615 GCA_964510495.1 uncultured Gammaproteobacteria bacterium
TTCTTCCAGAAGAATAACCGCCCCTTGAAGTTCACCTTTATGGAAAAAAGGCGTTGCAACCAGGTCGGTCGAGAGACACGAGCCGGCTTTGTTTGTGACATAAACTCGACTCGCTCCCGTGAACCGGAGAACATCTTGTTCTTTGAACACCTGGTCAATAATCTCGGTTGAGGTTGTGGGTGAAGTATGTTTTTTGTCAGTGTTGCAGAAAACAAGAACATTTTCAATTTTTTTACCAATTAATTCTTGCGGAGCTTCACGCAAGAGCACGCCCGCTGCTTGGTTCATGATAAAAACTTTTTTATGGAGGTCGACAACGAGCAGTCCTTCTCCAATCGAAGACAAAATGGCGTTAAGTTCTTGGTTTTTATACTCAGCAGTACGGCGAGCCTGGATTCCCAGGCTTGCAATGACCAAAACAGAGATCGAAACAATCAGAATTATTGGCGCGGCAATAAGAATTTGCATGAAGAGCGTGTCCATAGATTTTTTCCCCTCCAAAAAAAATGAAGTATGTGATATAGTATATACAAGTTTTGCAACCCCGTCTATTTTAAAGACGAGAATCTTTTGTTTATATATATAAACAAAAGAAAACCGCCTATTTTAGGCAGGGGTATAAAGATAAAATCACAATCTGAATTTATCAGAGAAACCAAAACAAAAAACCAGTAAAGCAATGCTTGTTTTTATAGTTACTATAATAAGCACGTTTTTTGTTATTGGTTTAATTTTTTTACTGAATAGAATTTTTCCAGCCGGCTTCTCAAAAGCGGCGACTGTTACCTGGAGTGGTGTTTCAAGCAGCACCTGGCAGACTGCTGGTAATTGGAGTAACTCGGCTGTGCCTACAAGCGCTGACGATGTTACCATATCTTCTTCAACTGCGATTACGGTAACCTTGTGGACGGCGCAGCTCGCAAACTTTAATAATCTTACGGTAGGTGGGGGGACGGCTACGACCACGCTTATTTTGATAGGAAATATTGGTACCGGTACGAATATAACCATTGAAAATAATGGTGTTTTAGAGATGCGTAATGCTACCGCCCAGACGATAACAGGTACGCTTACGATAAAAGCGGGTGGCGTTTTAACACATACTACTAATGGAAGTGCTCAAGCCTACAAAGTTGATTTTACAGCCCAAACAATCGATTTGCGTTCAGGTGGTTTAATTGATGTTGCTGGAAAAGGGTATGCGGGAAGAGCTGCTAATGTTGGACAAGGACCCGGTGCAGGCGCTGGCGCTGGCGGGTCATACAGTAGTGGTGCAGGGCATGGCGGTCAAGGTGGAGATGCATTATTTAATGGACATCTCGGCGGCAAGGGGTACTGTGATTTTACCGATGTGAACACAATAGGTTCTTCGGGTGGTGGTGGCTTTTCAACAGGCGGAGCAGGTGGTGGACTTGTGCGTTTGTATGCAGTGGGAACAATTACTCTCAATGGTATGATTAGTGCCAGCGGCTCAACTGGTTCAAGCAATCTTTCAACCGCAGCAGGAGCTGGTGGTGGGGTAAAAATATCGGCGAATACTGTGGCCGGCACACCGAGTAGTTTCAGTGTTGCTGGTGGCTCAGCAGGTTCAGGAACATCAGGTGGTGGTGGTGGATGTGTACAGATTGCCTACACAACAAGTAATAGTATTGCTAGTTCGCAAATCGTTTTGGGTGGTGGAGCATCAGGCGGTGGCAATGGTGGATACCCGGGAGGTGGGGGTTTACTGTATGTAAAGCAGGCATCGGCGAGCTATGGTGACCTTTACTCCAATAGTACATTTACCAGTGCCAATGCAACCACCACTGTTTCAGTTCAAAATTTAACCCTTAACTCACTTTCACTCAGCCGTTCAAAATTTATCGTTACCTCAACACAACGGTTGACTCTTAACAATGAGAGCCTAACACCATTTGCAAACTCTAGCGCGAGCACTCCAGGCACCCTGTTTATTCAGGGTGGAACAGTTGATTTGGGTGGTGCAAGTAATCTTGGGGCGATGAATCTTGATGTGCACGGTGGGACGCTTATAAACCCAGCATCATTAACTGTGGGTGCGGGCGGTGCGTTGTTGTTTTTTGGAACTAATACCATGACAGCACTCACCTCGGTAAGTAGTAGTGGCCAGCTTTATCTTAAACGCGGCGCTTTTTCCTTTAATAGTCCAAACATTGTTATGAACCCGGGTGCCACAACCACCTTGGCATCTTTTACATCTTCATCGCAGCCCTTGGTGGTAGCGGATCTTACAATAAATAATAATGCACTGCTGACACATGAAACGAATGCCAGCATTCAGGCTAATGTTATTAATATCGCTGCAAATAATATTACTGTTGCTTCGGGTGGAAGTGTGAACGTGGATGGAAAAGGGTTTTCGAGGAATGTAAATTGTTACGGGAGTGGCTATGGCTACGGTGGTGGTGGGGGAAGTAGTTTTGTTGGCACTGGTGCTGGCGGTGGTGCACATGGTGGTGGTGGTGGTTTCGGTGCAAGTGGCTCATCTGGAGGAACTGCCTACTGCAATGTTTCCAATGTGGGAACTATGGGGTCGGCAGGTGGAGACGGCTCAGGATGTTTTTTTGATGCGGGTGCTGGCGGTGGTTTAATAATTATGAGTGCAACCACAACGTTTGCGGTGAATGGTACGATTAGCGCTAAAGGAAATGCCGCTACCGGAAGTACGAATAGTGGGTCAGGTGCTGGTGGTGGGGTAAAAATTACCGCCGGAACAGTGACCGGTACCCCAACACTTTTTAGTGTGGTAGGTGGAAACAGCCCAAGCCGTGGCGGTGGCGGTGGCGGTGGTTGTGTACGTATTGGTTATGGAAGTTCAAGCAGTATCACCTCTGCCAATTTAACGCTTACGGGTGGAACGAGTAGTACGGGGGGCGCTGGTGGGGTGGGGCTAGCCTCGGTTTCTTCAACTGTGCCCACCGCCCCATCCGTTCCGTATAGTGGAACAGGTGATGCGTCTACCGGAAGTACAAATCCAACAAATTTAACTTCGCTTACCCCAACCTTTTCAGCGATTTGTAATACTCCAAATAGCGACACCTGTACCTCAGTGGAAATTGAAGTTGCTGACAATAGTGGCTTTACCTCCCCTCGTTGGCAGTCCGGGCAGCTTTCAATTACCGCTATTGCCAGCAGTACCCGGAGTCAAAATATTTTATATGCGGGTAGTCAGCTCAAATATAATACGACGTATTACTGGCGTATTCGTTTTTATAATGCCTATGGGGCAGGAGTGTGGTCAGCAGGAACAAATACTTTCTATGCACCCCGTACGATTGAATTGTACAGCTTTAACTTGGGAGGCGCAGTGCAATCGGGTAGAAGCATTCCAATTACCTGGGGTTCAATTGGTGGATCAACAACAACAGCAGAGACAGTCAAAATTGAATATTCGGTTGATAATTTTGCCACGACCGTGGCAACAGCCACAAGCTCTGTTGCTTCCGGTTCGTCGTCGTCAACAGTCTATAGCTATGCTTGGACGATTCCTTCGGCCACTGCCGTATGTGGGGCATCAAGCTGTTCGACGGTGCGAGTAAGAATTTCTTCTAACAACGACGGAAATAATTATATTGTAACCGGTGAGCAGAATTTTACTATTCAAAATAGTCTGGCTACCGGCATTAAATACGGCCGCACTTTTAGCGTCTCTGATTTTTTCACAACAAGTGATTTGGTATCTGTTACCTACAATGGTACAAACGCATCTGTCGCTTCTCAAACGGCCTGGTCAAAGCGCAAAGCAATAACAGTAACAAATAATACAGCTACGGCGTTGACAAATTTTGAAGTAAGTATTCCGGTTACGTATGATAGCGACATGCAGGCAGATTTTGACGATATTCGCTTTACGTCAAGCGACGGCTCGACCTTTATTAGCTATTGGCTCGAAACAAAAACAGACTCAACAAGTGCCACGTTTTGGGTCAAAGTGCCTTCGATCGGCGCATCGTCCGCTGCCACAATTTATATGTACTATGGTAATAGTGTTGTAAGCACGGTGTCGAGTGCGACCACCACCTTCCTGTTTGCCGATGATTTTTCAGGTACGTTTGATAGCAGCAAGTGGACAACAGTCGGAACGCCCGCGCATAGTTCTGGACTTCTCAATTTGCCGTCGAGTAATTACGGTATCTGGTCTACTAGCTATACGTTGCCGGGCGATTCGGTAATCGAGGCGAGTGTAAGTAAAAGCACTACTTCGTATGGTAATGTTGGTGCTGCAAATTCATCTCAGAGATGGTTGCAGGAGATGACTGGTGCGAGCGGTTTTGATTATTTGATGTATAACGGTAGCATATATGTCGAAGCGAACGGTTCAGAAAGTGGCTTCAGTAGTTGGGCAAATACTGCCTTTCGAAGAGCGAAACTTATTTATCGTTCTGGTGTTTCGGTCAAAGCCTACGACAATTCCACGAATACTACTTTGAGCTCAACGGTGCCGCTGTCCTCAACCGGTCTGCATGTTCAAATTTATAACTATTCTGGGACAATGCAAGCGGACTGGGTTTTTGTGCGACAGTACGCTTCAACTGACCCTTCTGTTTCAACGGCAGCCGAAGAATCAACCTTTTTATCTTCAGGTGTGGGAGGTTCTTCCACAGATTACAGTGTAGATTTTCTTGCGGGCCACGCTTTTACTTCGGCAAGTTCTTTTGCTGCAAATAGTACAGGAGATGTTCGTTATCAGCTTTCAAATGATAATGGTGCAACCTGGAAGTATTGTGTTGGCAATACACTCACCTCGGCTTCAGCGTCCGCCTCAAGCGCTAACTGGCCTAGTGAAATTACCGACGCATGTTTGGCAAACCTAACCGCTGGCACCTTAAACATTCGTACGTATTTAAGTACTCCCACCAGCAGCCCTGCAAGCACGGTTGATTATGTGGCGCTTGCCCTCAGTACTTCGGTAAATAGTGCACCGGTCGCTCCAACTTCAACAAGCGGTGTCACTGCTACTTCGATAACATATAATTGGACATCGGGAGGGGGAGACGGTACATATTACTCTGTTGAACAGTCCGTCGATGGTATAGATTTTACAAATGTTGCCACAACCACACTAACAAATTATACGTTTACAGGCCTTGCCACTAACACTCCGTATTGGTTTCGTGTAGCTTCGGCAGACGGGTTGTCAGCAACTTCGTCGTACGCCACATCAAGCCAGACATACACCTTGGCTACCACGCCAAACGCCCCAACGTCGGTAACTCCCATAGACTCAACTTCGTTCTCACTGCTCATCGATACCGCGGCGCTCAATGGTAACGACCCCCTAACAACAACATTTTATGTAAAAGACACGGGCACGGTTTCGCCTCGTTATTTGCGTGCTGATCGGGTGTGGACTGCTACGCCAGTAGGGTTGACCTATACCGAACTGGGGTCGGGGGCTGGAGTAACGACGCTCGGTTTGACCCAGAATTCACTGCACACCATTAGTGTGGCGGCAATCAACGGCAGTGGCCTTGCGACCAGCTATGGACCAAGCATATCCTTATATACATACGCCGACGTGCCAGGCAGACCATCGGTAAGCGGTATTACCACTTCTACTATTGATGTAAGTATTATTAGTTTTGATAATCCTGATAGTACTGAATATGCTGTTTATAACGAAACAGCAGGCAACTATATCGCTGCAGACGGCAGCTCGAATGGTTCTACTCCGGTTTGGCAAACACGCTTAGTCTGGGGTAATCCGGTACGAGTTATTAATCTTAGTGCTAATACGTATTATCAGTTTCGCGTCTATGCCCGCAACGGTGACGGGGTGGTGACTGCGGCCTCAAATTTGAGCGAGGCGGCAAGCACTTCTGGGGTTAATAATCCCTCACTTTCGCCCGTTACCAGTAATGTTACGACTAATTCGGTCCAATTGGACTGGACTTCGGGTAATGGAACTGAAACACTTTATGCGCTTGACTTCTCAACTGATGGAGCGGTTTACAACAACGTTGCTACTATCAGTGCCTCATCTACCTCATATACATTTACTGATCTCGCTGTTAATACTCAATACTGGTTTAGAGTTGCTTCGGGAGACGGTGGCTTAAATGCTACCTCGAGTTATGTTGCATCTGCACCTGTGTTTACGCTGGCTGCTACACCAAATGCTCCTGCTTTGGTAAGCTCAGACACTCCAACCACGCTTACTGTTACCATTGATTCCGCGACTATTAATGGTAATCCGCAGACGGTGGCTACGACCTATCGAGTGCGAGATACGGCACCGAGCACAACGTTGTATCTTCAACTTGATGGAACGTGGGGTGTACTACCGGCCGGATTTACATATGCAGAATTAGGTTCGGGCGCACCTACTCTGTCTACAGGCCTCACGCCAAATTCGCCCCACACTATAAGTGTCGCTGCGGTAAATGGTGATGGCACTGTAACAGCCTATGGGGCTGAACAAAGTGCTGCGACGCGCGCCTCTGTGCCAACTAACCCCGCGTTAGTAATTGATACGGATAATAATGCTACGCTGCGTTGGGTCGGGGATGCTAACGAATATTTTGTACAAGGAAACGGACTGCGCTCTGCGTGGCAGACAAG
Source organism: uncultured Gammaproteobacteria bacterium (assembly GCA_964510495.1). Lineage (GTDB taxonomy): Bacteria > Patescibacteriota > Patescibacteriia > Magasanikbacterales > GWA2-37-8 > CAZECR01. The sequence continues at coordinate 6,580 of CAZECR010000041.1, forward strand.
TCTTTTTGTTACATTTACCAACCTCACGTGCGACAC
>CAZECR010000042.1:0-6326 GCA_964510495.1 uncultured Gammaproteobacteria bacterium
GAATACACTTATTATTCAACTGGAAAAAGAAGGTTTTTTAAAAAGGAAAGACACCGCTATCAAGGTCACCTAAAAGCCCGATACCCTTGATTTTTTTACTGTTTTGGTGTATACAAAAAGCATAGTTATTTTCCTTCGTACCTTATCAACCACACTACCCGGAGGTGCTCGTATGGACCACGGAAAGAAGGCAGTTCTCCATTCGAAGTGGACAGCGCCACTTGAGCTTGGGCTGGCATTCATCTCACTCATCGCCACGATCTTCGGTATCGTCTGGTATGCCGGCGCCAGCGCCGAGGCACGATGGATCAGCCCGCCGCTCATCTGGACAGGCGACACCCTGGGCAAGTCAACCGACTTCTGGAAAGACCAGGGCGCTCAGGCTACCCTGCTCATTGTAGGCGCGGGTCTTGTCGCTGCGATCAGCTTCATGAAGATGATCGCCCGGTACCAGGCCGAGGAGAAGCTGCAAACCCAGCAGCAGATCGCCGAGGCCCAGCGCCAAGACTTGGCCGCCTCCCGCACTTCACGAGGCGCACACCACCGCCGCCGAACCCGTCGGCAGCAGAAGAAGAAAGCGGCCTAAGGCCACACCACCACTGCAGCCAGCAATCGTCCACCACGACTGCTGGCTGCCCCAACCCAGTAGCCACCTTCCCCACGAAGATGCCTAGCGGGCTGAGCTCATCTGCTGCTAAAAATTGACACCAAACGACTGTCATGGTACGATATTGCCAGTCTGAACTATCTTCTAACCCTCTTTATGAAAGAAAATCTGTACAACATTTTTCAGCTTGTTCTAGCGATTTTACTCATCATCGCGGTTCTCTTGCAGCAAAAAGGCGGCGGCATTGGCAGCGCTTTTGGCGGTTCGAGCAACGTTTATAGCACCAAACGTGGTGTCGACAAAATCCTCCATTATTCAACTATTGTTTTGGGCGTTTTATTCTTCGGCTTATCCCTTGCCCGCCTGATCTTCTAAGCCAGCGTTCACTCACGATCCTGGCCTGTCTTTAGGGATTCTGATCCTAGAAACCCTCAATCTAAAAGTTCTTCTCATGAAGCTCGATACTTTTTTTACGTGGTTTAAAAAAAAGAGCCGTCGTCAACAGACTAAAGCTCATTTGGACCGCAAACTTGTGGGAGCAGTGAACAGTCGCTCCATTCCCTCTTTTACCCAGCTTAAATACGTTGGTCGCTTTTTAGAACCACAAGAAAAAAAACTAGTCGCTATTCTTGGCATCGTGAGTGCTGCCACTGCTCTTGGTCTTGCAGCCGTATTCCTTTTCACCCATTTTACTCCGGTTGCTCGCCAAGGAGGTGATTACAGCGAAGCGATGGTGGGGCAGCCTAAATTTGTAAACCCTATTTATGCTAGTGCCAGTGATATCGACAGCGATCTAAGCTCGCTTACGTATACGGGGCTTTTCCACTATGTCGGCAGTCAACTCGAACCAGACCTCGCCACCACTTCAACGCTCAGCAGCGACAAAAAAATCTACACCATCACTCTTAAGACCGGTGTACAATGGTCCGACGGTAACCCACTTACTGTAGACGATGTACTCTTCACATTTGAAACTATCCAGAATCCTGAAGCAAGCAGCCCGCTTTTACCTGCTTTTCAAGGTGTTCAAATCGAAAAGGTAGACGACAAAACCATCCGCTTCACCCTCAAAGAACCTTTCGCACCTTTTTTAAACAGTCTTACAGTCGGTATTCTACCGGAACATATTTGGGCTGCGATTCCGCCGCTCAATCTTAAACTGACCCCACTTAATCTTAAACCAATTGGAACAGGTCCTTGGAAATTCAAAACGCTCATTAAAGACGATTCTGGCACTATTCAAAGTTATGTTTTATCGCCAAACGAGTTGTATTATGGTAAAAAACCATACCTCCAAACTTTGACATTTAAATTCTTTGCTGACCCCAATGAAGCAGTTGACGCGGTTCAGAACCAGTCAGTATCCGCAATCAGTTTTGTACCAAGCAAATCACAGGACAAACTGAGTAGCAAAAATTTAGTGAGCCATCCGCTTATCCTCCCTCAGTACACTGCCCTCTTCTTTAACCAAGAACGCAACGCCACACTTAAAGATGCCGATGCGAGAAAGGCGCTCTCCCTCGCTATTAACAAACAAAGCATTGTCGATACGGCCCTTGAAGGAGCTGGACAGGTACTTGATGCCCCGCTCTTACCAGGCAGTATTGGTTATTATCCAGATATTAAAAAAATTGGTTTTGATGTAGATGCTGCCAACGCACTCTTAGACAAGAAATGGACACGCATTCAACCGGAAGAATACTTTTCACTTCGCCAAGCCGCGCTCCTGAAAGCGGCACAGCCTCAAATCGATGCGGCAATCAAAAACCCACCCGAAGGATCAACAGCCTCAAGCACCATTGATGCGATCACAGCACAAGTAACTGAAAAAGCTCGAGCGGAAATGTCTGCTGACCAAACCTTTTATCGCAAAACTAAAGATGGCACTCCACTCACTATCAGCATCACCTTTGTTGATACCAAAGAATACGAAAAAACTGCCGCACTCCTCGCCGACCAATGGAAAGCACTTGGTATCAAAACAATTTTTGATGAAGTAAGTAGCCGCACCATCAGCAAAGACGTCTTTAAAAATCGTTCATTCGATATTCTGCTGTACGGCGAGATCATTGGCGGTGATCCTGACTTGTTCCCGTTCTGGCATTCCTCTCAAGCAGATTACCCAGGACTCAACCTCGCTCAATTTTCTGACCGCACCGCTGACAAACTTCTTGAAGACGCTCGCGCTACTACCGACACTGCTGCCCGCGAAACGTTCTACAAAAAATTCCAAGACATCTTGGTAGATCAGGTACCGGCTGTTTTTCTCTTTACTCCCAATTACAATTTCTTTGTTAACAAAAACATTAAAGGTATTACTGCCAATCGCATCGTTGCACCAAGTGATCGGTACGCATCCTTAAGTGACTGGTATGTAAAGACAAGCTGGAAATGGAAAACTGAATAGTCATAGCCCCTTGCGGACGTGGCGGAACTGGTATACGCGTACGTCTCAGAAGCGTATGGAGCAATCCTTGGGGGTTCGAGTCCCCCCGTCCGCACTAACGAAGTAATGAGTAGCTAGTAATTAGTATTTTGGGTGGAAGCACATCTATTTGTAAAAATCTTTCCAAACTACTAATTACTCACACAAATTACAAAATTCAATTACCCAAGTAGCTACGATAATTGTTCCTAAACCGCACAACACCCTTCTTTTATTTTATTTCTTTGAATTACAGAATCTTCATTCTCTAATTTAAGTTAAGCTAGTACGTCAACGTATGAACCCTACACCTAACGCCCCGCTGTCTCCACTTGATCTCGGGAAGCCCTTGAACCAACCAAAACCAGCTGCGAAGCCTCGCCCTGCTGGCACTTTTAATTCGCCCGTCCGAGCAGTAGCTCGTCCAGTCGCCCACAGAACACCCGCAAGCGCTCCTGCTTCGCGCAGTCACTTTGGTGCGGCGTTATTCGACAAAAAACCACGGCCACCTGTTCCAGTACCGAGCACTAAGCAAACCGGAAAATCTCCGTACCCTTCAATATTTCAACCACGCGATCGTTTTCATGGAACGCCACCAGCTAAACCAGTCGTTGTTCCAATGACCTTTAAACCTACTACTATTAGTAACGGCGCCGGAACACTCCGCATTATTCCGATTGGTGGCTGTGAAGAAGTTGGTCGCAACATGACCATCTTCGAATATGGCGAAGATATTCTCATTCTCGACATGGGCGTACAGTTTCCGGAAGAAGACATGCCGGGCATCGACTATGTTATTCCAAACACCAAATATTTAGTTGGTAAAGAAAAAAACATTCGCGGTGTTATCTTTAGCCACGGTCACCTCGACCACATTGGTGCCGCACCAATTCTCCTTGAGAAGCTTGGCAACCCACCAATTATTGCCATGCCGCTCACGATCGCGATGATCAAGCACCGCCAGGATGATTACAAAAAAGATACGGGCGCTAAACTGCGTACTATTCCGGTTAAAACGATTAACGATGTTATCAAACTCGGCGCGTTCACCATAAAATTCTTCCAGGTCGAACATTCGATCATGGACTCCATGGGCACGATCCTCGAAACTCCGGCTGGCAGCGCCATTCACGCCGGTGACTGGACCATGGAGCGTGAAGAAGATGGTTCCACACATATTCGGTACGAACAATTACAGAATGTAAAACGCCCCAGCGTTCTCATGCTTGAGAGTCTTGGCGCTATTCGCGAAGGACGACATGCCACGCACGAAGAACTCTACCGAAACTTAAGTGAAATTTTGGAAAATGCTCCTGGTCGCGTGATTCTGGCTACTTTCTCGTCGATGGTCGAACGCGTCAAATGGGTGCTCGAAGCTGCACAAAAACTAAATAAATTTGTGGCGCTCGCTGGGTACAGCATGAAAATGAATATCGAGATCGCGCGCGAACTGGGCTACATCAAAGTCGGCAAAGGCGTACAGATTGATATTCGTGATATCGCTAAATATCCTGATAACAAAGTCGTTCTCGTCTGTACCGGCGCGCAAGGTGAAGAAAACGCTGCACTCAATCGCATTGCAAGCGGCGAACACAAGGATATTCGCTTCCAGAAAAATGATACAGTTATCTTCTCGTCATCGGTTATCCCTGGTAACGAACGCACCGTGCAACGCCTTAAAGATAATATTTATCGCCAAGTCGATAATGTTATTCATGGCGACCTTATGGATGTGCACGTCTCGGGCCACGGCACGCGCCGCGACATCGTGGACATGATCAACCAGGTCAAACCAGATTATTACGTTCCGGTCTACGCCAATCATTTCTTCCTTAAAGAAGCTCGTAATTTGGCGATCAAAAATGGCTACCCAGCAGAACGCATTTTTGTGCCCGATAACGGAACGGTTATTGAACTTGCCGCTGGTAAAGTTAAGGTCTTGCCGAAAAAAGTTCCAAGTGAATATGTCTTTGTGGACGGTCTTGGAATATCTGATTCGCAGCACATTGTGCTCCGTGATCGCCAGGTACTTGCCGAAGACGGTATGGTGGTAATTATCGCAACGATTGATACCAAGAGCGGTAAACTCATCCAGAACCCCGACATCATTTCCCGCGGTTTCGTTTTCCTCAAGGACCACAAAGACCTGATCGAAGATTTGCGCCATCGTGTTAAAAAGATGGTTGTAGAATCCGACCCGCTTACCTGGGCAGATACCAATAATATCCGCAACAAGATCCGCGACTATGTTGGACAGTTCTTGTTTACCAAAACAGAAAAGCGCCCAATGATTCTACCGGTCGTGATCGAAGTCTAAACATCATCAAAAAAACTTGGCTACTGTAGCCAAGTTTTTTTATTTTCTGCACAACTACCCTTTACAAAATATGCCTTCCGCGTTGTGATACCAAAAGGCTATGCGTATTTATCCACGCTCGTTAGTATTTTTTCTCTTAACCAAGCGTAACAACCCTTCTTTTTTGCATCCACAAAAGCATTGTTGACAAATCAAAAATATGCTATAGTGGCGGCATTGTATGCTTTTCGGCAGCACGATAGCCTTGACGAAAGACCAAAAACGTGCTAGCCTTACACTTTGTTCTTTCAATGTTGGGTGTGCCATTTGCAAATTAATTTATTTTGTAGGCGGCACACTCAACACAAACTTTTTTCATAGGAGGCTCACGTGAGCGGACTCAACGGATTCGAGATGAACTTCAAGGACCTGATGCTGCGAATCGCTGCCAAGAAGGCACAGGGCGTCGCTCCCGACCGGCGTTACGAAGACGCCGACTTTGTCCTCCTTGCTCAGGTCGCTGATCACGACATGGCTCACATCGCCGCGCTTGCAGATGATCTGCGCCAGGAGATGGGAAACGGGTTCCTCGCAATCTACCTCTTGGACCGTATCCGGGAGGAGACGGAGCTGGGCAGCACGCCCCGCACCGCGCTCGAGCGGATGATCAAGGACCTGCAGCTCAGCAGCGACCGTCTGCGCTTCCGCATGGCGCACTCCGGTCAGCTTGCCCGGCCTCAGGACGACGATGCGGCCTAGCTTCCGTGAAAGCTTGCCACACCCCCTCCACCAACCCGAGGGTCGATATCACGGTATCGACCCTCCCCCACCCTTAACTATTCTATTTACAAGACTTACGAGGTCTTTTTTTATTTTAAGGCGAACTATTGACTTTTTTCCCTAAAAAATATATTATAGTCACGTTCAATTTGAACACGATAACGGCCCCATCGTCTATCGGTTAGGACATTGCCCTTTCAAGGCGAAAAGACGGGTTC
>CAZECR010000043.1:0-6058 GCA_964510495.1 uncultured Gammaproteobacteria bacterium
AATGGGTTGATTATTTTGCATAGTAGTAATTGTTGTGGTGATTGTAGTAATAAGTCTGTCGAGACGTTTTCGTTTGAGCTCGATCATTTTTTTCTGTTCCTGAAGCGCGCCAACCACGCTGTAGTTGGGACGACTCAGAATTTCCTTGATTTCGGAGAGTTCAAAATCAAGTTCGCGAAAAAATAATATTTGTTGCAAACGAATAAGCTGTGGCTCTTCGTACTGCCGGTAGCCATTTTTTTGGATACTGGCAGGGGAGAGGAGGCCGATCTCGTCGTAGTAATGCAGCGTGCGCACGCTGACGCCGGCGAGTTTGGCCAGGTTGTGGATTGTATAGGCCATAGTTTTTAGTAGCTACTATAACCCAGTTTAAACTATTACGTAACGTTAGAGTCAAGGAGGGGTGTGGATAAGCCTGAGGAAGTAGGCGTTCTTGACAAAAACTCTAAAATTTGATATATTCTTTTGTTGTTTAAAAATTCGTATCTACTCTTCTGCGTTTCTCTGCATAGAAGAGTGGCTGCGACGATCGCACGCCCAACTAGAAAGGACAGGTACAATGGACTTTCGTATAGGTTAGCCCAAGTTAAACCGGGCATGCGGACGGCGATGAGCTTTCCGCTATAGGTTTACCGCTAGTTTCCTACCGCTAGCGTATAAAAGAAGGTAGATTCCAAGTCAATTCCCACGCCAAGTGTGGCTCTAAGACAGCAGGTGAATAGGTAACAGGGCACAGCCCGACCTGCCGAGAGTGGCTACAGCGTGGACGTCCTCATAGGAGTGTCCTCAAATCTAAGAAAGGGGGTATAGTGCAATGAGCACGTACTTCTAGCTCATCAGGATGGTTGGCCCAAAAAAGCCAACTATCGCGGAACCCCGCCTCGCCCGGGGTTGGATTACCGGCAAGAGCCCCTCGATCCGTCGAGCAGCTCATCCGGTTCAATCCGACAAGTCGAGAACGCCCACCCCACTTCGCGCAGTCGCTGCGCGGACCCACCAATCTTGCTCTTTGCCCCACCTTTAGCCGAACATCATTGCGACCGCGCGCTTCGACCATAACGCTCGAAGCGGCGCTCGCCAGGAAGTGATTAGTTCGGCTTCCCCTTAGACCAGTCTTACTCAAGACTGGTCTAAGTGTTTTTAGACTAAAAAAAATCCTGCAGTCAGGATTTTTTTATATATCGGACCAGTATCGTTGGCCCGCTGACGCTTCGCTAGAATAGTGAAGAGGTGCCTAGAGCGGCACCAGGGTGGTCCAGCCGTACGGGTCGCTTCGTGCGCCCGTCTGGATTTCGTTGATCACCTTGAAGGCGAGCTCGGCCGGCTCACAGGGTGTGCCGTCGCCTACCTTGAAGCGCTGCCCACGGTATCCGAGTTCACCGATGTGCGCGATCGTTGCTGCTGTTCCGGTTCCCCAGGCTCCCTGAAGCTTGTTCGTCGTGTGCGCGGCAACCAGTTCATCGACGGTCAGGGGCCGTTCTTCCACCTCGTAGCCATGGTCGCGCAGGACCCGATTGACCGCGTCGCGCGTGATGCCCTCGAGGATAGTATCGGTTAAGCGAGGTGTGACGATGGTGTGCTTGCCCGCGCTGTAGAAGTCGGCGAAGAAGTTCATGGTGCCCGCTTCTTCCACGAGCTGGTGCGTGGTGCTGTCAGTCCAGAGGACTTGGTTGAATCCCTGATCCTGCGCTTCCGACGTGGCCAGCTGAGCCTGAAGGTAGTTGGCGCCGGTCTTGATGCTACCAAGGCCGCCAGGCGTCGCGCGCGAACGCTTCTCCTCGATGAGGAGGCTCACTGGCTTGGGGCCGTAGAGGGGGCCAGTTGGCGACGTGATCACGGCGGCGAGTACCCCGGTCGACGGTCTGATGCCGAGAAAGCACGTTGACCCCAGCAAAAAAGGTCGGATGTACAGACTTGTTCCCGGAGATTTGGGGATCCAGCGCTGGTCGATGCGGACCAGTTCGCTAATGGCGTGAAGCAGATGCCCCTCCGGTGGACAGGACAGCCGCACATACGCGGCGCTTTTTTTGAGCCGCCTCAGGTGCTCAGGTGCCCTGAACAGGCGGGCTTGATTGTCCACGCCCCACACAGCCTTCAGGCCCTCAAATACCTGCTGCCCATACTGGTAGCCAGGGGCAGCGGGGCCCAGCGGGAGTCGGCCATAGGGCCTGATGCGCGGGTTATACCAACCGCTCGGGCCACCTTCAAGCGTAAACATGTGGTCGCTGAAGACCTGGCCGAAGCCAAGCTCGTTGTCGGACGGGGGTGTGCCAGGAGTGATTGTCCGTTCGAATTCTAGGTCCATGCACGCTCCTTCTGATTGTTGCAGCTACTATGTCACATAGCATGCGCCAGAGGGTGTCGTCAACAAATGAGTTGACAGTGTCCAGGTCTTGGCGTACAAGTGAAAGAGCGTTTTAAAAATTACTAGCTTTGCCTTTATGGATAAAACTATCAAAGAAGAAGTAAATACGCGCCTAGAATTTATGCTCGCCCTTTTTTTTATGGCGGTAATGGTCGTCGTGAGTATCGCGTATGACAATAATGGAATGTTCACTTTTAAAAATATCAGTATCTTTGAATTCTTTATCTTGGTACTGGCAGTATTTCGTTTGACACGCTTGTTTGTGTACGACGGTATTATGCAGTATGTGCGCGACCTGTGTGTTATCAAAGAGCGCGTCAAAGACGAATTTACAGGTAAAGAAAAAATCATTTGTCACAAACCAACGGTGGGATTGCGCAAAGTGTTGTCCGACCTTTTGGCCTGTCCGTGGTGTGTTGGCGTCTGGCTGTCGGCTGCTGTTATCATTATCTACACCACGCTTCCAATCAGCCACCTCATTATTTTTATTTTAGCCGTGGCCGGTCTCGCCTCATTTGTTCAGATCACTATTAATGGTATCGGGTGGACCGCCGAAAAAGAAAAACTGATTGTTAAAAACAACGAAAGTTAGTATACTGGTAGTATATGAAAAATAATCCACCACTTACTGAAGGTCTCGAAAAATTAGCGGACCTCGCCATGAATCAGTCGGCGGCGCAAAAAGAATTATTTGCCGGCGAAATCTACAAAAAACGCTACCGCAATTTTTTTACTTTGCCGCTCTACTGGTTGGTGATGGGTTTTTTTCTCTGGCTCGGTACTCATTACAAAGCACGTTTTTCACCAATCGCGTGGTACGTCTTTGTGGGCATGGTAGGATTTTTTCTCTTCCTCAGTTTTCTGCTGTGGCTATCGTACGCCCATGTGATTATTAAAAGCTGGCGAAAAAAATAATTAAAAAATCGCCCCGATCATTGTCGGGGCGATTTTTTTATTCAGCAATTTTGTACGTTGGGTTTTCAAATACGTGTTGGTTTCCAGCAGCTCCAGCCGAGGGAAGATTGGGGTCTGTGCCGGGATCAGGAATATATTTTTTCTCGACTAATTTTCCCGAAACCGTGACTCGTTTCCCTTCAAGATTGGTTGGCCATGAATTTACGCCCTCAAGATAGAAGACCTCTCCATCAACCTGAATGATTGCCCCTGCTTGAGCATTCTGTGCAATTCCGGTTAGTGCAAGAGGAGTAACTCCTTTGCTGGGTTTTTTATTCACCCAAAGACCGAGTACTACAAAGATTCCGACCATTACTACGAAGACGATAGCAAGAGCGCCTATTTTTTGAGGAGTAAGCGTCATAGTATTCGGACAAAATAAAATAAATAACTATTTGAGTACTGTTAGTATAACAGCCTTGCTTTATTTGGGCAATAAATCTGTACTTGTTTATTTTTTAGAAAATTCCGGCGCGATAAAGGTAGTCAGGCGGCCAGCAATTTTTTGTAGCAGAAACGCGAGCGGCAGCAGAAGTGCTAACGAGAGTGCGGTAGCGGCAGCCGGCGGTAACCACAAAAATAGGGGGGAATAGCGATAAAAAAAAGGCCAATGCAGAAGATAGATTTCGTACGAATACGTTCCAAAAATAAGCAAGAAGCGACTGGAAAGTTTGGTGCAAAGAGCGAGAAGTATCACGAGCGCCATGGTGCCGAGGCTGATGATCTGTTCTGTTTTGAGTCCTTTGCCAACACCTGACTCAATCAAGAAGTGCTGAGTGTAGTAAAGACTCATCGCCATAACAGCATAGCGTATGAACGTGCTCAGCAGTTTTGGAATTCGAGGTAATTTGTTCCAAAAACTAGGGTGATTAGTTTGATGCTGCAGAATAATTTCGGTGAGACCGGCGTAGATCATACCGAGCGGGAAGGCGAGAATGTGGAGGCGGTAGAGTCCAAGCACGCCTTCTTCGACCGGTAGGGTAAGTCTCGTGGTAACAAAATAAGCAATGACAAGCGCGAGAAAACCGGAAATCACCGGCGCTCGTTTAAAGAAAATAATTGGAAAAATAAGATAGAAACCTAAAATGAGTGTGAAGTACCAGAGCGGGGAATTGATATCCGCGTAGAGATTAGCCTTTGGAAAAAAACCAATAAAGCTTTGGAGAACGGTTTTGAGCGGATAGAAAAGATGGAGGAATAGGCCATCAAGAGCGAGGAGTATGAGGAGTGTCAGGAAGAGTGGTACGTACAGCCGAAGTAATCTTTTTTTATAAAAATCTAAACGTGATAATGTGTTCTTTACTGCCGAACGGGTAAGGCCGTAGCCCGAGATAAACAAAAAGATATTTACTCCGATTCCAGCAGCGATAGATAGGGGATAGAGAAATTTGGTGTCGCTCACCAGGTAGTATCCAATGTGGGCAAAAATAATTGCCAGGATGCTCGCTCCTTTGAGGAGCGTGCTTACTTCTGAGCTCAGCACCCACGAAGCCGGTTTTTTCTTTAAAAAAATAAGCACGAGCAAAACGAGTGCTAGTTCAAAATAGAGGGTTTGGGCCGAGGCGTTCGTAATCGGAAAGACCATACATCGCTTACAATAAAGGACTAGTATACCAAAAAATCCAGTTTTGTCGAGGATGGTACCGGATACTGCGTACCAAGGAGATTATGGTAGGAGTTTCTCAAGCGAAGCCTTTTTCTTTTTAAAACGTCGAATTAAGGCAAAGACCTTTGATTCGAGCACAAGTATGGTAGCTGCGAGTACTGCGTCAAGAATAGGAAAGCCGCGTGGGTATGACGTGTTTTTGCCCTGCCCTACAAACTGAGCATGGGGCTTGGGATAGAGAACCGTCATTTTTTGTTCGGCACGTACTTTGGTGAACTCAACGCCAAAGAAAAAGATTTGAGCAGAATAATTGATCCAGAGCAGGAGGATGATGAGCGAGCCGGCAATACCGTATGCCGAGGCAAAGTTCTTTTGACCAAAATACCAGCCGAGTAAAATTTTACCCAGGGTAAATAACAGTGACGTCAGAAGTGCGCCTGGCCAAAGCACTTTCCAGGGGATAATGAGGTCAGGCAAAAATTTGATTAACAGAGCAAACAAAATAAAAATAATCCCGACTGATACAACAGTGTCGAGAATCCAGAGTAAGAAAGGCGGAAAGAATACATGAGCGGCAATAATTGATGAGAAAAAACTGATGCCGGCTGAAACGGCTAGCGAAACAACCAGTAGAAAACCAATTACGAGAATAAGTCCGAGCGAGAAAAATCTTTTGACAATGGTTCGTTTAATCGTTGCTTGATCGGGTTTTACTTCTATATTCCAAATAGTGTTAACAGCATCTTGGAGTGAAACAAGAAGTCCGGTAGCGCCGAGGATAAGTGTTACAACACCAAGAATTGTAGCAAGCGCCGAGTGAGGCGAGCTGTGGGCGGCCGCCAGCATCGAAGCAATAGCGCCTGCCCCTTCCGGCCCTAAAATGCTCTGCATTTGAGCGATAATTTGTTCCTGTACATTTGACGAAGCAAAGAAAAAACTGGCGATACTTATAATGATGATCAAGAGTGGTGCGAGCGAAAAAACAGTGTAGTACGCAGTCGAGGCAGCGAGCTGTTGGGCTTTATCCTTTTGCCAGGCACGAAAACTTTTTTTAAAGAGAGTAAGTAGTTGCATACAAAAATATATAAAGTATCACTTTCTTAACCATATAGTGGTTTAGCAATCTTGTCGAG
>CAZECR010000044.1:0-5618 GCA_964510495.1 uncultured Gammaproteobacteria bacterium
TGTCTGGAAATACGTTCATACTCCACACCCCAATGCATCATTACGATAACATAGCGGGCTTTTAATGTAGCATCTTTAATTGCGGCAGAAATTTTTGCTGTATCAATAGGGTGATCGGTTGTATTAATACCAATGAAAGCGATTTTGTCTTCACTGCTCGGCAGCTTAGAAAACCATGTGTACTCCGGGCCTTCACGGAGCTCGTCCCCAAAGTGTCCGACACCAGCTTTATCAAGTGTTTCGTGCGTAAAATCTACATTAGCCCAGCCCATATCGAGTGTGTGGTTGTTAGCCAGACTCACAGCCGTAAAACCATACTCTTTAATTTGCGCCGCTAATTTAGGATCAAAACGAAACGCAATTGTTTTGGTCGTCGGAACGCGTGTTGGTGCAAAAGGACCTTCCAGGTTCGCGATGAGGTAGTCCATCCCGTAAAAAAACCGATTTTCCTGTCCTTTCAGTTTAGCAAAAAGATAATCAAGTCCTTCCGCACCAAAAGCTTTGGCAACGTTCCGGTCAAGCATCATGTCACCAAAGAATTGGACGGTGGTAACTGGTGTTTCAATTGGTTTTCCAGCGGTATAATAGCCAATTATGTGACTTGTGGTTTCAGAAGCAGTCGGGTTTTCACTAATCGCTGCACTATTAGTCGACGAAAGCAGCGTAAACTTTTGGGCAGCCTTCAGCTGGTTATAGTACAGCAAAAAATATAAACTTTTTGGACTATCAACTTCTAATTTGCTAACACGATCTAAATCACCTACCGCTAAAACATTACGCGACAACTCATCATGAAAACTGGCGACTGATTCAGGGAGGTAGTGCGAAAAATCAACGCTCGCGAGCACCAAACTATTTTTAGGCAAAATAGTAATAAGCGTTTGAGCGAGCTGTTCGAGCGTTGAAGTGGGCGTGCTCGCTTTTACAATCAATGGAACAACTTGCGTATTTTTCCACGCATGTTTAATAAAGGGAACATCGGCGCCAATCGTGTGTTCGGGGTCAATCGTTGTTTCATCAACTACGGCGACTTTCTGGTCAACCAATTTTTGGACAACATTCTGATCGACGTCTAAGTTACCATAAGGTGTTTTCCAGGTACCAAGACTCGTAATAATAGAACTTCGTCCGGCCTCGGCGTGGTTCGGACCAATGAGAACAACAACAGGCGGATTTTGCTCTTGAAGGGCGTCAAAAAATCGGGCTTGATAGACACCAGCCACTAAATGATGCGGGATTACGGCCGAAACAACGTTTTCTTGAACAACGGGCGCTCGGTTAGTTTGGGCAGCAATAAAGTAGCGATCATACACCTCAGGTTCAAGGAAGCTAGATCTATGTTCAAATCGCGGTAATTCCCGTGAAGCTTGAAACCACGAAATTGGTTGAGTACCCGAAGTGTCAGTGGTGGCTTTTTTGAAGAACCACACACCTTCGATGGCAACCCCAACTACCAACAAAATAGCGATTATCCGAATGATTTTTAGAGTCATAAGTAGAGCTATATTAACGTACATGATCATAAAAAACAAGAAGGACAGTAAACTGTCCTTCTTGAGTAAAAAGGTATTTTAACGAAGTACCCCACCCCATTCGATAACGGTAAATCCATTTCTTTTCGGCGTTGTACCCAAATTTTCCGGCTCTACAGAAATCGGTCGATCAAGCGGTGTGTAATCCATAAGAATACGGACAACGGTATCTGGTTTTGGACTGATCGTAAGCGGAGCCAGAGCATCCATCTGTCGTGTTCCAAGGAACGTCACGAAATAATATGGCTTAGCTTGCATGCGCGGAAGCCAGAACTCTAGAAAATCGGCTGTTTCTTTGGTATTCATACCGAGATAGGCCAATTTTTCCTTGAGAAAGCTTTCGACTTCGGCTTTCTTAACTACAAATCCTGTCTTTGGCGTTTGATACAATCCACCACGGCCTTCCCAAAAGAGATATGGGTAAGTTTTGCCACTTGAAAGTTCAGTGAGTTTGCCATTTGGTTCAGCGGTCACGTTCCATCCCTCATTATACTCAGGATCGCTATAACTAAGACCGCCTTTTGGTTCAACTTTAACCGAAACGTTCGTAGTCTGTTGTGGATACAAATAAATAACCGGCTTCCCACACTCCGCCATTGAACCAAGCTCAAGCTTGCTTAATTTAACGAGACGACCAAACGGATCAACCCAGAACACCAAGGGGTGCATACTTATAAACTCAGCGTAGGTAATTTTGTCACCGTCGCGTCCCGGAGAATAGCTATTGTCGTAATAGTCTTTCAGCATTTGGTTATTAGTATCTTTGAGTTCATAGACCAGATCACCCTTGCTTGTTTTTCCAACCACCTTAAGATCACGCGTAACACTGATGCTGGTCGGCGAAACGATTGAAAGAAAATCGCTGCTGCCACAGCCGCCACGCGTTGTGTATCCATACGCACTTGTATTGGAAACGCCATCATTCCAAATGATTTGAGGAACATCAGCATCTTTTTGACCAGTGCCAAAAAAATCAGGTTGTAGAGTATAAATAATAGTAAAGCCATCAGGACTTACGAAGTAAAAAGCACCAGTGCTGGTTGAAGAATACAGCGGACCATGGACTGTGTCCGTGAGGAGCACGGGTGCGGTTGGATCAACCTGAATAACCGGGCTAAAGAGAGCATAGTTTTGTTTACTGAGCACCTGACGATCATTTTTTACTTTAATTGTTTCTGGAAAATCAAATAACGGGAGCGTAAAATCAGTATCAACAACTAATTTTGAACCAAGGAGCGGATTCCAAATAGAAGTACTCCCACCATAATCTGAGTAATACGTTTCTGAGTACTTACTCAAAAGTATGATCTGACCCCCGTACTCAACTAACCGCATATTAGTGGAAGGACCCATACCCTCTGCAGGAACTGTCAATAAAATAACACGTCCTGGTTGCCCGTTATACGTGAAAGCTGCTATCTGAGCATAATCTGATTGCTCTTCGTAATTAAATTCGGTTTTTGAAGTTAAATAACCAAGCCGAGCAATAGGGCGCGGTGTATACCAGTTTATTTGACTAGCCAAATCTGCGGGCAGTTTGGTTGACTGAAGTGAGGTTGTGGCTGTAACTACGCCTGGGTCAGTTGTAGTTGGAACATCAATAACCTGCCCGGAGTCTGTAATTGGGTCGGTGTTCGTCGGCACCAAGTTGGCACCCGGTGTTACAGCGGTCGGTCGATACAACCAATACCAGACAGAAAAGGCAAGCAGCAAAACAACGATTCCGGCTGCAACTATTGCCAGGTTACGACGTGTAGTATTCATAGATATTTTTTAAAAACGAAATCTTTTGGGAGTGTAGCACCGCACTTAGTTTTCTGCAATATAGCAAAAGCCTCTGGTTAAAGAGGCTTTAGTGCATACAACAATTCCTGCCGTCACCTCCTTAAACTTTCATACACTGAAAATCTCAGGAGGGTCGGGCGGCAGGGTGAGGGGCCGCAGTAAATGAATGGGAAAAGCAGGCTACTTGCCGTCGCTAAGTCCCGACAGTGCGCGTGGCGGCAGGTCGGCGCCTTTCAGCGCTTCACACTGCCCGTAGCCGAGCAGGTAGAGCGCGTCGGCGTTAGCATTCGCAAACTCCGTGCACGCAGCCGAGGTTTCCATCCCCGGTTTTCTTGCCGGGTGGATCGGGAGCCATTCCCATCGCATGTCGTGCTTTTTTTCACTCATGCAACGAACGAATCCCAGCCAGACGACCCGGCGCGAATCGAGACAGTTGGCCGGCTCCCCCGCGAAAGGCAGGAGCTCAACAGGCTCAGACCGGGGAAGCGCGGCTGGTCGCAGCGCGGGTACCGGCACGGCAGCGCCCCCATCGAGCGCGGCAAATGCGGTCGGCGCCGCGGGCAGTACAGAACGTTCCTTCTCCAGCTGGGCCAGGCACCTGGCCTGGGCTTTTTTGCCGTTCTTAGCACGGCACACTGCTTCGGTCAGCGGCTGCTTGACCTTTTTAGGTTTCTTCGGCGCCGCTACCAACGCGAACCCCAGCATCAGGATCAAAATCAGGTTATACATTCTCGTCTCCTCATTTCAAAACGTATGCTGATACTAGCATAAAACCCAAGTAAAATCAAGGGTTTAAGGATAAAAAAACAGCCCGGACAAATGCCCGAGCTGTTTTCCTTGTTTTTTACTTAGTGCCTTCAATCTGGTGGTACCCCGTACCAACTGGAATAAGGCGACCGATGATAACGTTTTCTTTGAGACCATCAAGGTAGTCAATTTTACCCGTTGTAGCAGTGTTAATAAGCACACGAGCAGTTTCCTGGAACGAAGCAGCCGAGAGGAAGCTCTGGGTCGAGAGCGCAACACGAGAAACACCAAGTAAGAGTTCACGACCAATGGCGAGTTTGCCACCGGTTTTCTTAGTTTGGCGGTTACCGATTTCAAGCTGCGCTTTTTCCACAATTTCACCAGGCAAGAGTTCGGTGTCTCCTGCGTCTTCGACGTACACACGGCTAAACATCTGACGGATGATAAGTTCAACGTGTTTGTCGTTAACTTTCTGACCTTGAGAGGAGTAAATATTTTGTACTTCTTCAAGGATATAGCGCTGTACTGCAGGGCGACCCTTGAGTTCAAAGAGTTCTTGGAGGTGGATAGAGCCGTCAGTCAAGCGATCGCCTTTTTCAACCATGTCACCATTCTTTGGGTAGATCTTATAGCCCATTGGGATAACATGTTCGTGCACGCGAGGTCCTTCGTAGCTGAGGGTAATCGTATTTTTAGCTACTTTTACCTGGCCAGCATACTTCGCTTTCACTTCTTCGCCAGAGGAGCCAATGACTGCAAGCGTAGCGTCAGCCGCAACACGATCTCCATCTTTGACCAGCACTTCGTCACTAGATTTTGTTTTAATTTTCATTTCTTCCATACCTTCGAAGTGGACCTTAACAATCTTCTGACCACTGCGACCTTCGAAGATTTTCTTACCCGTAGGACCAATCACGATCTTACCATCCGCATCTTCGATTTCAATTTTACCAGTAACAGCGGCGAGGAAGGCCTGGTGTTTTGGACTACGAACTTCAAACAATTCTTCTACACGAGGCAAACCTTGCGTGATATCTGCTCCCGCAACACCACCGGAGTGGAAGGTACGAAGCGTCAGCTGTGTACCCGGTTCACCGATAGACTGCGCGGCAATAACACCGACAGCGGAACCGAATTCAACTGGTTTGTTCTGGGCAAGGTCAAAGCCATAACACTTGCGGCAAACACCTTTTGGTAATTTGCACTGCAAGAGACTGCGCACATGCACCGATGGAATTTGGAGGCGTTCAACTGCGCGAGTTGCTTCGTCGTCAATAGCGTCGCCAGCTTTAACTAGTACTTTGCCGTCATGCGTAAGATCGCTCAGGATATAGCGACCCCAAACACGAGCAGAAAGTTTTTCACCCATTTCTTTGGATTGTTCGATCGTAAAGACTTCACCGTTTTTGTCACCGCAGTCTTCTTCGATAATAACGACGTCTTGCGACACATCAACTAAGCGGCGAGTGAGATATCCAGCGTTTGCAGTACGAAGCGCTGAGTCAGACAAACCTTTACGGGTACCGTGACTCGAGATAAAGAATTCAAGTACAT
>CAZECR010000045.1:0-5439 GCA_964510495.1 uncultured Gammaproteobacteria bacterium
CAATTTTTGCTCGTGTCAGACCGGAGCAAAAATATCGCTTGGTTGAAGCGCTCCAAAAGCAAGGGCAGATTGTGGCGATGACGGGCGATGGAGTTAACGATGCGCCGGCGCTTAAAAAAGCACAGATTGGCATTGCAATGGGTAAAAAGGGAACCGAAGTAGCCCGGGCTGCGGCCGGTATCGTGCTCCTCGATGATACGTTTCCGACAATTGTGAGCGCTGTTGAAGAGGGTCGTCGCATTTATGACAATCTCCGCCAGGCATTTGTTTTCTTGTTTTCTTTTCACATGCCGATTATTTTTCTGTCTTTTTTTCCTATTTTGATCGGTCAGAATTTATTTTTCCTTCCGATCCATATTGTTTTTCTGGAATTATTTTGTGACCCTGCATCCGTGCTTGGTTTTGAACGCGATAGAGCGCGTCGCCATGTAATGACTGAACCGCCGCGAAAGGCCAACGAGCCGCTCTTGCCGCCAAAATTGCTCCTCAGAGTCGCTATACAAGGTTTTGGAATTACGGCAATTACTGCCGGGCTGTATTATTATGGTATTACAATCGGTTCTCCCGAAACGGGTCGTACGCTCGGTATGAGCGCGCTCGTGATGACGCAAGTATTTTTAATTCTTTTTACACGTGAATGGCAGCAGGTAAAAAGCAATTGGCTCCTCCTGGTAATCAGTCTGCTGACACTTGGCATGGTGGTGCTCTGGACGGTTGTGCCGGTTATCCAAGAAGCGTTCCGTTTTGTGCCGGTGTCCGCTGCAGTGTTTGGTGAAGTCGCGCTACTTTCAGTGGCGGCTGCGCTCGCTATGGCGCTGGTCACCAGACTCTTGAAAAAATAAATTGTTATATTCTAGTGGTGTGATATAGTACATTTATTATTGAATTCGTTGCTGGTTTCTTGAGGTGTCATTCCCGCGCAGGCGGGAATCCAGGGTTTGGTGCGTGTAGACTAAATTGTTAAAAATTAAATACTTTAATTAGTAATCACTATTTATGAACATGCACGCGCGCGAGTTTTCACCTATCCAAGAAATTGGAAATAACAACTCAGGCAAAGAAGTGTTTAAAGAAGTTCCGGACGCAAAAGCTTTGGCTGAAATGATTGCCATTGACAATGGTGACGGCAAACAAGGTGTATCGAGAAAAATTATTGAAGATAGATTGATCGCAAAATTTAATGCGCTACAGCCGGGAGAACAGGCAACTTCATACTATGAAGGTAAAAAAGTAACTGTTCAGCGTACAGAAAAAGGCTTTGATTGTACGATTGAACCCGCACAGGTAGAGTCGCTTGAAGAAAGCGCGGATGAAGATACGGATATTCCTATGGCCGCATAATGTAAAATAAATAAAAAATATCCCGATACAATCGGGATATTTTTTATTCTTCCGGGAAAATTTGTTTACCCTGTTCGTCATAGAGAAGTATGGCAAGTACGGGGCAGGACTGGGCAGACATCAGGAGCGTGTCGTCGTCCGCAGCGTCAGGGTCAACAATGTACGCGAGGTTTTCATCATCCATCTGGAAGACTCCGGGCGTAACCGCTACGCACGAACGCGCCCCAATACACTTGGCACGGTCAACCACAATATGCCGAATAGAACCGGTTTTTTTAACAGCGTAATCATTTTTTTCAGGAAGTGGAAAGGGGAGTGGTGCGGTGGGTTCCATAGGACGATTTGGTAAAGCTGTAATCAGATTAGGCACAATAGGCAAAGTAAGTATAATTTTAGCTTTGCTGAGGGTTATTGTCAACGTTTCAGATATGCTTCAAACACAGGGTACAAGTTTGGAATGATATTTGCCTGCATATATTCTTTAGGGTCTATCCACGCAAAAGCAGTGTGGTCGGCGCTGAGGGCTACCGTGTCTGTTGCGCTTTCGCATTCAAAGAAAATGCCGACAATTTGCCATGGCTCGTCTTTAACCGTTGGCCGCCATTCGTTAACGAAAAATGGTTTGCCGATCGTTATCGTAAGCCCAGTTTCTTCGAGGACTTCACGCCGGAGCGCATCGTCAAAACGCTCACCAGGTTGTATTCGTCCGCCAACAACATCATATTTATTCACGTTGGTTCCGTCCTGGTAGTTACTCGATTCTTGCAAAACTAAAATCTTACCCTTGTGGGTAATGAATGCTTTGGTGGCAACAAATAGTTTTGGTTCCATAGGTTTAAAAAATATCTCCTAAAAAATCGTCCTTGGCAACGGTGTCGAGTGTTGGGTGTACCAGTTTTTGCACTTCATTCTTCTCAATTTTTTCGGCAATCGTTTTGGTGGTGGCTTCGTGAATAATATATTCGTCATTAATAACTACGTTGGGGCCTTGTTCGCAGTAATCAACGCATTCGGTAAAATCCAAATCAACCCGTTCGTTTTTTAAACCAAACGCGAGTCCGAAATGTTCTTCGAGCCTGTCCATAATAGATTGTGAATTGCGTGCGGAGCATTTATTGCCGCAACAGACGCGAATTTGTTTGGGTGGCATATGTCTATCCTAGAGTGAAAGCGCGTTTTCAATGGCGTTCATTATTTTTTCAGGTGGCAGCGAAGCGTCGATGGTTATGAAACCGAGTTCCTGGGCTTTTTGGTCAAGCCACGGCAACCACTGCATAATCTCCTCGCGCTCTTCAGGCTTCTTGCCCCACGAATTATCTCTTTCAGCTTTCTGAAGCCGCTCTTCAACCAGGCTGTCGGAAATTTTCAGATAAAATTTGTAGTCAAACAGGTCGATAACGTCGAAGGTATTCTGGGATTGCCCGAAAAAGTAAACAGGAGCATTTTGCTCAAGGTATTTTTGAAGAAAATTTTTATCCCAGAGTAAACGATGGCTTTGGAGCCATTCATGAGTCACCGGAGCGGGTGGGTCCACTTTTTGCCCGGCCGTGTCAAAATAAGTCATTAAGCCCGGAATAGTATCAGCATCTACCGCGTTAAAATGCTTGTTTTTCATGTATGCCGCCAGATAACTCTTTCCACTACCTGATGCTCCGGTAATAAGTATTTTTTTCCTATTCATATTTTTATACACCCATCATAACCCGAACTTCATCGGGAACTGTGTAGGGCGGATCAAATGTGAGGTCGATAACAACCTCCTGACCACTGCCGTCTAGAGCGCTTTTAATTTCTTCACTGATCTCTGACCCCCATGGACAGAACGGGGTAGTGTAGGTCATGAGAATAGCGATTTTTTGCTCCGTAACGTCGAGTTTATAAATCAGACCCATAGTCCAGATATCGAGGCCAATTTCAGGGTCTTTGACGGTTTTGAGTTTTTCGATCACTTCGGCGTGGGTGAGCATAGGGTTTTTTGCGTTTATTGACGGAAAAAGGAAGGTTGAGCAGGACAGCTAGGGTGGTTGCAGGCGGGGCATTCTTTGTGTACAATCTCTGTGAGCTGGAATAGGGTTAAATCTAGCATACGTGAGGGTTTTGGACAAATTAGAAGCTTTTTTAGACTGGGGATGTAATAGTGTTTAAAGTGAAAATATGGCAAACAGTAATCTCACAAATGCAAAAAAGGCAAAAAATGATGAGTTTTACACTCAATTTTCAGATATACAAAAAGAGGTGGAATCATATCTTGAATATGATCCAAATACTTTTAAGGGTAAGGTTATTTACAGCAACTGTGACGATCCATTCGAAAGCAACTTTTTTCGATATTTTGTATTAAACTTTAAACGCTTAGGACTAAAAAGACTTATTTCAACAAGCTACAAACCATCACCCGTCGCCAATACACAATTAGGATTATTTGGTGATGATAAAACTCTCACTAAATCAAAAGGTCGTCCAAAAATAACCGCTAATAAATTTATTATCAATGAAGTTGGTGACATCGATGGTGACGGATCCTTTACACTTGAAGATATTGCAAAGCAGCTTCGAGCGAATAAAAATAACGAATGGACTCCCCTTGATGGCGATGGCGATTTTAGAAGTGATGAATGTGTTGAGCTGCTCAAACAGTCTGACATTGTAGTCACCAATCCTCCGTTTAGTTTATTTCGTGAATATATTACGCAACTTTTTGAGCACAAAAAGCAATTTCTAATCATTGGTAATCTTAATGCAATAACCTACAAGGAAGTTTTTCCAATGATCAAACAAAATAAGGTGTGGCTCGGAAACAACGCAAGAGTTAATGGTGGTGCAATGTTCTACGAGATTCCAGAAGCTGTTGCAAATTTAGAACAAGTGCGTGAAATTAAGACTGACGAAAAAGGTAAGAAAGTATATATAACAAGAGTCCAAGGTGTACGTTGGTTTACAAATCTTGACCACGGACGACTACACCAGCCGATTAGTTTGATGACTCACGCCGACGTTTTAAAATTCAGCACCAATAAACCATTCGTGCACTATGACAATTATGACGCTATTGAAATTGCTTTAGTAAAAAATATTCCGAAAGACTACAAGGGTGTTATGGGCGTGCCAATCAGTTTCTTAGATAAGTATTCACCCAAGCAATTTGAGATTTTAGGCACAAGCGATAATGGCCTGGTAGATAACATTTACAAGACATCGCCTGGTTTAAAAAAACAATTTGTAGAAGATTATTATAAAGCTGGTGGCACAGGTGCATACAAAGAAGGCAATCCTACTGCTGGTTTTTACGAAGATGGCATTGCAAAAATGGCCTACAAACGAATTTTTATTAAGCACAAGAAAAAATAATTATGAAAACAACCCTAAAAAAAGACATTGCTATAAAAGAAGTTTGTGACGGCTTCGTCTACAATGAACTCGAAGGGAAAGGGTTGTTTGGTCTCTCTGGCAAACTAACTATTCAGCCAGAGTATCAACGTAATTATATTTATGCCGACGGTAAAAAGGACGTTGCGGTTATTGACTCAATTTTAAAAGGATACCCTATTGGTTTAATTTATTTTAATCAAGTTGGTACAGATAAATTTGAAGTTCTTGACGGACAGCAGCGCATTACGAGTATTGGTCGATTTGTAACGGGTAAATTTGCAGTCAAAGATAAAAACGGTCATGAACAATACTACGGCGGGATGGCTAGTAGTCAGCGCGAACAAATAATGAATACCAAACTGTTGGTGTATGTATGCGAAGGAGATGAGCCGGAGATTAAAGACTGGTTTAAGACTATTAACATTGCTGGAGTACCATTAACCGAGCAAGAGATTCTTAATGCCGTATATTCTGGTCCATTCGTTACCCGAGCTCGTGAAGAGTTCAGTAATAGTCAAAATGCTAACGTCCACAAATGGAGTGTCTACATTGCAGGTGATATCAAACGTCAAGCATATTTGGAACGAGCCTTAGATTGGGTTTCTGGTGGAGATATTGATAGTTATATGAGCAAGCATCGCAACGACAAAAATATTACCGAGCTAAAGAATCATTTCAATACAGTTATTGACTGGGTTTCAACTATATTTATCGAAGTTGAAAGTGAGA
>CAZECR010000046.1:0-5320 GCA_964510495.1 uncultured Gammaproteobacteria bacterium
GCGTTATGTACCTCAAACGACTCGAGATCCAAGGATTCAAATCTTTTGCCAATAAAACAGTGCTCGATTTTTTGCCGCCAAAAAACGGCGTGTTTAGCGTTACCACAATTGTGGGCCCAAACGGCTCTGGTAAATCCAATGTGACGGACGCGATCCGTTGGGTAATGGGGGAGACAAGTCTTAAAAATATCCGTGGTAAAAAAAGTGAAGATGTCATTTTTAGTGGTTCCGAAGCCAAAGGCGCGCTGTCGGCAGCTGAAGTCACCATGACGCTCGATAACAGTAATCGCGTCGGCGGTATAGATTTTGCCGAGATTTCGATTACGCGCCGCCTGTATCGATCGGGTGAAAGTGAGTATCTGATTAATAATAGTGCGGTTCGTTTGCTCGACATTCATTTGCTTTTGGCCAAGGCTCAATTTGCTGAACATTCGTACAGTATCGTGAGTCAAGGCATGATCGATCGCCTCCTCACCGTTACTACTGCCGAGCGTAAAGATTTTTTTGATGAAGCGTCCGGCATTAAAGAATTTCAAATTAAGCGCCATCAGGCTAGTCTCAAACTTGATCGCACCGACGATAATATTAAACAAGCCGAAACGCTGTTACAAGAAGTTGAACCGCGTCTCAAAATTTTAGCTAAACAAGTTAAGAAATTAGAACAGCGTCATGAAGTTGAGACAGAACTGATTGGAGCACAGGAAAAATATTACGCCACGCTCCATGACCGTAATCAAAAAGAAGTCCTTCAGTTTAACCAAACCCTGGCCACAGTAGAAACAAAATACCGCACTGTTTTTGACACGTTAACTAAAGTGCAGAATGAACTTGCTGAATTAGCTCGCAGCGAAAGTAGACAGGAGCATTTTGATCAACTACAAAATAAATACCAAGAAGCTGTGCGGGTGGGTAATGAGTTTGAGCGTCAGCTGGCCATTTTAGAGGGTCAGATGCATACAGAGTACAGTCAGGCCGGCAAACAAAATGTTAGTTGGCTCACTAGTAAGATTGCTGAATTTAAAAATAGTTTAGAATCAATTAGTAGTACGCTTACTGAGGCGCGCGCTGCAGCCGAACGCGCCGAAGCCGCTGTACAAGCTCAGAAAAAGAGCGTTGAAAATTGGAGTGTTGAACGCACCCAAAAACAAATTAAAATTTCCCGCCTTCAGAATGCTATGCTGCAGGGTGAGAGCGAACAGCAGTACCGTGACTTCAGCGGGCTTACAGCCGTTAAAGCAGTTTTGGAATCACGCCAAAAGTTGGGCGCTGTTCACGGTGTTGTCGCGGAATTGGGTGAGGTGGACGAGGAATATAGTCTCGCGCTCGAAGTTGCCGCTGGCGCGCATATGTCGTCCCTCGTGGTGGGCGACGAAACGGTGGCTCGCCAAGCAATCAATTTCTTACGCGACAATCGTTTAGGTTTTGCTACGTTCTTGCCGCTCAATAAAATTCAGGGTCGCCAGGTGTACCCTCAGGAACAGGCGCTCCTCGGTGAGCCGGGCGTTATTGGGTTTGCCTTAGCACTTATTCGTTTTGATAAAAAGTTTTCCGAAATTTTTTCTTTTATATTTGGTTCCACGTTAATTGTGGAAAGTTTACTCGTTGCGGAACGCATCGGGCTCGGGAAAGCGCGCATGGTAACGCTGCAGGGTGATATTGCTGAAAAAAACAGTGTTATGCGCGGTGGGTTCCGTGCCAAGCGTAATAATCTGAGCTTCTCATCGCGTTTGTCCTTAGGCAATGCGTCGCAGATCGAAGAAAACCGCGCCGAACTTCAGCGTGAACAGCACGAGCTTGCCGAACTTGATCGCCAGATCGAAGTTGGTAAGGCGACGCTTCTCGACCGTACCATCTCGGCCCAGTCTGCTCGCTCCCAAAGCGAAGTACTTGCTTCACAGCAGAATCGGTTATCTGATGAGCTCGAAGGATTGCAGCGTGAATTATCTGTTATCGAAAGTAGCCCTGAAGAATTTGGCGAACACTTAGAAAAATTAGGAGTCGAGAAAAAAGAATTGGTTGCCAAAATTGCCGCACAGGCAAGTGTAGTTCAGGCAGCACGCGAAACGATTGAAAAATATAATGCGGCCGAAGAAGCTAAGAAGCAGCAAGTCTTCGCTTTGCAAGAAAGCATGCAGCGACTCCAAAATGAACTCAATAGTATTTTGGCAGAGCGTAATGAACTCAAGATCAATTTGGCGAAACTTGAAACCAAACAAGAAGACTTAAACCAAGAAGTATGGAATGATCTCAAGATGTCGTTGGTTTCAATAATGGAACGCCGCCCGGAAATTATTGAAACGGAAAGACTTCCGGAAGTAGCCGATAAAATTCAAAAACTCAAATATCAACTCAGTCTCATCGGCGGTATTGATGAAGATGTTACCGCCGAATATACAACCACTAAGGAACGTTTTGATTTCTTGAGCGATCAACTCAAAGATTTGAGTACGGCACACCGCGACCTCACCGCTATGGTTGAAGACCTTGATGAACTCATGAAGAAAAAACGTTCCGCGGCGTTCAAAAAAATTCGCAAAGAATTTGATCGTTACTTCCAGATTTTGTTTGAAGGCGGCAGTGCTGATCTCGAAGAAGTGTACGGCGAACCGCCAGCAGAAGCGCTCGACGAAGCTGGTAACCCGATTGTTCCTGTGGAAGGTGAATTGACTGAGGAAGAAAAAGTTAAAGCGGCCAAGAAAAATAAAATTCTTACGGGTATCGAAGTCATTGCCAATCCACCCGGTAAGAAAATTAAATACCTCAACGCCATGTCAGGTGGGGAGCGTACCCTTACCTCGATTGCGCTTATCTGCGCCATTCTCCATAATAACCCGTCCCCGTTTGTAGTCTTGGACGAAGTTGAAGCCGCTCTCGACGAGGCAAATACACGCCGCTTTGTGCGAATTATGAGCGAACTTTCCGCTCAATCACAGTTCATCATCGTTACCCATAACCGCGTTACGATGCATGCGGCTGATGCCCTCTACGGTGTGGTTATGAATCGCGATGGGGTATCGAAACTCCTCAGTGTCAAAATCGAAGATGTGCCTGAATATGAGACTCCAGCTCCAGCTGTTGACAAATAAAGGGTTTTTGGGTAGTATAGCGGTGCTCTTATAATAATCGTCACTTTCTAAAAAAACAATTCTAACTACATTATGTTAACTATCCGTCTTCAACGCATTGGAAAAATCAAGAAACCCGTGTACCGCCTGATCATTTCAGAAAAGGCTCGTGACACCCAGGATAACTTTTTGGAACTCCTCGGCACGTTCGATCCGCATGTTAAAGAAAATGGTTTTCAGCCTAAAGCTGACCGTATCAAGTACTGGATGGAAAAAGGAGCAGACGCTTCTCCAACCGTTCACAATTTACTCGTGAAAGCTGGTATCGTAAAAGCTAAACTTAAAAAAGCTGTCTTTATCTCCAAGAAACGCGCAGTTAAAATCGCTGAAAAGAAAAAGACTACCCAAGCAGCTGCCTAACGCAATTGACATCGTCTACCTTTCAAAGGTAGACGATTTTTTTTAACTACGTTATACTCTCTTGAATGATTCATTTATTTTTTATGCCTGACTCACTTTCTTTTTTAGAAAATACACCAACCACTAAAAACGTTTCAATTCTCGGCATTCCTTTAGATTTAGGTAAAGATAGCATTGGTACAGATGCCGGAGTTGCCGCTATTCGTAACGCAGGGCTTTTAGAAATGTTTTCGTTTTTAGGCCTGACGGTAACTGACAAAGGTGATGTGGAATGTCCAGATCGCAGCGCAGCAGAAATTGGAGAAAAAAAAGTAAAGTATCTTAAACCAATTGTGCAGGTAGCAGAAACCGTGGCAAAAATTGTTCAGGAAGAAGTTGCCAAGAATCAAGTTGTTTTTGCTCTTGGCGGTGACCACGCGATTGCGCTCGGAACGATTGCTGGGGCGTCAGCTGCAGTTGAAGGAAAGCTCGGTGTCATCTGGATCGATGCGCATGGCGACATGATGACGGATCAAAATACATTGTCGGGAAATATTCATGGCATGCCGTCGTCGGCTGCTTTTGGCGTGGGCCACGCTGAGCTCACTGGCATCCATGCCAAGACGAGAAAAGTTGCGCCAGAAAATATTGTGTACATTGGACTCAAAGATTTAGATCAAGGTGAAATTGATTTGCTGCGCAGTGAAAAAATAACCGCCTTTACTATTTTTGACCTCTTACAAAATAACTGGGCACCAGTTTTTAAGGCTATCGAAGAATTATCGAAGCGTGTTGATCGCATCTGGGTGAGTCTTGATATTGATTCTATCGATCAACAATTCGCTCCTGGCACGCCCATGCTTAATAATGGGGGATTAACGTACCGCGAAATTACGTCGCTCGCACGCTTTATTGGTAAGTCTTGCGAACTTGCTGGAGTTGATATCGTAGAGTATGCGCCAGCACTCGATGTGGATGACAAAACTGCCAAGCTCGTCCTTGAACTCATCGCTGGCTTATGCGGTACAGAGTACGGTTGGTATCAGCAATATATGCACGCTGAACAAATGAAACAAGCGGGTCGCTAAACGTCGCTGTTCCTCATCCACACCCGTCGTTGACCATAGAATTTTTTTTGTGCTATACTTACATCGAACCGCAGTACTGGTGGAGACATAAATTCCCACGAGTGTCGACATACTGCTCTTATAGAGTTAGTAAACTGAAATGTTATGGAAGCTGATCAAATGTTTGTAGAGATGGTCATCAAAGCAATCGTCAACAATCCTGATGCTGTGAAAACAGTACGCACGATCGACGAACGCGGTGTCCTCATTACGCTCGATGTTGATCCATCCGACATGGGGTATGTTATTGGCCGCCAGGGTCAGACTGCCCGCTCCGTCCGCACCTTGCTCAAGATCGTTGGCGCAAAGCACAATGCTCGCGTTAACCTCAAGATCAACGAACCGGTCGGTGGCCGTGGTCCAAACCCACGCGGTATGATGGGTGAATCCCAGCCAATGATGGACAACCAACCGATTGATACCAGTGCAATTGACAACCTCGGAATTTAAGAACCAATAGACACCAAAAGCCGCTCTGTGATAGTATCAAGGGGCGGTTTTATTTTTGTGTTTTTATGCAATTCGACATTCTTACATTATTTCCTGACCTTATCCACACCTATAGTGGGGAAAGCATTTTGGGTCGTGGTCAAAAAAATAAAGCGATTAATATTCGCGCTCATAACTTTCGTGATTTTACCAAAGATAAGCAGCGACACGTTGACGACCGTCCTTACGGCGGGGGAGCGGGTATGATTTTACAAGTGCAGCCCATTTATGACTGTCTTA
>CAZECR010000047.1:0-5160 GCA_964510495.1 uncultured Gammaproteobacteria bacterium
TATGATCGACCCTAAATACTTTGGAAAAGTCCGCGAAGAACTTTTGGCCTATGCCGAGAAGCGTCGAGAGGTTATTAAAATGACCGGGGACGCACAGCACCAGTCCAAACGGGCTATTTTTGCGCTCCAGCGCGATGATGCTGCTGAAGCCAAGAAATGTTTAGACGAAGCCGGAAGTCTTCTCATGAGTGTCAATAAAAAATTCCAGAAGGATCAGCGTTTGTTTAATGAAGGGTCGTACCGCGCGAGTCTCGAAGAATTTGCCGAAGCAATGTTGTTTAACCAATTTTTATCAAACAAATCTATTGGCGAAATCAAAGGTTTCAAAGTAGATCCTGATATTTATATTAGCGGCCTCGCCGATGTGCCGGGTGAAATTTTGCGCTATGCGATTAAATCGGCAACGGAACGAAATTTCTTGATGGTTAAAAAATGCTATGATGTTTGCGAACGGATAATCAGCGAAATGGTAGATATGGATTTGACCGGCTACAACCGTCAGAAGTTTGATCAGGCCAAGGGGGCGCTCAATAAATTGCAGCAAGTTGTCTACGAAGTAAGTTTGCAGCAGAAATAATTTGTTCGTTGTTGAAAGCATGTGTTAAAAAACATATTTCACTGGTTAGTGCCACAGGTAAAAGACAGGCAGTACGGCCAGCCCGGTAAAAAATTAATCGTGATCGGAGTGACCGGTACCAAAGGCAAGTCAAGCACGTGCCGTTTTATTGCGTCCGTTCTCGAAGCCGGTGGATACAAAGTTGGCATGATGACGACGGTTGAATTTCAGATCGGCACCGAGCGATTTGTGAACAAACAAAAGATGAGCATGCTTGGGAAGGGTCAAATCCAGGAAATGCTC
Source organism: uncultured Gammaproteobacteria bacterium (assembly GCA_964510495.1). GTDB lineage: Bacteria > Patescibacteriota > Patescibacteriia > Magasanikbacterales > GWA2-37-8 > CAZECR01. Next base: position 860 of record CAZECR010000047.1, read on the forward strand.
GCCAAAATGGTGGCAGTAGGTTGCGAATATGCAGTAGTTGAAACATCGTCGCAGGGGATACTCCAGAATCGTCACTTAGGTGTGCATTATGATATCGCCGTATTTACCAACCTCGGTCGTGAGCATGTCGAGGCGCATGGGAGTTACGAAAATTTACGAGCGGATAAAGGTAAGCTTTTTAAATTACTCAAAACCGAACCCAACAAAATTTTGAATGGCAAAAAAATTCCAAAAATAAATATTGTTAATAGTGATGACCCTGAAGCCGAATTTTTTGGCGCTTTTCCGGCGGATGAGTATTGGTCCTATGGTACTGGCAACGCGGCAGGCCGTTCGGCGAAATATGTTTTGGGCGAAGCAGTTCACGCTACTGATCGCGGTGTTTCTTTTCGAGTAAGTGGTAATTCCTATCAGTTGCATATTATCGGAGCGTTTAATGTGCCTAATGCCTTAGCTGCGATTGCGGTAGGGCTGTCACAAGGAATAGCGCCGGAGCGTATTGCCAAAGGGCTTGCGAGTGTGACGAGCATCGCTGGACGGATGGAGTTTGTGCAGGCTGGACAGCCGTTTAAAGTGGTAGTGGATTATGCTCATGAGCCCATGAGCCTCACAGCGCTCTTTACGGCCCTTAAAACCCTTGTAGGGCCCGAAAAACAGGTGATTGGCATAGTAGGCTCAGATGGCGGTGGTCGTGATAAAGGCAAACGAGTCGAGATGGGCAAAATTGCTGGAAAACTCTGCGATAAAGTGGTTATTACCGATGTAAATTGCTACGATGAAGACCCGGCAGAAATTGCCGAAATGCTGGCTGTCGGCGCGCGTGAGGCGGGTAAAAAAGATGGAGTAGATTTGTTTGTCGAAATCGATCGCCGAGCGGGCATCGCCAAAGCCTTCGAGCTCGCCAAGGCAGGGGACGCGGTGGCGATTACAGCCAAGGGGACAGAACCGTATATTGCAGTAGCAGAGGGAAAACAAATTCCTTGGAGTGATGCTGCTGTTGCGAAGGAGCTATTGACTAAAAAAGTATAGTACATGTTTAAGGTATGCTCGATCGTAAAATTAATTTAGGAGCAGACGAACGTATTGATCAGATAATAAACCAGCATTATTTTCGTTTTATTGGAAAATATTTTTTTGCAACCGCACTTTTGTTTATTGTTTCTTTTTTTAGCGTTTGGCTCCTACATCACGATTGGTGGGGTGAAACGCTTTTGACGCTTGGAGTCGTTACCGGCCTCTTCATACTTGCCCGCACCTGGCTGGTGCATACGGGGAATGTTTTGGTGATAACGTCAGAGCGCGTGGTGCGCGTCCACAGGCGGGGTTGGTTTGATGAACTGGTTACCTCAATTAATTTTGAGGATATTAGTAGCACTACAATTCGTCGGCAGGGGGTATGGGGTCGTTTTTTAAAGTATGGAACAATCGTGCTGCGTGGCGCTGAAGACGGTCTGGCAATGGAAATGTCGTTTGTGCCTGATCCTCAACAGGTTGAACAAAGTTTGTTTGATCAGCGTAAACGCATTGATGAAACAGCTGAACGGACTGATCGCGATAGTGTCTATGGACGTTTTTTACTTTTGCTTCCCGAGTTTTCTGTGAATGAGCTAAACGCGGTCGGAGAAGCCATTGAACGACAATTGGCGGAGCGGACGCACCTTGGCCCCGAAGCGTAAAAATGGTATACTGTTTTTGCCGGGCAACTTTTAGGTCTACGGTCTCTTTTCATTAGTAGTTCGAACAATTTTGCGTTATGCGCCAGAGCGCTGGAGGTACCTGGAAAAGAATTTTTTATTCACGTTGGTTTTTGGCCGCACTTTTTGTGCTGTGTTTCCTGGTATTATTTGCCTATGCTCGCGCGTACTATGCTGATTACCAAGTAGGGCAACAAATCAAGCGTCTCCAAGAAGAAACCAAGGCGCTCCAAGCCAAAAAAATTGAGACACTTGAACTTTTAAATCATGTTAAATCCTCGGCATTTGTCGAAGAACAGGCTCGTGAAAATCTAAACTTAGTAAAACCAGGCGAAAATATGGTTATTATTACCTCACCACAAAAAGTTCGTGGACAAGCAGTGGAGTATGTGGTACAACCAGATGAACCCTTAGTTTCAAACCCAAAACAGTGGTGGAATTACTTTTTTAAACCCAAATCTTAATTTATTTATAATCAGTTTATTATGGATTCTTCTGAAATGCAGCCCGCTCCAGTTGCTGAGCCGGTACGTTCAAAGCCAGGCAAAGCAAGTGCGAAACATTTCTGGTATGGTATTGGGATTTTTGCAGTCGTAGTCGTTGTTATTGGTTTAGGTATCGGCTTGTATAGTGTGTATGGTCGTTTGTCGACCAAACCTGCTGTAGTTACCTTTGCCCGGGTTCTTCGTTTGCCGATCGCCAAAGTTGATGGACAAACTATTTTATACAGCGAATTCGCGACCGATCGTCAGGCGATGACGCTTGTTAATCAATACGACAAGGCTAATAATGGTCCAACAGCGGCTCTGACCGCAGAGCAGCAAACTGATCAGGTTTTATGGCGTTTAATGAATAATCGCTTGGTGGCAGCTGCTGCAGCTAAATATAATATTAAACTTGATCAAACGCAGGTTACCCAGATTCACGATGAAATCCTCAAGAAATTTGCTACCCCAGCTGACGCTGATAAAGAGCTTGCTACTCGGTATGGTTGGGACATGGATACCTATACCAGTAAAGTTATTACCCAATACGTGATCCAGAATCAGTTGGTAGATGCGGTAAGTCAGGATGAAGGCTGGCGCGCCATTGTAAAAGAACATGCTACCAGTGTTTTGGCAAAACTTAAAGCTGGTGGTGATTTCGCCACGTTAGCTCAACAATACAGCGAAGACACGGATACTGGTAGTCAGGGCGGAGCACTCGATTGGTTTTCAGTAGGTCAAGGAAAAATGGTGCCACAGTTTGAACAAGCCGCGCAAAATCTCAAAAAAGGAGAATACACCACCGAACTTGTTGAGTCTCCGTATGGTTTTGATATCATTAAACTCGAGGATACTCGTACTACCAAAGAAAAAGATCCGGCAACTGGTAAAGAAGTTGACGCCAAGCAAATTAAGACTGCTCATATTGTTTTTGCCTACGCTAATTTGTCTACGTATCTCGATTACTTGGCTAGTAAAGCGAATGTACATGTCTATGGAAAAGCAAATAATCCATTTGCAGTTCGTCCGGTAGCTCAATAAAAATTTTGTTCAAGGAGCGAGGGGCACTTCCTTCGCTCTTTTGATGTGGGGTGGTTAAATACTTTTTGTTTTGCATCTCATTTCGCGGGTATAGTATAGTGGTAATATGCGACCTTCCCAAGGTCGAGCGACGGGTCCGATTCCCGTTACCCGCTCCATATAATATGCGCTACTGTTAGCACAAGTTTGTACGTGAGAGAATTAATGATTCTGTATGCCTGATAAATATACCGCGACCTGGATCTCACACACCTCTTCAAGCGATTTTTTACGCTGCCCCCGAAGCTATTACCTTAAGCATGTTTACCGCGATCCAAAAACAAATCATAAAATAAAAGTGATGGCTCCGCCCTTGGCGCTTGGTCAAGCAGTGCACGAAGTTTTGGAAAGTTTATCAGTTTTGCCAAAAACAAGTCGCTTTTCTGAGTCACTCATTACGAGGCTTGATGCTGTGTGGGAAAAGGTGCAAGGAAAAAAAGGTGGATTTACTGATTCGGATATAGAGTACAAATACAAAGTACGCGCTCAAGAAATGCTCCGCAGGGTAATGCAAAACCCCGGCCCACTAGCAGGGCTCGCAGTAAAAATACAAATGGATTTACCTTATATTTGGTTATCCGAAGAAGATAATATTATTTTGTGCGGTAAAGTTGATTGGTTAGAGTATCTGCCCGAAACGGACACGGTGCATATTATCGATTTTAAAACAGGTAAATCTGAAGAGGATCCTAATTCATTACAGCTTCCAATGTATCTTTTGCTGGTGAATGAATGCCAAAAACGCCCTGTAACTAAAGCAAGTTATTGGTATTTAGATAGCGGTTCCACGCTTACGCCGAAAGAATTACCTGACACAGAAAGTGCGCGTAAGAAAGTATTGGAAGTAGCCCTGCAAATGAAAGTAGCGCGTCAGATCGAGCGTTTTAAATGTCCGGAAGGTGAAGGCGGGTGCTTTGCCTGCAGACCGATGGAAATGATCGTAAACCGTGAAGCGGAATTTGTGGGAAGTGATGAATATAATTGCGATGTATACGTTTTAGATGCTAATGAAGAAGAGAATCGCGAAGGAGTTATTTTGTAG
>CAZECR010000048.1:0-4097 GCA_964510495.1 uncultured Gammaproteobacteria bacterium
GGAAGACTGTCGTTTATACCGTAGCTTTCGTAATAGTGCGGCGGCAGGTGGAGCAAGCCTTCAAACGGTCTCCAGCAACAGTGAGGAGTTGGAGGTTTGGTTTTTGGCGGCGAGGAACCTTCTGGTTCGAGTGGCTGACGTGGTTGGCGCGGACAGCCTTTTTTCCGCAGAGTTCACAGGATCGGCTCATATTGAAAAAGTAACGAGAATTGAGTATACTTAGCTAATAGATTGAAGTGCCAGTAGTATAGCTAAACTCCTTTAAATTGTCAATACTATGGATTTTACCTCACCAGAAGCCTTTATTTCACTCCTTTTTTACTTCGTTATTATCATTCCGTCGAGCATTATTCATGAATATGCTCATGGCGCTATGGCGGATTACCTGGGTGACCCTACAGCTCGGTATGCGGGACGTTTAACCGTTGACCCTCGGCCACACATCGATCTCTGGGGTACCATTATTCTGCCAATTATCTTGTTCATTTCTACGAGCGGCCGGTTTTTGTTTGCTTATGCAAAACCGGTACCGTATAACCCGTATAACCTCAAAAACCAAAAGTGGGGACCAGCCCTAGTTGGCCTCGCAGGGCCAGCTGCTAATTTCTTGTTGGCTGCGGCAACAGCACTAATTTTGCGAATTTTAAGTATTACCGATTATGCGGATAATTCAATTGTTCCGTATTTGGCAATCGTCGTTTATGCTAATTTGATGCTGATGGTATTTAATTTGGTGCCACTTCCGCCGCTTGATGGTTCCAAGATCCTGTTTGCAATTCTGCCAGACTCAATGAACGGAGTGCGGAATTTTTTGGAACGCTACGGCACTATTCTTGTTCTCGTTTTTGTATTCTTTTTGTTCCAAATGCTTTCGCCGGTGATTGAATTTTTATTTAATTTATTGGTTGGATAGCTGTGTCCTCCGTTTTTTCAGTTAGTGAATTTATTAAAAACATCAACGACATTATTGCCGGTGAGTTTGTCATTGAAGGCGAAATTTCGCAGTATAAAATTTCACAAGGCAAGTGGATTTTTTTTGACATTAAAGACGAGAATAGCTGTCTCAATTGTTTCTCAACGGTGTACATGTTGCCGGCTCCGCTTGAAGACGGTATGCGTGTGCAAGTTTTAGGATACCCTAAAATCCACGATAAAAGTGGTCGCTTTAGTTTTACCGTACAGAAAGTGGTGCCCATTGGCGTGGGCGCCTTGCAGCGAGCGTATGTGCTGCTCAAAGAAAAATTAACACTGGAAGGATTATTTAATCCGGAACGTAAGCGTACTTTGCCAGAAATGACGCAGCGTATTGGAGTTATTGCGTCGCGTGATAGTGCTGCCTTTGGAGATTTTAAAAGAATTATTACCGAACGCTGGGGAGGGCTCGAAATACTGTTGCGCCATGTAACAGTGCAGGGTGAAAGCGCAGTCGGTGAGATCGTTGCTGCTTTTGAGGAGTTTAATGCGCTGCCCGAAGCCTGCGATGTAATAGTGCTTGTTCGTGGCGGAGGATCGCTCGAAGATTTGGCCGCGTTTAATTCCGAAGAAGTTGTACGGGCGGTATATGGAAGCAAGAGTCCTGTTGTAACCGGGGTGGGGCATGAACAGGATGTTACGCTGGTTGATTTTGCAGCTGACGTCAGGGCAGCTACGCCAACACATGCGGCTCAGCTAGTCACTGCAGATCGCCGCGAATGTATCCAGAATTTGGATTTAGGACTCCGGCGAATTCAGGACACGCTCGAATATCAATTGGTCAGACAGCGAAATAGTATCGATGAGCAAACAAATGTCTTTAATCGTTTTTTTGATCGGTGTATTCAAGAAGGACGATTTATGATCGAACGTTTTGAAAGCGTGCCGCGCGTGCTATTGGCCCTTACGAACGAACGTCTCACAGCCGTCACGCATGCTGAAAATTTGCTCAGAAGTGGTAATCCCCGCCGCGTACTTGCCAGGGGGTATAGCATTGTACGAAATGCTAAGGGCGAAATACTTAAGAAAGCCAGCGGCGTAGACAGCGGCGAAACGCTCATGGTAGAATTAGCAGAAGGAGAAATTGCCACGAAGGTTATTTAATTTATTTGTATGGCTGCTTTTGAAAAGAAAAAGTTTAATTTTGCAAAGAATTATCAAGAACTTCAAAAATTAGTCGCTTGGTTTGAAAGCGATACGGTGGACCTCGAAGAAGGTATCACTAAGTTTGAAGAGGGGATCAAGTTAACTAAAGAACTCAAAGAGTACTTAAATACAATGGAAAATAAAATAAAGGAACTTAAGAAGCTTGCGTAGCCGCTTATGTTTTGGAGAACTATTTTATTCTGAATAACTAAGTGCTCTTACCCTAGAGCATTTTGTTGTTTTTAATTATTTTGTATGCGCCCTACGCGTTATGCTTTGCCGGAGGAAATTCTCTTGCGCGAAGCGGGTACAGCTGACGATCGTTTTCGAGCGCTTCTGCTTCGGGAAATTAATAAAGTAAACTATCAAGCTGCGCCAGGGAGTTTTAATTTTAATAACAAGCGAGAAATGGTGCGTATACTGCTCTGTCTGCAGCTGGTAGAGGTATATAATTATCCCTTGCAACAAATTAGGATTGAAGTTCTTGTGCCTAAAACTCATCCTAGGCAACGAGCCGATGTGGTTGTTTATATGAATGAAGCTCGCACTCAACCTTTTTTAGTGTTTGAGTGTCTCAAGCCCGGTGCCTCGTTTGCAGAACTCAATCGGTCGGTTTTACGCGTTATTCACCAAGCCAAAATTTTAGGAGCCGAGTACGCAATTGTAACCAGCGGTTCAGTACGCAAAGTCGTAAAAGTTGCGGATTGCCGCGGTGCTGTTATTCCGCGTTCAGCCTGGCAGGAAGATTGGCCGGCTGCCACAGCGTAGACCTTGCTTTCTCAGCTGTTCTATTGGTATACTCACCAAAACTTATTCGTAACTATTTTTATGAAACTGTTACTTCGTTGGATCTTTAGTGCCGGCCTCCTCATGCTCATTGCGTACTATCTTCCGGGCGTACATATCTTTAGTTTCTATAACGCTCTGATTGCCGCGCTTATTTTGGGGCTCATCAACGCAATTATTCGCCCCATTATTATTCTTTTGACGCTTCCGGTAAATGTAATTACGCTCGGATTGTTTAGTTTGGTAATTAATGCACTCATGTTCTGGCTTGCTGGCAGTATTGTCAAAGGATTTTATGTCGATGGTTTTACACCTGCTCTGTTTGGATCGCTGATTATGTCGCTCGGGGGTTGGATTTTCAGTAGTTTGTTTAAAGACTAGTGTGAAAAAATATTCATCAAATCGTGCTCAGAAAGGCAAAACAGCCTACCGCACACCGAGTCGGTGGCTCGCGGGAAGGCCGGAGGCATTCAAGCGGCGTGAGAATACCAAAATTATGCGTGGTACGCAGAAGTCCAATTTTCCACTTGATACTAAAAGCCAGAATGTTTAATCTGTAATTCTATGAAGCAAAATTATAAAATTTTGTCAGTTGGCGGGTCTATTGTTATTCCACAAACCGGTTTTGATATCGATTTTTTAAAAAAATTTAAAGCTTTGATTTTGAAGGAAATAAAAAAAGGTCAGAAATTTATTTTGGTAATTGGCGGCGGGGGAACGGCGCGGAGTTATCAGGCAGCAGCTAAAGCAGTTGCTGGATTATCGAATGACAATTTAGATCTCGTTGGGATTTACACGACGCGACTCAACGCCGAGTTTGTTCGGATGCTGTTTGGCAATGACGCGCATACCGAAATTATTACCAATCCGACTAAAAAGTTTACTACCAAAAAATCTATTATCATTGGTGCCGGCTGGAAGCCTGGCCAGTCAACTGATGCCGTAGCCGTTGCGCTTGCCAAAACATTTGGTGCTACAGAGGTAATAAATTTATCCAATATTGATTACGTCTATACGAGCGATCCAAAAATTAATCCAAATGCTACGAAGCTCGAAAACATCGGCTGGAAAGAACTCCGTAAAATTATCGGAGATAAATGGACGCCTGGGGCAAATGTACCCTTTGACCCGACAGCCGCTAAAACCGCTGAAAAGCTAAAATTAAAAGTTTCTTTTGTAAAAGGAACGGATTT
>CAZECR010000049.1:0-3932 GCA_964510495.1 uncultured Gammaproteobacteria bacterium
TGTCTCCCGATCCTGCGCTCCAGTTTGCTACCGCTGCGGACGATAGTAACAATTATTCTATTGTATTTCGTTTAGTTGATAGTTTTGATACCTATCTTTTTACCGCAGACATGGAATTGCCGCTCGAACAGGCCTTGCTGAAACGGTACTGCAACACGATTGTTTCCACCACGTTTAAGTATCCTTGCCCCGCGCTTGAGTCAAATGTGCTGAAAGTTGGACACCATGGGAGCAAAAGTTCAACAGGGGACGAACTCTTGCGTGCTGTTGTGCCGAAAACCGCGGTTATTTCAGTTGGACCCAACAAATATGGCCATCCGTCACTCCGGGTTATTAAACGTTTGGAGCGTGCGGGAGTTAGTATTTTACGAACCGATCAAATGGGTGATATACTGATTAAATAATTCTTTTATTTACGTTGTGGTTTAAAGTATGTTCAAGTTGTTGAGACGTGTAGCAATGGTAACTGTTTTGGTTGTGGGTGTAACTATGGTGCTGACGGGAGTTACCAGGGCTGAAATAATTGGTACAGATGCTGATCAAGACGGGCTCAATGACTATGATGAATTGACGGTCTACCATACTAATCCAACTGTTTTTGATTCTGATGGTGATGGTTTTAGCGATGGACAAGAAGTTGTGAATGGGTATTCACCGCTAGTTTCCAACAATAAAAAATTAAGTGAAGTTGATACTGACACTGATGGTTTGAATGATGCGCTCGAGTTGGCGCTAAAAACTGATTTAAACAACCCGGATACCGATAACGATGGTAGCAAAGATGGTGCCGAAGCCTTTGCTGGGTTTAATCCTTTAAAAGGTGATAAGGATCGGAGTCTCGAGCGCCGTGTTGAAGTTGATCTCAATACTCAGCAGCTTGGGTACTATTTAGGTGGCGTTAAACTTGGTACCATGCCTGTTTCAAGCGGACTTGCTCGCACCCCAACGCCTAATGGAGAGTTTAGTATTATGCGCAAACTTCCCGTTGTTCATTATATTGGTCCCGGGTATAATTTGCCCAATACGAAGTGGAATTTGGAATTCAAGCGCAGTTATTACTTGCATGGTGCGTATTGGCACAACCAATTTGGTATTCGCCCAATGAGTCATGGATGTCTCAATATGGCCTATAAAGATGTAGAGAAATTGTACGCTTTTATGGATGTAGGTGATAAAGTCAAAATTACGGGTAAGGCGCCGAACCGTGTTGCTGGTAAATAATATGCGAAAGTATTTTTTAGAAGTGGCTGTTTTTGTATGTGGCTTTTCAGTCATGGTTTTTGAGCTGGTCGGATCGCGTATTTTTGCCCCGTATCTCGGAACATCGCTCTATGTTTGGACAAGTATTATCGGTGTCATTTTGGGGAGTTTGAGTCTCGGGTACTGGTGGGGAGGGCGCCTTGCCGATCGGGGCGCAACAGCGCGTTTTTTTTCTATGCTTATAGCTTTGGCCGCTCTTTTTTTGTTAATTGTTGTTGTCTTTAAATTTGCCATACTCGTTACGATGAGCGTTAGTACGATCGACTTGCGGCTGCGCGCACTCCTATCCGCTGTGCTTATTTTTAGTCCTACGAGTGTTGCGCTCGGAATGATCTCACCCTACGCTGTTAGGTTAAAAGTTCAAACACTGGCAGCAGCTGGCCAAGTCGTCGGCAATCTCTATGCGCTCTCGACACTCGGGAGTATCACTGGAACATTTATCGCTGGTTTTTTTCTCATTGCCTACGTGGGCACGACTAATATCCTACTTATTTTGGCGCTCATTCTTTTTTGCACATCACTCTTTGTATTTTGGGGAGACTTTAAAAAAATACGCATAGCGGGTACGGCGCTGGTAATTCTTAGTTTAGTTGCATCCAACCTGCTTCAAGGTTACGTGGGCCAGAACGCTATTGTTGCCGATGTTGATACAAATTATAATCGTTTTCAAGTAGTAGAGAGTATAGACGCAGCCACTAACAGGCCGACACTTAATCTGGTGAGTTCGCGCGAAGCCACGCAAGCGGGTATGTTTATGGATAATGATGACGATCTCGTCTATCCCTATTCCAAATTTTATCGCCTCGGCGATTTTTTTAACCCAAATATTAAACAAGCGCTCATGATTGGCGGGGGAGCGTATTCGTACCCCAAAGATTTTTTGAAAAAGCATCAAAACGCACACCTGGACGTGGTTGAAATTGATCCTGGTGTGACGTTCCTCGCTGAGCAGTATTTTAATTTGAAACCTTCCGCAAATCTGACCATCTACCACCAAGATGGTCGTGCTTTTTTAAACCAATTGGGTGCTGCGCGGTATGATGCTATTTATGGCGACGCCTTTCATTCATATTTCGATGTACCATTTCAGTTAACAACAGTTGAGGCGGTGCAAAAAATTGCCAGTCACCTTACGGATACAGGGGTATATATTGTAAATATTAATTCTGCGCTTGGCGGCGAGCGAAGTAAGTTTCTATTGGCGGAAACTGCTACTTTAGAAAAGGTATTCCCTCAGGTGTATCGATTACCGGTTACTTCTACAACAGATCAAGACCTCCTTCAGAATATTATGCTCGTTGCTTTAAAATCATCTGCTGTTCCTGACTGGAGTAGCGCAACTGGAACAGTCGCGGCAATGCTTGGTCATCTGCAGACAAAACCATTGGCCAAAACCATGCCGATTTTAACAGACGACTATGCGCCGATAGAAAATTATATTTTACCGCTCGTAAAAAAATAAAAACCCTTGGCATATAATCTCTGCTAAGGGTTTTTATTTTTTTCTTTAACACTATTCGTAAAGTGCGGGCAATAACATTTTTACTTCTTCGCGTGCGGCAGGGTCTGGCATCATAGCATCGATTAGTTTTGGTGCCATGTAACGAATTTGCCCGAGCATGGGTTTGGGCATTTTGCTGGCGTAATTGCTCATGGCAGCGTTAATCGCCAGTGCAACTTCAATCGCGGATAACTTCTGCCCACCAAGTTCAGCAAGCTTTGGAAAAAGTTTTTCTCTGTGATGGTCTGTCGCTACACTCAATCCATTAAGGTTGGCTAGCATTTCTTCCTTGGAAGGTAGTTGTACTTCAACTTCTTGGTAATTTTCAAAATCTCCTGATCCCTCATCAATCCCAGCATCGTGTGTTTGCGTTGGTGCGCTTACTTCAGATTTGGCTTGCGCATCGCGCTGAGCATCTTGGTGCTCAATCTTTTGCTGTTCTGGTTTATTTTTTTTACCTCCAGAACTTTCGTCGCGAATAAATTCACGAAGTGTGCCAAGTCCACGTTCGATTGAGCCCATATATTCATGTTAAAAATGATACTCTATTTATAGAGTAGGATAAAAAAGACGTGTTGTCAATTTAAAGTTAATACCCAATCTGACCATGTATCACCAAGAGGGTCATGATGTTTGTATAGTGCCAACATTCATTCAGTGCTCAGTAGTGAACACGTTCACGCAAGTGTGCTATACTAAAGGTATAGTATTAGTTTTAGCATATGCTTGATGAAGTTCAAAGTAGATCCCAAGAAATAAGTCGATCAGGGAGTTTTTCTGAGCTCTCATTTGTTAAATTACAAGAGATTTTGAAAAGTTTAAAATGGGCTGACACACAGGTTGAGCAGTATGGGGCAGGTGTATACGAATGTCCTAACGAAATGAAGCTAGCAGATTATCTAGAACAGCAGGTTGGTTTTTCAGAAAAAGGAGCAGACACACAGGCAAGAAATATCATGATCGGTAAATTAGAGAAATTTTTGGTGAGTCCGGTTATTGGTTTTTCCGAAGAACAGGCCAAGGAGCATGCGGCTAGTCTGTATGATGCTAAAAATGTTGACGCGCTCAGTAATCGGTTGAAAAAAATACTCCCCGATGCTCCGGAAATGGAGATTGATGATCTCCTGCATTTTATTGTAGTGCATACCAAAGTGCAAGCAGAGCAATTGGC
>CAZECR010000050.1:0-3835 GCA_964510495.1 uncultured Gammaproteobacteria bacterium
CGGTACGCGAGCTGGGTTCAGAACGTCGTGAGACAGTTCGGTCTCCTATCTGTTGCGGGCGAAGAATGTTGAGAAGGCTCTTCCCTAGTACGAGAGGACCGGGAAGGACGAACCTCTAGTGTGCCAGTTGTTCCATCAGGAGCATCGCTGGGTAGCTATGTTCGGCACGGATAAACGCTGAAAGCATCTAAGCGTGAAGCCGTCTTCAAGATAAACATTCGTTATAGACCCCTTGTAGACTACGAGGTTGATAGGTTCTACGTGTAAGTATCGTAAGATATTGAGCGGAGGAATACTAATCGGTCGAGCGCACTACGGAAGCACTAAGCGGTGCTGAGGTGTGTAGAAAATTACAGACAACACTATTGCTTTTACAACAAACAAAACACTGTACTTAAAAAGACCAGTGTCTTGGTGACTCAAGCGAAGAGGCCACACCCGATCCCATCCCGAACTCGGCAGTTAAGCTCTTCAGCGCCTATGATAGCCTTCGGGCAAAAGTCGGCCGTCGCCAGGACAATGGTCTTTTTTTATTGCCTAAATTCGGTTAAATTGCTATTCTTATGCCATATGACTGCCTCACTGGTCCAGAAAACCGCTGCGTATGTTGCAAAAATCCTTTCTACTGATGGTAGCGGGCAAGATTGGTATCATACTGAGCGCGTCCTTGCGACTGCACGGCAGCTCCAGGCTCTTGAAGGCGGTAATTGTCAGCTTATTGAGCTCGCGGCGCTCCTGCATGACGTAGGCGATTATAAACACTATGATTTTAATGAAACAAAAGGTAAGTTAGTGCTTCGAGCAACAATGGATATTTTAGAAATCGATCAAGAAATGCAGCAGCAGCTTATACGGATAATTGATGAGGGTGAGTATAAGGGCGAACAAACCAAAATTCCTTCTACAATTGAAGGAAAGATAATTCAGGATGCCGATTGGCTCGATTCCTTGGGGGCACTTGGTATCGCGCGCGTTTTTGCCAACGGTTGCTCGGTACAGCGACCGATTCACGATCCGAAACGTAAAATAAGAAAGCACTTAACGCATCAAGATTTAAAAATGAAAAAAAAGGAAGGAACCAGCTTTAATTATTTTTACGAAAAGGCTTTAAAATTACCTACAATGATGAATACTGCGCCGGCGCGTAAAATCGCTGAAGATCGAGCTGTTTTTATAGAACAATTTTTAGCAGAATTTGTCGCTGAATGGAATGGGGAGCGGTAATAAAACTGTTTATAATGTGACTTAGGGCGATATTTAGAGTATGATGAAGTCGAATAAATTAATTACAAACTAATTTTTTGAATATATGACACTACCTGTGTCACTTTTTCTAGCCGCAATTTTTGGAGCGCTTTTAGGCCTTGGCCGTGAAAGTAGCGTCGACAAGGATGTGGAGGTGACGAGCGGTGTTCGTACTTTTACACTTGTGTCACTCATGGGAGCCTTTGCAGGTGTTTTTTATTTGCAAGAAAGCGTTAGTTCTTTTTTGGTTGTTTCGTTTTCGGTTACGGTCCTCGTTATCGCCTACTATGTTGTATCTTCGCTCAAGAGCGGTCATGTTGGCGTGACTACAGAACTAGCCTTACTCTATACATTTTTTATTGGTTTTTTAACGATCACGCAATTTTTGTCCACGCAGATCATTGTCGCTTTGGTTGTTGTTGCGCTTCTTATTTTATCACTTCGTGATCAAGCTAGAAAATTAATTGTCGGTGTGTCTACTCAAGAAATGCGTTCGTTTATTAGTTATGCGGTTGTCGCTCTAGTCATACTTCCTTTTTTACCTAATGAAGGCTTTTCGTTGAACGATTTGTCGGGTGTACAAGCTTTTCTAAGTGGTTTTAATCTGAATTTGGGCCAGTTTATGCAGGTAGAGATTTTTAATCCACGTAAATTATGGTTTATTGTTGTTCTCATTACCGGTATTGATGTGGTGGGGTATGTACTCGGCCGTATGCTTGGGAGTAAAAAAAGTGATGTGTTGACTAGTTTTGTTGGTGGGTTTGTCTCTTCCACTTCTACCACACAGTCACTCGCTCAAAAGAGTGCTCGAACCAATCAAGTCAATGGTCTCGTCGGGGCCGCTTTAATTGCCAACTTGGCTAGTTTTTTACAAATTTTTCTTCTGGTTGGTCCGTTGAACCCAAGTTTAATTATTCGCCTGGCCCCCCTCATTGGTAGTATTGTTCTGGTTGCAGGGCTGTTGGCGGCCTATTATGTATCACGACAAGAGAAAGAGGAAGTTTCAGTAAAGAAAATTGCGGAAGAAGAACCTGAACGAAAAATCTTTTCCCTCAGTGCTGCGCTTAAGTTTGCTCTCCTCCTTACAGTTATTAAATTTATTACTAAGGTATCGCTTCTCTTGTTTGGGCAAGCGGGATTCCTCGGAAGTTCAGTCGTTGCTTCTTTTGCGGGTCTTGACGCAATTCTGGTAAATCTCGCTGAAATTGCGGATAAAACCATTACCTTTAAAACAGCTCTGCTGACGTTTGTTTTAGTTAATGCAACTAATTTGACTAGTAAAGTTATTTATTCGTACCTTCAAGGCAGCCGATCTTTTACATTTAAGCTGGCAGGAGCTTTTAGTATTGTCATTGCGACCAGTATTGTTGTCTATTTGTTTGCATAAATTTTAACACTACTGTAGTTTTGCTTCCCAAACAATTTTTAGCAGAATTTCTTGTTGAATGGAACGGAGAGAAATGGTTTTAAATAGTGACGCAACGTATTTTTTGGAGTATGATAGTACTACTTGATTACATCAAAATAAAAGTATGCCACTTTCTTTAGTTGATATTGAGCAAATTTTAGGCAAAGACGCCGAAAGTTTACTTGATTTCGACACGCCGCAGATTACAAAGGAACATTTATTTTTACCGTCCAAAAATTTTATTGATACGGTTTTTTCGGTATCGAATCGCCCCAAAGCTGTTCAAAATAATTTAAAAAAATTGCGTGATCATGGTCGGCTTAAAGGCACAGGGTATGTTTCTATTTTGCCGGTTGATCAGGGAATCGAACACTCGGCCGGGGCAAGTTTTGCTCCCAATCCAGATTATTTTGATCCAGAGAATATTGTTCGCCTGGCAATTGAAGGGGGTTGCAGTGCGGTTGCTTCGACTATGGGTGGACTCGCTATGGTAAGCAAGAAATATGCGGACAGAATTCCTTTTATTGTAAAACTTAATCATAACGATTTGCTTCGTTACCCTAATACATACGACGAAACTGTCTTCGGTTCGGTTCGGCAAGCAGCGAGCATGGGGGCTGTGGGTATTGGAGCGACAATTTATTTTGGTTCTCCAGAATCAAGTCGGCAAATTGAAGAAGTGAGTGCGATGTTTGCTGAAGCACATACATTTGGATTATTTACTGTGCTCTGGTGCTACTTGCGGAGTCCGGGGTTTGTGGTCGAAGGAATTGATTACCATGACGCTGCCGATTTAACCGGTCAAGCTAATTATATCGGTGCTACTATTGGAGCAGATATTGTAAAACAAAAATTGCCGCTTAAGAACGGTGGGTATAAAGCGCTTAATCGAGGAACAAAAAAATTTGGTAAGTATGATCCGCGCATGTATACCGAACTCGCCAGCGAGCACCCGATTGATTTATGCCGTTACCAGCTGATGAATAGCTTTGCTGGGCGGATAGGACTGATAAATTCAGGAGGTGAAAGTGGAAAGAGTGATCTGAAAGACGCTGTCTATGCAGCGGTGGTAAATAAACGTGCTGGTGGAACTGGAATTATAATGGGTCGTAAAGCATTTCAAAAGTCATTTGAAGAAGGAGTTCAAATTTTGAACGCGGTGCAGGATGTGTATTTGTGTAA
>CAZECR010000051.1:0-3704 GCA_964510495.1 uncultured Gammaproteobacteria bacterium
CTACACGAAGGTGGGGCGCTCTTCTTGCACGCGGTGCACGATGCCGTAGCGCATGGCTTCGCGCACGCTCAGCGTGGCTTCGGCGCGCATCAGGTTCTGGAACACACCGGGCGACAGGCCGGTTTTCTCCGCAATGAAGTTCACGAACCAGGTCTGCGCCATCCGCATCTGGCGGCGCCACTCCTGCAGATGCTCGCGTCGATAAGCCGACAGCCACTGTTCGTACTCGGCCGTTTCCTCCAGGTCACAGAGGTTGACGGTTGTACCTTTCACCAGGGTATGAACCTGGTGAAAGAAAAAGGTCGAGTCGGGCTGGGCATAGCGTTGATGGCCCAGGAGGAAGAGGATGATGGCGGCGGAGCGCACGTTGCCGGCGAGGGTCACGATGTGCTGGCGCTCGATAGCGGGGCCGAGTACCGAGAAGTGCTCGAACTCTCCGCCTGGCGAGTCGACGTACAGCCCCTTGGGGCCATTTGCTCCGCGCAGTGAGCTAAGGAGCCTCTCGATGGACGGCCTGGTCAAGGTGTCTTGAAAGCAAAGGTAACGCACGTATGCCTCCTGACAAAGTGTGGTGGGTAGAAATGGTCTTGCCTGCTACAGCTTTTTGGTGATGTAACAGCCGATTACTCTATTTAAAAGAAGATGGTTTGTCAAGAGTATGCAGTAAAAATTGGCTTATTTTAGATCAAATATCCTTAAGCTATCTTGACAAAAGATAGTTTTTATGCTATAGCTACTGCCCTCTTAAGCGAGACTCTTATCTGGTACCTGCGGCATGCGCTATGGGAATCCGTAGGGGGTTCGCTCCTAGAAACAGTGCCTCGACAATGCAAAAGGAATAGGTGATATCGATGAAAAAGCACGCAATGCTTTGTGGCCTCGCGGGTTTGCTCCTGGCTTGCCAGACCAACATGACGGGCATGCCCCCGGGCACCTCGCCCACGGCCCCACCGCACCTGAGCCTGCCCGACTACATGCCGCCGGAGAAGCCGCGCGTCTGCAGCCTCGAGCGCATCGCGGCGGACGAGACGGACCCGGGCGTGACCCTGGCCAAGTACACCAAGGCCGCGGTCAGCACGGCGGGCAACTTCATGGTCAACTTCTACAACCAGAAGCGCGTGTACAACCCGGCCGGCGTCCCGATCACCGGCAGCGCCTTCGACCCGAGCGATCCGATCTCCCCGGATGCTACCGCGCCCTGGGGTCCGGTGGAGGCCCTGTTCGGCACCACCATTGGCTTCGTCGCTTCCGTCTGGGACTATGACAATGGCACGATGGGCACCCGCAACCGCCTCGTCCGCCTCGACAACACCGGCGCCATCACGGCCAGCGCCAAGACCTATGTCAACATCAATGGTGCTGCCGCGCGCGGCACCATGGCGATGGATGGCGACTGGGTCGCCTCGAGCGCGTGGCTTCCGGGCGTCAGGGCGTATTACAACATCGGCCAGGTGAATAACCAGGCCGAGATCGTGGACGCCACGACCCGGGACTACAACTTCGAGGTTCCGGACGCCAGCTGTAACATCATGGGCGGCATGGCGAAGTCGGGCGACACGGTCGCTCTCGGCGTCACCTGGTTCGACCTCGTCGCCAAGAACGCGAACGTGGGCGTCTACCTGAAGAACCCGGGCAAGAGCCCGATCTGGGCGAAGCTCGCTCCGCCCACCGGCACCATCAACGATATGACCGGCTGCTACGACTACTACCAGGTCAACAAGGTCCTGGTGGTCGGCGAGCAGTTCCTGGTCTTCTGGCAGAAGACGGGTCAGCCCAAGAAGTACGTGTCGTTCGTGTCCACGGATGGACAGGTGGTCACCACCATGTCTACGCTGTACGACGCCTTCATCACCGACATCGCCGCGATCAAAGGTGGCTACGCGCTCGCGGTCTACGACCAGTTCACTCCGGCTGTCGGTCTCGTTATCCTCGACGAATCCTTCAACCACAAGTACTCCAAGCATCTGCCGGTCGGCCTCCGCCCGCTGCCGGCCCTCGAGCAGCCGGTGCTCGCCACCACCGGTATGAACGGGCACTTCGCTCTGGCCTGGGTGGATGGCGAGGCGATCGGCCGCGTCGCGTTCTTCGCTACCACCTGCGAGTAGTCGGCCTCGCTGTAGTGGGGTGACTGCTCGCACCCCTTTCTCATTCGCGTCATTCGCAACGGGGAAGGCAACTTCACACTCAGAACCTCCTGTCTTCCCGATTGTATTTCTCAGTATAAAAAACTGGGAAGTAGAATCGGCAGGAGGTTTTTTGTTTAAAAAATAAAAACAACCTCCTGGTGCAGAGGAGGCTGTTCTGTTGAAAGATGCTAGTGATAAAAAGACAAGCATTGTCTTTATCCCTCTTCGTCTATTTGTTTAATCAATCAGAACCTGCTATACTACCTGGTATCACGCTGAGTAGTATCTACTCGCAGGAAAGACGCATTGATGTAAACATTCGTGCGTCTTTTTTATTAGCGAAAGGCATAGCGCATAGGTAGGTGTTAAATACGTTAAGCATTAAAATTTCCGAGCTTGTAGAGCCTTTGGGCCATTGCGAGACGAAACTGAATCGGTAATCCTATCTTTTCAACCTTGAACAACAAACCTTGCCCGGTGGTCGATACTAATTTCCCGAGTGATTTTAATCGTTTGTGCTGAGCTCTTGTACGAACGAGATTCTGGGAGGTACCTTTTCCAAGTACTGTCCATCCGTTAGCGCGTTTCACCATGTATGGTTGCTGTAGCATATGCTTTACAGTAAAAAATAAATATGATAAGTTTAAAAAAAGAGTTGCTCGGTCGAAAGACCGAATATTCTTGTAGTAAATAGACGCAGGTTCGCCGGCAAAGCACCCTGCGTTTATTTTTTTCTCTTAAATACTCGTATAACTTGTCCTAGAATTTGTACGTTGTCATCTTTATGTAGATATATTGGCTGGTGCTCTTCGCTCGAGTTGGGTAGTAGCGTAACCTCGTCTGCCTGTTGATGGAACGATTTAATCGTGGCACAGTCTTCGATAGTAAACAGAAAGGGTTTATTGTTTTGCTTACTTTTTTTGTTGCTGTCAACTATAGCGTAGTCACCATTTTCCAAATTTCCACCCTCTACTTTTTCGAGGTTCATACTTGTTCCGAAGATTTTTACTGCAAAGAGTGACTGACCAGTATTCTTGATAAACTTTTTAGATACCGGCAAGTATCCTTGGTAATCCGTTTCAGCGATAGCCACCGGTTGTCCGGCGTTGGCAGTACCGAGGATAGGTATGCGGACTAGATTATCGGCTGCGGTACGTTCCACGATAGTGATGCCTCTATCCTGGCCGGTACGCCGGATAAAGCCATTGCTTCCCAGTTGGTCCAAATACTGAGTGACCGAGCGTGAGCTGCTGAGTTTGAGGCCCGACTGCTGCAACTCCTCTTGCAGTTCTCGAATAGTTGGCCCCTGCTTATGGCGAGCGATATACCTCCGCAGGACGTCGAGGACTTTTTGTTGTTTCGGTGTGATGGTAGACATAATACATAGATATACACATATACACAGTATAGCATGCAAAAAATTGCTGTCAAATTAGTATGGTGCATATCTTTTTTAGTTTAAATTATTAAGAGTAATTACATAAAAAACACCTCTATTCAAAGGGGTGTTTTATCCAGTAGGGAACTGTAAGGAAAATTTAAAATCCTTGGTGACGCAAATTAAGCGGTGGTATGAAG
>CAZECR010000052.1:0-3656 GCA_964510495.1 uncultured Gammaproteobacteria bacterium
CCGTTGAATACGCGCTTGAACTTAACAAACTGATCGAGCTGGAGATGGAAGGTGCAGTGGGCTAATACATACTATGCAGCACCAGCAACACATGCACGAAGTATACCCACTTTCCTATTGGGGGGCGCTTGGCAGCCTGCTTGTTTTTAATGCTGTTGGTTTTTTTATTTTCCAAAGTTTTGTCGAAAACATCACGAGCAGCGTAATCATCCCCCTCTTACTCTGGTTTTTTATTTTCTTTAGTATTGAACGCGCTTTTTTTGGTCGCATTAAAACTTTCTTGAATAATCCCAACCGCGTAGCAAAATTAATTATTCCAAAAACATTCGGCGAAGTATGCAAAATTATTATCACACTCGCGCTTCTTGCAGCTAATATCTGGTTAGCGCTTGGTCACTTCCCTTTTGAACGAAGCGAAACAACCTGGTGGGCACCACTTCTCTTTAATCTTTTCTGTCTGGTAGTGTCGTATTTTTTGGCTATGACCCGCGTAAAATCACTCAAAACAGCGAGTGGGGCTTCACGAATTATCGGCATACTGGGCTGCAGCCTGTTCATTGTCGTCGGGATCTTTTTTGAAAACGTCCGCTACATCTCTGGCGTAATCGGGCTCGAAGCTGTAAGCTTCCTTGTTGTGAGCTGGTTACTTGAAGATTAATCTGAAACTCCTATGAATACCTATAAAAAAGATTTTCCTATTTTCCAAAACCAGCCTGAGCTGGTCTATCTTGATACTGCTTCAAGCACCCAGACACCCGGGGTCGTGCTTGATGCCATGAACGATTATTACACCACCTATCGCGCCAATATTCATCGTGGTGTGTACACACTTAGCGAGAAGGCCAGCAGTGCTTACGAAAATGCGAAAGAAAAAATTGCTCGCTTCATCGGCGCCGACGCAGATGAAATTATTTTTACGTCCGGTACAACGCACGGACTGAATTTGCTTGCTCACAGTCTCTGCAAGAACCTTGGGTCAGGCGATAACGTCGTTCTCACTCGCCTCGAACACCACGCCAATCTTATCCCCTGGCAAGAAATGGCCAAAGAATTTGATTTTGAACTGCGATTTATTGAGCTTTCTGAAAGCACCGAAATAGACCTTGCTTCGGCCGCCGAACTTATTGATAACAAAACAAAAATTGTGAGCGTCAGTGCGCTCTCGAACACCCTCGGCACACTCGTACCAATCCAAAAAATTATTGATCTCGCTAAATTGCGTGGAGCCGTCACCATCATTGATGCTGCCCAGGCAATCGCCCACACCCCGATTGATGTTCGCGAACTTGATTGCGATTATCTGGTTTTCTCCGGGCATAAACTCTATGGACCAACCGGCATTGGCGTTGTGTATGGTAAAAAGAAAAACCTCGAAACACTCGAACCATTTTTTTATGGTGGCGACATGGTGCAAAGCGTCACCTACACATCGGCCACTTGGGCTGACGCACCAGGCAAATTTGAAGCCGGCACCCCGAACATTGCGGGAGCAATCGGACTTGGTGCAGCGATTGATTTTGTTTCCGCTATTGGTTGGGACGCACTTCAAACCCACGATAATCAGCTGCTCAGCTACGCACTCGAAAAATTAGCACCGGAAGCAAGCCTGATCGGAACTAAAAATATTGCTACGCACAAAGGTATTATTTCTTTTGTCATTCCCGACATTCACCCGCACGATATAGCCGAAGTACTCAATCGCCACCACATCGCTGTTCGCGCCGGGCACCACTGTACCATGCCGCTCATGGATTATTTAGAACTGGGCGGTACCACTCGCGTTTCGTTTGGCGTGTACAATACTACCGAAGATATTGATAAACTTGTTATCGGCATTAAAGAGGTAAAAAAACTGTTTGCGTAAACTCTATGAAAACAAGATATGCCGCAGCCCTTATCACCGCCGGAGCAAGTCTAACGACTACTGTATTTATCGTACTTAATAAAACTATTGTAACCGGGATTACGCCGCTCACCTATATATTGTGGTTACCGACAATTATCTTTGCTTTTCTATTGAACATTACTCTCCAACTAACCAGGTTCTTCCCTCACCTCTCTCTATTGGAAAATTTTTCTGACACTACCGCGGCAATTATACTAGCTAGCGCCACTATTTGTATTTGGGCTTTCATCGCCGGTCTTGGAGGTTACATCTATGAGAAAAATAACACGCTCCCCCGACCACTGCGCATACTCATAAGCCTTTTACCAGCAGCAATAATCATACTTATCGGGCTCAGCGCAAGCGTTATTTATTAATATATGACACCGAGCGAATCTGTCTATTCTGAACTTCTCCTCGACCTCTATCGCCACCCTTTGAACAAAAAAAGGCTAGCTGTTTTTGATATCAGTTTTATAGAATTCAATCCCCTCTGCGGCGACAAGGTTGAACTCTTTCTTAAATTTGATGCGGGTGGTAGACTCGAGGATATTGGTTACATGGGGGACGGCTGCGCCATTTCGCAGGCCGCCACTTCCCTACTTACGGAGCACATCAAAGGCAAAACCAAACAAGAAATACAAGCACTAACCGGTGAAACACTTTTAGATTTGCTCGGCCTTAAGAACCTAAACCCAACACGTATGCGCTGTGCGCTCCTGGGGCTCAAGGCATTGCAGCAAAGTTTAAAAACAGCGAACCCGGTCACGAGGACCGGGTCGAACTAAGCGAGAGCAGGCCCAAGCTTAGGGGTGGAAGGTGAGAGCGACCAAGAGGGCAGCCACGATGAGCGCGGCGATCTTGGCCTGCCGCGGAAAAAGGAGCGCGGCACCCGCGCCGACGACAAGCGTGCTCCGCGTCACTATGAGCGCGATCTGCACGATGATGAGTACCAGCAAAAGCGCTGGCAGCAGGGCAAGAACTCCTGCAAACACGCTTGACTGGAACAAGTCTCCCCAACGGTCAAAGAGCCATGCCATAGTGTATCCTCCTTGCGAAGAACTGTACGTCCGGAAATTCTAGAACAGTAACCTAAACTACCGCTCTTGAACCTCTGGATGTTGCATCCTATATACCATTTTTTAAGCGTTTTGTCAATCTTATCCACTTCCGTTATGGCCCTTGAATTACAACAACTATCTGTCACCACAGACAAAAAAACTATTATCGAAAACCTGGACCTCGTCATCAACCCGGGTGAAGTCCATGCAATTATGGGCCCCAACGGCTCTGGTAAATCGACGTTAGCTAACACGCTCGCTGGCCACCCCAAATATACCGTCACAAGTGGCAAAATACTTTTAAATGGTGAAGACCTTACTTCCCTCTCCCCCGACAAACGTGCCAAAGCCGGATTATTTTTATCCATGCAGTACCCGCCCGAACTCGCTGGCGTTACCGTCGGACACTTCTTGCGCACAGCTGTACAGGCAATTAGTGGTGAACCACAAAACCCGCTCGACTTCCACAAAAAAGTAACCGAGACCATGAACAGCCTCAATATTGATCCGGCGTTCATCAAACGCTCACTGGGTATCGGTTTTTCCGGCGGCGAAAAAAAACGCCTCGAAGTATTGCAACTCGCCCTCCTGAACCCTACTTACGCCGTCCTCGACGAAACTGACTCCGGCCTCGATGTTGACGCGCTCCGTATTGTCGCCGACGGCATTAACAAATTCCGAACAGCCGAAAAAGGATTACTCCTTATCAC
>CAZECR010000053.1:0-3518 GCA_964510495.1 uncultured Gammaproteobacteria bacterium
TACGGCGGGGGAGCGGGTATGATTTTACAAGTGCAGCCCATTTATGACTGTCTTAAAAGTATTAAGGCACTGAAGCAAAAAGGGAAAGCGACAAAAGAAAAAATAAAAGTAATTATCATGGATCCGGCTGGTAAAAAATTTGATCAGCGCATGGCTGAAAAATTTGCCAAGCTTGATCGTCTGGTATTGATCGCTGGACGTTATGAGGGGTTTGATGCTCGCGTCTATAAATTAGTGGATGAACGTGTTTCGGTGGGCGAGTATGTTTTGGCTGGTGGAGAGTTGCCGGCGCTCACGATCGTTGAAGCGGTAGCGCGGCAAATCCCGGGCGTCCTTGGCAATCACAATTCTTTAACAGAAGAAACCTTTGGTCAGAAAAAAAATGAGATGGGAAAAGAATATCCCCACTACACACGGCCAGAAGACTTTATGGGTATGAAAGTGCCGAAAATTTTAACGATGGGCGACCATAAAAAAATTGCGGAGTGGCGAAAAAGCAAACAAGCGTAGACAATCACTATTTATATTTTACATACAGGTATGACTCCTTGGGATGCATTTTTTGAAGAGAAGATGAAAGTGATTTTTTCCGGCAATAAAACGATTATTGATATTGGTGGAGGATTACGCGCAGACGAAAGTCGGAATAATCGAAATTCTGAAGCGCCGTCCTGGATACAAGACGCTATTGCCAAGGCTGATTACAAAATTTTAGATAAAGTAGCTGACTATCACCCCGATATCGTAGGGGACATTCATCAGTTACCGCTTGCGGACAATAGTGTGGACGCGGTTATTTGTATCGCTGTTTTAGAACATGTTGAAGAGCCAGCTCGAGCAGTTGCCGAAGTCTATCGCGTTTTAAAACCAGGTGGCTGCGCCTTTTTTTATGCGCCCTTTTTGTTCTATTACCATCCTATGCCTGGTTATTATCAGGATTTTTTTCGTTTTACCAGCGATGGCTGGCGCTATCTCACTCGTCAATTTTCAACGACTGAGATCCAGAACGTTCGAGGGGCTCTAGCAACAGCTATGAATCTTTTTCCGTGGTTCTCTAAACGCACCAAGATTTTTGACTGGTTCGATCGATTATTTAAAAAAGAAAAGAGCCAGCAAACCAGTGGGTATACTGTTTTTTCTATTAAATAAAAAGACACCTACGTATGGTTGATCTCAATGCTGTTGTTAATTTTCTTTTCGAAGTTGGTGGTCTGTCTAAGACGCCACGCAGTGGTTTCCACATGCTCGGGACAGGTAGTCAAAGCGTTGCTGAACACACCAACCGTGCAGTGTTTATCGGGTACACGCTGGCAATGCTGGACGGGGCAGTAGATGTAGGCAAAGTAATGAAGATTTGTTTGTTCCACGATCTCGCTGAAAGCCGGGTATCGGATTTAAACTACGTGAATTTAAAATACGTTGAAAAGTCGGAACAAAAAGCAATTGATGAATTAGCGGGTGGTCTGCCGTTTGGAAAAGATATTCAGCAAAGTTTTGATGAATATCAGAAAAAAGAAATACCAGAAGCGCTCTATGCGAAAGATGCCGATATTTTGGAGTGGATTTTGTCACTTAAAGAACAAGTGGATATTGGTAATAGTCGTGCTACTGGTTGGATTGAAGTTGCGCTCAAACGGCTGCGCACTGATTTAGGAAAAGAACTGGCTGCAAAAATTATTGAAACAGATTCACTGAGTTGGTCACACGGCGACCTGACAGACGAATGGTGGATACATCGCAATCAAAAATAAAAAAGATGAGACCCCTGTCAGCGGCTGCCGACAGGGGTCTTGTGGAGAAAGGCGCTCAGCGCACGATCACTTGGTGTCGCTCGGGGCCAGTGCCGATGAGGACGATGAGGCAGTCGAGATCATCCTCGATAAATTCGAGGTACGACCTGGCCGCGGGCGGTAGCCCGTCGAACGTGCCGTCGCCGAGGTTGTCCCATCCCTCAAAGGTCGTGTAGATGGGCTCCACCTGGGAGAGGAGATCGGTTTCACTGGGGAATCGCGTTAGCGTGCTGCCGTCCGGCAGCCGGTAGCCAGTGCAGACCTGGATAGGTCCAATACCATTGAGCACATCGAGCTTCATGATGGCTAGTTCGCGCATCCCCGTCCGACGTTTGGCGAACCGCAGCTGCAG
Source organism: uncultured Gammaproteobacteria bacterium (assembly GCA_964510495.1). Lineage (GTDB taxonomy): Bacteria > Patescibacteriota > Patescibacteriia > Magasanikbacterales > GWA2-37-8 > CAZECR01. The sequence goes on from CAZECR010000053.1 coordinate 2,143, forward strand.
CAGGTCGAGCCAGCCGACGCGGCGCGCGCGTCCGGTGACGGTGCCAAACTCGTTGCCGACTTCGGCGAGGTGCTTGCCAGGGCCTGTGTCGGAAGGGAGTTCGGTAGGCAGCGGTCCTTCGCCCACGCGCGTCACGTAGCACTTGGCGACACCGGTGATTGTCCCGATATCGCTATTTGCCAGACCTGTGCCCGAGCACATACCACCAGCCGTCGTACTTGACGATGTTACGAAAGGGTACGTGCCATGATGGATGTCGAGCATGCAGCCTTGTGCTCCTTCGAGCAATACTTTTTTCCCGCGCTCGAGCGCGGTATGGAGCAGTTCGGCTGTATCGACGATGAACGGTTTGAGCTGTCCAGCTGCTACGAGCAGGTCGTCGATGAAATTTTCCGGATTGAGGTGTGGGTCGCTCGCGATGGATGGGTTTGCGATCAGTCGCTGCTGGCTGTAGCGCCAGAGTTCTTCACGAAGACGCTCTGGGTCACGCAGCGCGCCGACCATGAGGCCGATGCGATTGTAGTGGTCCGCATAGCAAGGACCGATACCGCGCTTCGTGGTGCCGATTTTTTGTGCGCCACTTGTGCTCTCGTTGCTCGCGTCAATGACTTTGTGCCACGGGAGGAGGAGTGGTGCGCGATCCGAAATCAAGAGTCGTACATCACACCCTGCCTTGGTAAGCGTGTCCATCTCGCGCAGCAACGACTCAACATCGACTGCGCAGCCGTTGGCGATGACGCCCTCTTTGCCCCGCACGACACCACTTGGTACGAGTTGGGTGACATACGGAACCCCGTCCACCACCATTCGATGTCCGGCGTTGGCGCCGCCGCCAAAGCGTACGACTAGGTCAGCACCTTCAGCGTACAGGTCAACGACTTTGCCCTTGCATTCGTCGCCCCACTGCACGCCGACAATATTTTTATCGGTCGGTACTTTTTTTCTTCTACGCTGAAATGATCGATCGGTTCGCATGGACTCCTCCCGGGGGTATGTTTTATTTGAGCCGGATATAGGTATACCACACGGCATATTTTCCAACAATAAATCTGATAATTTGTCAATGAATTCGAGAAAATTATGTGTATAGTTTTTTAAACCATGTTATCCACACCCTTGTCCCTTGACACCCCCTAGCAAAACCCATATACTGATGAAGCGAAAATAAACACAGAAAACGACCAGCAACTTACAACTTATCACTCTTCTAAGTCTACCGGCTTTCGCCACACTGGCCCACCGCACGGTTCGAGATACTGGAAAGAAAAAAGAGCAACTTCATATATGGGTTTCTCTTTTTTCTTTCTCAAAGTGAGAAAGAAAAATTCATTGACAATTTGACAGCACAAAAGGTGATAGAAACCACAAGTCTATCT
>CAZECR010000054.1:0-3249 GCA_964510495.1 uncultured Gammaproteobacteria bacterium
TAACTCCCATTCTTTTGTTCTTCGTAATATTCTCGTTCTCTCGAAAAATTTCCTTTAGTATTAAATTGACAACGAAGCAATAGTGTTACATCAAAACGATCGAGAATCTTTTTGTTTTTTTGGTTAGTTAAGAGCTGCTGTTGTTTTGAATTAAAATGTGGCTGGTATATTTTTTCAAGCAGGGTATATATCTTGTTTGTATAGGGTATTTCTACTGATTCCGCTAACGCCTGCAACTTGGCATATTCATAGACCAAGTTCTCTGTTTCATTTTCGAGTATTTGGCGAGTGTAGACGTGATCTTGAATGTTGAGTGCGCCGAGCGCCCATTCGCTAAAAGTAACTATTCCTACACCATTAATGCCGAGTTCTGGCAAAAGGTGTGAGAAGTATTCTTTGGTGCCAGCATCTTGTACCAGGATGAGAATCGAGTCGGCAGGAAAAAATTCAGCAGTTTCAGGTGACTGGGTTAGATATGCGGCACGGTGCAAAGCTAGTGTCGTTTTACCAGACCCAGCAGGGCCGGAAATAATTAAAGGTCCTTGTGAAGGCGCACGAATAACTTGGTCCTGAGCTTTTTCCATCAGTTCTACAACTTCAGGTAAGATAAAACCAGTCTTTTCACGAGTAAAGTGTTCTTGATAAATGAGCTCTCGCGGAGCATGGGTTTGTTCTGTCGCTAGAAAGAGAATTTTTCCTTTAGCGATGAGGTATTGATCTTTTGAGAGTATTGTTCCAGATTGGGCATTGCCATCTGGTCGTTGGTAGGAAGCTTTTCCAATTGCTTCAAAACGGAGAGCCGCCGCCGGAGTAATCCATGAGTAAATCTTTTCTTCATTAAAAGAAAATTTTCCAAAATAGAGTATTTTTTTCTCGCCGTTGGTTTCGAATTCTAGCCGCGTGAAATAAGGTGAAGGATAAAGTTGTTTAAGTTGTCCCACAGTTTCTTGGCGATGGGCGGTCAGTATTCGTTCAGTGATAGCGTCCCCGGCAGACATCCGTAAGGTTTCTTTTTGAGCGGTGCTATTTTTGGCTTCCTTAGTTTTTATAGCCGCTTCAATTGTAAGCTGAACACCCGCAAGATGCTGTTTGGCAGTGGTAAGGAGGGAATCTTTATTTTTTTGATCCATAGAAGTTCATTAAAAAAACCGCCTTTTGAGCGGATTTAGGGCAAGTATAGTAGCGTACTTTTACATAATTGTAGTAGATACAATTTCATGGTTTTGAGTATATCTTTTTAAAAAAAGTGTGTCAAGCGCTATTTAACAATAGGCACTTCTTTAATCGCTGTTGTAAATCGTTGAGATTTGTGGTCGCTCAGCATGCTCCATTCTTTTTTAATGCCACTGCCAGCAATAAAAAGCGTGTCTTTGCCAAAGTGGCGATTAACACGGTCAACTGCTTTCATAAGATTATTATTTTTTTCAAAGGCTACGGGCGTGAACAGATTTTGTTGTACGGTAGATTCGGGTAAAAGTCCGACACAGCACACGCCCGCCTTATAATATCGGTAGCCATCGCGGTACACGGCGTCAACCAGTTCCATGGCTTTGCTCACCAGGTATGGCGTGTATGAAGAAGCGACCGGCAGGTGAAAACCTTTGCTGCCGATATATTTTTTATCCAGGTTAAAACGGTTGGTGCGAATGTAGATATAAAAATAGGACGTAACCAGGCCATCGGCACGCATTTTTTCAGCGGCTCGTTCAGTGTAGGTGGCGACCGCTTGTTTAAGCTCGTCTTTGCTGGTTACTGCTTTGCCAAAGGAGCGGGTGCACATAATTCCTTTTTTTGGTTCGGGGTTGTCGTCGAGCTTGAAGCAGGGGATGCCGCGAAGTTCGTAGGCAATATGGAGACCGGTAATACTGAGGTGTTTGCGGATCCACGTGTCCGGTTGTTCGATAAGCTGCCCGGCGGTAGTAACCCCGAGTGCTTTTAATTTTTTGGTGGATTTGCGTCCTATTCCCCAGAGTTCTTCGACGGGTAAATCGTGAAGAATAAAACTAACGTCTTCGTTCGTTATATCGCACACTCCGTTAAACTGAGGGTATTTTTTTGCCATGTGGTTGGCCACTTTGGCCAGGACTTTAGTTTTGGCGATACCAATTGACACGGGAATGCGCGTCCACTGGCGTACGGTCTGACGAATTTTTTGCCCCACGACTTCGTTGCCCTGGTCGCCGGTAAATTTTAAGAAAGCTTCATCGATGGAATATACTTCTATTTCATCAGTGAATTGTTCAAGGGTCGTCATAACCCGCTGCGAGATGTCACCGTAGAGTGAAAAATTTGAGGAAAAGACTTTGACATTATTTTTTTGGATAATATCTTTGTATTTAAAGTACGGCGCTCCCATAGGAATACCTAAGTCTTTTACTTCTTTGGAACGCGAAACAAAACAGCCGTCATTATTCGACAAAACGGCTACCGGTACTTTTTCAAGGGCAGGCTGAAACGCTCGTTCACACGAGACAAAAAAATTATTGCAATCGACGAGAGCAAAGACTTCGGACACAGAGGTTATTTTACTTGACGAACCACACCGGTCACGACACCGAGAATGGTAAAATTGTCGTCGGGGTTAATAAGGAGTGGGGCATAGTCCGGGTTTTCGGCTTTGAGCCAGGTTTTGCCTTTATCCTGCCAAAAGCGTTTCACGAGGAATTCGCCTTCTACTGCTGCGACTACAATTTTATTATGCGTTGGCCGGAGTGAGGCGTCAACTACCAGCAGGTCACCATCACAAATTGCAGCGCCTTCCATAGAATTGCCGCTAACGCGAACCAGATACGTTGCCGGACGATTATGAATTAAAAGATCGTTAAGATCAATTGTGTCTTCCACGTAGTCGTCAGCTGGGGATGGAAAACCGGCGGACAGCGGGCCCGAGTATAAGGGGAGTGTGCTGGTTTTGCTTGCCCGAGGTAAAAATAATTTTGTTGTTTTAGAATTTTCCATAGTTATACCTGACCGTCAATTTTAATCAGTAGTTTGATAAATTCTTTGGTGTATTTTTGCGGGTCAAGCGAAACACGAAAATGTGTTTCGGAAATTGGCCTAATTAGATTAAACGGAGCTTGCGTAACAGTACGTTTAAATAATTCACGGATATTTTCGTCTGGTTTAATGAGGACAAATGTAGCGTCAGATGGGTACGTGGTGAAGTGTTTGAGCTTGGTAACGGAGACAATGAAATTGTTGCGGTCGTTAATAATGCGTTCACGCAGCTTTTTATAATATCCGGTCGCG
>CAZECR010000055.1:0-3234 GCA_964510495.1 uncultured Gammaproteobacteria bacterium
CGAAATGTTTGATAGGGCTGTGCTGTAATCAAAAGATCCATTTCTTTGGCCGGCACGCATTCTGTTTCCAAAATAAAAAACGGCAATACATATGCCGACAATTTGCTGGTAATTTTTTTGATGCCGCGCGCGAGCACTTCCCGCTTCCCGGATTCATCCGTAAAGAGCGTGATGAACTGATCGCTCTCGCGCAAATCTTGGCGCTTCAGAACAATAGATAACATAGAAAAGCACAAAATAAAAAGTACAAAGCCGCTCTTTTATACTTTTTATTTTGTTATGTATGCTTCAATGACTCAAGGTAGCCTTCTAAAATCACCATCGCCGATTTTTCATCCCGGCTCACGCCATTGCCCATCGCGTCTGCTTGGCGAGAAGAAAATCGTTCATCAAAAAAAACAACGGCCGTGGTAATTGATTGCTGGAGCGTTTCACCAAAAGCACGAATATTTTTAGTATTCTCATTTTCACTGCCATCCATTCCAGTTGGCAAACCTACTACAACAGTATTGGCATTTTCCTTTTTAATAAGGTCGGCAAGTTTGGCATAAACGGCGTCGCCAGTATTTTCCACAACACCCAGCGGCAAGACAACATTAATTCCCGTATCTACCCAAGCGATACCAATACGTTTACGTCCATAGTCAAGAGCCAAAATATTCATACTTACCACAGTACTTCTTTATCTTCATTCGGACGCCTTGTCACCACTTCGTTTCCCTTGGCAGTAATTACGACCGTATGCTCAAAGTGAGCCGAGAGCGCGTTGTCACGCATGGCGATCGTCCAACCGTCGGGTTTCGCAACCACACGATGCTCTTTGGAAATAGAAATCATCGGTTCGATAGCAATTACCATGCCTGGTTTCAACATAACCGACTCTAACCCTGGGTCATAGTAGTTAGGGATATTGGGTTGCTCGTGCACTTCGTGTCCAACACCGTGGCCTACAAGGTCGCGCACGACGCCATAAGAACCTTGCGATTTTACATAGGTCTCAATTGCTTTACCAATACTTGCCACACTGTTCCCCGGCTGCGCCGCCCGAATACCAACTTCCAGGGCTTCTTTGGTAACGCGAAGTAATTCGCGAGTAGCCTCCGGAATTTTGCCAATTGAAAAGGTAATTGCTGTATCGGTGTAATAACCTCGTTTTCGTTTAGTATTTTTCTGCTTACTGTTCCCGGCCGGATACTCCATACCAATATCGATGGTAAAAATATCACCATCTTTCAATTCTACTTCACGGCGTGGAATAGCATGAACAAGATCGGTATTCACCGATGCACAGATCGTTCCTGGAAAAGGAGTATCGCTCGCATGCGTCATATACCCTTTGAAAGCCGGTTTACCACCGACTGCAAGAATCTTTTTCTCAGCCAAAAGATCGATGGTATAGGTAGACATGCCTGGTTTACAGAGGGTGCGGAGCTCTTGTAAAATCTGACCCATCAATACACCATTCTCTGTGATGAGCACAATTTCTTTTTTGTTTTTGATTAACACAAAAAAACAATTAAAAAGTAGAGCTTATTTTTGTTTCAAAATAGTTTCAATATTCGCTTCAACCTCCGCAATCGTTTGGCGTCCATCAACCGTTTCATATACCTCAAGCGCTTTGTAAAATGCAATAATAGGTTTAAGTGCCTTATTACCCTGCTGCAAGATACGCTTTTTAACAACATCTTCCGCGTCATCAGCGCGCGTCACCAGTGCACCACCACACTTAGGGCAGGCTGCTGGATCAGAGTCCTCGCTGGTGAGTCGAACAATTTCACCGCATTCACAGCAGACACGGCGCCGGCCCAAGCGATCAAACGATTCTTTGTCAGAGAGGGCGACCTCGATTGCAATCACTTCATTTTCTAAATCATGTTCTTTAAAATATTTTTGATACTCTTCAGCTTGCGGGATATTACGAATAGCCCCGTCGAGAACTACCCCACGACCAGCAGCACGAGCACTGTCAATGGCGCGAAAGGCTAGGCGGTAAATAAGCCAGTCGGGAACGAGTATTCCTTGTTTCATTTGCTCCATTGCAGTACGCTCTTCAGCAGGCGCATTTTTATCAGCATCAAGCGCACGTAAAAGGTCACCGGTCGAGATATGACGGTAATTATATTTTTCAGCAATTTTTTTAGCCTGCGTTCCTTTGCCACTTCCAGGCGGTCCCATGAGAATAACAATCTTTTTCATACAGCATTAAAAACCTATTTTTACTTGGGAAGAGTACCAAATACTGGCCAAAAAAGCAAGCGGGGAAACCCAGTATTCTATTGACATTTATTACTAAAAAGGCTAGAGTACTACGTTCTCTCCCTACAAAATATTCCGTTGATCAGGGCTATTTTAAAGGGAGGGACACCATGTCGAAATCACGTTCAGGTCCTCAGCACCTGCTGCTCGCCTTCTGCCTCATCATGATGCTCGCTACTACAGCGAACGCCTTACGGGAATACGTTATCCCGCGCTATATTTTCTCGAGCGTGATCTGGCTGCCGGTATTCGTCATACTTCAGACCATTTATGATGAAATCCGGCTTACCCGCCTCATCTGGCAGGGAGCCGCGCTGAAGCTAGAACCCGTGCTCACATCGCTTGCTACAGCAATCCTCTTCACCCCCATCGCCGAGGGGGTGGTCGCGAATCGTTACGCCCTTTTAGTCTTCAACGAGACGTATCGCACGCTGTGGCTGGTCATTAGCTGGCTCCCCGCATTGATAATCGGTCTGCAAGCCGGCCTCATCATGGGGCGGACATTAGGATTCACACCTCTATACTCCGTCTGCGGCATCACAGTAACTGCTGCGATCTGTCGAGCTCTCTACCTATTCCACGCCGCCGACCCAGTAACTGGTGGCTCGGGATGGGCTCTCGAGATATTTGCCAGCATCGTGTATGCAGGACTCACGCTCGAGAATACCTGGAAGCTTGCTCACATCCCCCAAGAACTGCTCCCGACGATTCGCCTCAGCATTCTCAAGGGAGTGTTCATGCTCATATTCACTCTCTACATGCTCTTCGTTTCCTCTCCGTTTGTCACGAACCGAGAAGGTGCCGCGCTTCCCCTGGTCCTGGTAGGCACAGGCATGGCGCTCAGCGGACTCATTCTTTTTTGGCGATACAAAGCCGCCTGGCTCCGCTAGGCAGCGCCGTTCGCAGCCACCCCTCACTGCACCAGTCCTTCGCGCCTGGTGCACAAATAAAAAATCCCGACTTGATCGGGATTTTTTA
>CAZECR010000056.1:0-3207 GCA_964510495.1 uncultured Gammaproteobacteria bacterium
GTCAAAAATTCAAAACTCCACTCAATCGCTTCTTGTTTAAAATAATCGCCCAAAGACCAATTACCCATCATTTCAAAAAAGGTCATGTGGCGGGTGTCGCCGACCTCATCAATATCCTGGGTACGGATACATTTTTGCACGTTGGTAAGACGTGTGCCGGATGGATGTTTTTGACCCAGTAAATACGGCACTAATGGATGCATGCCAGCGGTTGTAAAAAGTACGGTAGGATCATTGTCTGGAATAACCGAAGCCGAAGCAGTGGCGGCGTGGCCTTTACTTTGGAAAAAAGAAATGTATTTTTGACGGAGTTCCTGGCTGGTAAGCATACAATTTTTTAAATAGTTTCGATTACTCCTCCGCCTAAGCATTCACCTTCCTTACCCTCTTTCGAGGACAGGTAAAAAACTGCAAATTGCCCCGGAGTTGGAGCGCGCTGTGCCTCCACAAAAGTAACACTACCATTTTCGTGAACAGTGCATTTCTGTAGCGGTTGACGATGACGGAGTCGCACTTCACATTCTAATGGAAATGCAGGTGGTTGTCCACTAATCCAGTGAATTTGTGTAAGACTTATTTCTTTTTTGTACAGCAAGGGATCAGTATCGAAACCAACAACAAGTTCATTGGTCGCAAAATTTTTACCAACTACATACAGAGGCTTAGTATCCTGACCTTTCACAGCCAAAGATTTCGTACCAGTTACTCCAAAGCTGCGTTGGCCAATCGTATAGAACGACAAACCTTCATGCTCACCGAGCACGTCGCCACCAGAAGTAATAATTTTTCCTGGAGTGGGTTTGATACGCGTTTGCAAAAATTCTTTCATCGGAACCTCACCTACAAAACAAATCCCCATGCTTTCTTCTTTTTCAGCCACGGGTAAATTAAATTTTTTAGCGAGTTCACGAACTTCCGGCTTAGTATACTCGCCAATCGGGAATAAAGCGTGGGCAAGCTGTTCTTGACTAAGCTGGTGTAAAAAATAGGTTTGATCTTTATTATCGTCTTTCGCCATTATAAGGTGAACACTACTCTCTGCCGGCCCCATATTGATTGCTGTTCGAGCATAGTGTCCGGTAGCCAAATATTCAAAACCGAGCTCCTTCGCCTTATCGAGCCAAAAACCAAATTTAATATATTTATTACAAAGAACATCGGGGTTGGGAGTGCGTCCCGCTTCGTATTCACTGAACATGTATTCCAAAACTTTTGCCTGATATTCCTTTGTAAAATCAAATTTTAAAATTGGAATACCAATAGCGGCTGCAACACGAACTGCATCTTGGTACTCGGGCACCCAGCACGATTCGCCCAGATTATTTTTACCGTCGTAATTTACCATGTACGCAGCGGTAACATTATAACCTTCCGAAACCAAAAGCGCCGCAGCAACTGCGGAATCAACACCCCCCGAAAGGGCCATGAGAATTTTTTCACCTTGTTTCATAGAAATATACACTACTATTTTTTGAAAATTTTTCTTAAATGTGGTAGGCTACGAGTATTATTTAACTTTTAATGTACCGTATGGACCAAAAAAACATGAATACTATGCCCAGCAGCCCAAAAAAATACTGGTTTGTTGCTAAGACCTATGGCTGGGGTTGGACGCCCGCTACCTGGCAAGGTTGGACTATTTTAGCAATTTTTGTTGTGCTTATTGTGCTTAATTTCTTGCGTATCGACGCCGCTTCCGATTCAATCAACAATACTTTACTTGCTTTTGTCCCGGAAACAATTGCACTTATTGCAGTCTTAGTTCTTATTTGTTGGAAAACAGGTGAAAAACCTCGTTGGAACGCTGGCATGCCTCCTAAAAAATAGTTCTACCCCAATTTTAGAACCGCTACTTAAAACCCCGCGCCCTAAGGCGCGGGGTTTAAGTTTCAGCGTGAAAGCTTAGCTGTTGCGACGAGCCTGCATGCAGTCTCGGCAATAAACTGGCTTGTCACCGGTTGGCTGGAAAGGAAGCTGAGTGATTTGAGCACCACAGCTAGCACAGTTCAAATTGACACTGTACATTTGGCGAGGAGCGCGAGGACCGCGACTCATACCGCCACCCATTCCTCCAGCACCACCAGTACGATTTTGGCGATACGTTCGGTTACAGTCAGAGCAGTAAACCGGACGATCTCCAGAAGGTTGAAAAGGCAACTGTGAAACGTGGGCACCGCATTGTGAGCAGGTAAGATCCACGTCAAACATTTGACGATCAGTACCAAAGGCCATAGAGATATTCTAAGGGAATTGTTCCCAAAATGTTTTTTGAGAGCGTATGTATAAATTGTTCGACCTCTTTTGGGAACCTTAGGTTACTATTGTTGCCCAAATTATTGTTTATAGGATAGCATAAAAACCCGCTATCGTCAAGACGAGCAAAAAACCCATCCTAGCGCTGTACATTTACTGCCGCCGCTCCCCCGCCATCACAGGTAATGTGGTTAAGTCCGAGAGTTTGTGGATTAACCAATTTATAGCCGTACCCAGCCACATTGTAGGTAACTGACCCCACTTTTATCTTATGAGCCTTGCTATCACGGTTATCAAGCATAAAAACCGTACCGCGTTTGAGCGTCAAACTACCTGGATTTCCAGCGCAATTTACGAATTGGAAATAGGCACCTCTCGACCGATAGTCATTGAGTGCTTTTTCGTAGTCACTTGAAGCGGACGCTGCGGGACGAGCGGCTGCTCCGGCTGGAGTTTCAGCAGGAAGCGTCTCATCTGGCGTTGTAGGTGTCTGAGGTACAGCGCGCTGAGTTCCATTCAAACTAGCGACTGAGCCTTCGGTTGGAACATACACCCTGATCCAAACAAAATATCCGACAATAAAAAGTACGATTGCTGCAACTCCGGCCAGAACGAGAGTGGTATTTTTTTTCATAGATTAGCTAGCTTTTTTAAATTTAACACTAAAAATTGGATCGTACGTATTATGGTATTCGTCCTGTACTTCAACTTGTTCGCCTTTCATCATAAGAGATAATGCTGCATCGCTAAGGAGCACAAGGTCCGACTCTAGATCTGTTTTGTAGGCATCCAGCTGATTGAATTCACTGGTGAACTGAGCTTTGGTATTTTCTTCAATCTGCTTTTTTTTCTCCCGCAGAGCTTTCATTTTATCCATTAATTCTTTATATTCGAGCGAAGTTTCAAGAGCATCCTTATACACACTTTTTAAATCTTTTTGTTTTTTTCTATTTT
>CAZECR010000057.1:0-3032 GCA_964510495.1 uncultured Gammaproteobacteria bacterium
TTTTCGTTTGCTCCAAACCAACGATTGTATAGCCTTGGTTTTTGAGTTTTTTAAGCAGCGTTCCGGTTTGCTTGACGTATTCCCACGGCACGAACTTTTCGGCGCCGAGCGATACTTTATCTACCTGAGGGTGCGGAGGCACGGGCGAGTAACCAGTTAAATAAATTTTATCTATACCTGCCCCGTCGGCCGTTCGAAACATGGCGCCAACGTTGTGCCCAGAGCGAATATTAGGAATAACGAGAATAAAACGTGGTAGTTCTGACATAGAATTATTTTAATCGCTGCATCCAAAGCGTTTGCCCGGCACAAAGCGCAATAGCGAGCGCGTCTGCAGCGTCGTCGGACTTAATCGGATTTTTCATGCCCAAAATAGTTTGCACCATACGCTGCATTTGACTCTTCTCAGCTCGCCCATACCCAGTCATGGCTTGTTTTACCTCGAGCGGGGTAAACTCATCTACCGGTAAACCATTCTCAATTGCCGTCAAAAGAATAACACCGCGCGCCTGAGCCACTTGCATAGCGGTGGTAACATTTTTAAAAAAGAAAAGTTCCTCTACTGCCATCCGAGTAGGCTTAAATTCTGTAATCATTTTTTCAAGCTCGCGGTGAATTTCGGCCAGTCGGTCAAGAAATGTTGTCTTGGCATCTGTCTCCACACACCCATACTCAAGACAGCGCCAATCACTGCCGCTTTGCTCTACAATGCCGTAACCCATGCGGCCGAAGCCCGGGTCGATACCAAGGATACGTTCTTGCTGCATAGCTTGGGTTAAGCAGCGTTTGTAAAATAATCTTCTACATCATCGTGTTCTTCCAGCTCACCAAATAACCCTTCGAGCTTGCCGCCCGTCTCTTCATCAATTGCAACCACATCTTTGGCAATCCATTCAATTCCCGAACGCAGCGGCTCAACATCCAGTTCCTTGATTTTATTCAACACTTTCTGCAAATTTTCTACTTTAGTTTTAATCAAAATTCCTTCGTCATCATCCTGAATATCTTCGGCCCCTGCTTCGATAAGCGCGAGTTCAAGTTCCAATCGTCCATTCTCTAGATAACTTTTTCCAATTGTAATTGTACCCCACTCCCCAAACATCCACTGCACACTTCCCGATCCGCCCATGTTGCCGCCATACTTGGAAAAGATATGTTTCATATCCGGCGCAGTACGATTTTTGTTATCAGTCACGGCTTTAACCATAATAGCGACGCCACCCGGGCCAAAACCTTCGTACAGCAATTCTTCCATCCGCTGGCCGTCGTCAAGTTCTCCGGAGCCACGCTTAATTGCGCGATCAATATTATCCTTTGGCATACTCACCTCTTTTGCTTTTTCAATCGCGAGGCGAAGTGAAAAATTTGTTTGCGGGTCACTCCCTTTTTGGACGGCAATAGTAATACCTTTAGCGAGCTTGGTAAATACATTGCTGCGCGCAGCATCTTGCTTGCCTTTGCGACCCTGAATATTGTGCCATTTAGAATGTCCAGACATAGTTTATTTTTTTCTTTGCCCTTCAAACACCTTTCTTTTTTCCTGGGTTAACTCTCCCAGCCGAGCAATAAGCTTCCCATCTTCAGCTCTCCATTTAGCAATTTCTGCGTCCAAATAATCTTTAATATCCTTAGCAATGGTCGCTTCTGAATTAACACCTTTCCTATCCAGCTGAATTAAACTGGTAATTTTACCGAGTACCACCGTCTCGACTTCTTCATTCTGGTGAAAGAATGTCTCCCGGAGAGCCTTTAAGTCCGTTCTGACCTGTTCTTCCGTGAGTTTATCTAAATTAAATTCACCCAACCTTTCTCTTAGGGCATAAAAATAGCCGATCTTGTGCCCGACCTGTTTTTGAGCCGCATGGATCTCCTTAATTTCTGGGTCAGCTTCTAGGAAGCGTTGAAGTTCAAGAGTCTCTGCGTCAATTTTATCACCGGAAGCTATGGCCGGAACCACTGTTAATTTTTCATTCTCGTTTGGACTAGAAGTAACTATTGCCGGGCGGATGTCATCTTTAAGCCCGCCCTGTGGGGTTGCACAAGCCTCGAGCGCGGCTAATCCAGCTGCCATTCCAAATCGTCTTATACTCATATATTAAAATTAATTATTAACAATGTACGCTGCATCTTGTTTACCTTTGCGACCCTGAATATTGTGCCATTTAGAATATCCAGACATAAAAGTATTTCACTAAAAGTTACCTTCGCGCACCTGGAAGCAGGTCAGCCCAAGTGAGCGCCACATCGCAACCACCTGATTGCGATCATCGATTACGAAAACAGGCGGCCCCATACTCGGCAAAATTTGCTGTTCGTAAATCTCCTGCTTTACCTGATTATCTTGCCTAAAATCACCCGTTTTTCTCATAAATAATTCATTGGCAACAAAGCCGTGTTTTCCTAGCCATTCAACGGTTGGCCGGCGGTACTCTTCAGGTCGGCCCGTTACAAAAATAATTCTGGTATCAGCTAGATGCTTTAAAAAATATTCAACTTCAGCATACACTTCATCTTCGGCAATCTTAGAAAAAAACAACGGCCAATCTTTAGGTTTTTGTTGAATTGCGGCCATACGATGCTCTGCATTGGCCAGCGTTCCATCAATATCGCAAATAATATAGGCCATACTTACTGCTTAATCAAGGTATTGAAAATTGATTCGTCAACGCGACTGTTTTCCTTAAACCAGGTATCGAAAGCTGCTTTACGCGCACCTGCCATCAACTGTACTTGAGATTTTACTCCATATACCGGAAAGGTATATATCTTTTTAATTTCGCCGTCCTGGAGCACAAGACCAACGCTTAATCCTTCCTGAGTTTCAACTGAAAAATATTGGTCAAAAATAAAATTCCCCAGCGAATAAAAAATGGGCTTTCCTTTATACATTTCCATTTCTTGTACTACGTGCGGATGGGCACCGATAACCGCACTTACCCCCTGATCAATAAATGAATGTGCCAGATCACGTTCTTGCTGTCTGGAAATACGTTCATACTCCACACCCCAATGCATCATTACGATAACATAGC
>CAZECR010000058.1:0-2739 GCA_964510495.1 uncultured Gammaproteobacteria bacterium
AACTTGCAACAGGATCACCTTTGCAAACTGCCCTCGCGCAACAATTCGGTACTATTGAAAATTGGCAGAAAGATTTTATTGCGACCGGCGCACTGCGCGGTATTGGCTGGGCCATTCTCTATTACGACCCACTCGCCGATCGTTATTTTAACTGCTGGGTCAACGAACACGACACCGGACACTTGGCTGGGTGCGTACCGCTCTTAATCATGGACGTATTCGAACATGCCTTCATCATTGACTACGGCACCAAGCGTGCTGATTATATCCAAAGCTTCATTAAAGCAATTGACTGGACCAAAGTCGACGAACGCCGAACAATACTTACTACATCAAGCACACTCTAAAAATAAAAAAGACTGGATCTACTCCAGTCTTTTTTATTTTAAAATTTTTGATAAGGTTCGCCAGGCGCACGGTATCAGCGTACGCCTGGCCTATTCAACAAAGAAACGGGTGTTCTTGAGACTGCTTGAAAAGCGCCTACAACAAACCCATATCTTTGATGACCGAAATAAAAGAGGATGGCTTCGCCAGTCTTCGATCCGCAGCCAGTTCAAAGGCTCGGTGGCCTTCGAGCAGGAGTTCGCCGACAGGCACCTTACCTTGACACAGCGCTTCGTAGCCACCGTCAAAGTACCAAAGTTCCACAAACGCAGGCAAAAGGCTTAGTTCGGGGTGCTCGGCAGTTAACTGCCACAGTACACGCAAAATGCAGTCAATAATTTCCGGCGGAAAGTAGGCGGAAAGCGCGTACACGACATGACCAGCGCCAGCGAGGGTCTCTACCCAAGCAAGGAAACTATCACTCCCGTTTTTTTCGATTATGACCAACTCTCTCGGGCAAAGCTTTGGCTCGAGCACAAGCGGCCATACCTCAGGCTGCGCAGACGCATCGGGCATATCCTGGCCGCGGTAAATAGCCAAGCGACCCGGTGTAACCGATGAGGCAGCAGGTAAGCGTAAAACAGGTAGCCCCCAGCGAATAACATCATCCATATGAGTCTCCTGGGCGAACTTTACTTCACCCAATTTGTTTCGATACTACTGACTATAGCATAACGGCACCCAAATAAAAAAATTATGCAGTGCATGTGGAAAACTTTTATTGACACTATTTTTTTAACGAGTTACGGTACCTATAGTTTTAAAGCTGCACACTGCATCTTAGGTAAACACCTGATTACCGTGCGGCGCAGCAAAAACTAAACGCTTATTCTTAACACATAACGTATGATCTATTTTTTCGACGAAGAGAGTGACAATGAACTACCCACCGCACCACAAAAAGGCAATCCTCCAGAAACAGGCCGCGACGACAAAAAGTATGACGCCGGGGACGTTTAATCACAACAGATATCAATCTCGCCGACTACTAAAAACACCCTCTTCACAGGAGGGTGTTTTTATCTTTACTTACCAGCGTTTACATGAGAAAATAAAATAACTATTTTTACCGTATGTTTTCGACCATTGAACATTTCTCTGTCCAGGCCGAACAACGACTAGCAACATTTAACGAATTCATTGTTGGGAATAGCCTGGAAGGGAAAATTACTCCTGACCACTTCGGTTACCGGTGCTCGACCAATGAAGAATTTACAATTATGCGTGCTTTTTTTGAATTTGAAGCATCTTTTTTGTATCAATCAATTATTGCGGGTCGGCGTATTGCACTTATCAAGCTAAAAACCCCTATCCCGACACTTGCCGGCCCACTTGCTTACTTAGAACTGTCTGACCAAAAACCAGACGGCTCCCAAAAAAGCGGTTTTGATCATATTGAATTTGTACCAAAAAACAATACTTCCGAAGCACTCGTCCAATTTTTTAACAATAAAAATATTGTTTTTACCAAAACTGAGCGTCCGCATCACACCACCTACGACCACAAATTACCTGACGGCTTAGCGCTTCGCGTCGAAACTATTCCGCTTATCACAAAAATAATCAATGAAGAAATCGTACAGTGAAATCAGAAACGAGTGAACGAGCCCCCCCCCGCGCTCACTCGAATCTATCGGCCGTTTAACGGCCGTACACGAAAAAGAGCTGCAGCAAAGCAAAAAGCAGGATGAACGACGCGATCCCGCCGCCTGCGATAAGTCCGATCGTCCGCCCGTGCTTTTCGAGGTAGGTCAGCTGGCGCATGGCGACAAGCGGGGTAGTCGACGAATCTGCGAGGCGACCCGTTGACTGGGTCAACTCGGGTGGTAGCGGTGTTTTGCTCGACTTTTCGTCCGCAGCAACACCTTCTGACACAAACAGTTCTTCTCCCCCGTCTTTCACAGAACTATCACCTTCACGCATAAAGCACCTCCACTAAGTATTTAAGGCTATGATCTATTTTTTGTAAACTGAGTAATCCACACCTAAAATAAAAAACAGGAATCGTGCTTCCAGTAACATACGTAAACTACCACCAAAACCCATAAAAGCCACCAGTTAAACCCCCACTTCTCTTTTTGCCGAACGAATTTGCCCTTGTCTATTTTTTGTACCCTCTTCTTGTGCTATACTAAATAAATATCATATTTTTTATACTTTTTCTGCATATGAAATTAAAAATCATTCTCGCGAGCCTCTTCGCATCCTTCATGTTTTTTTCCCCTACTCGTGCAGCGACCACACCCACACTGAGTCTGTCCGCCAAGACCGGTGACGCCGTGCAGGTAACTGCCACAGCCGATCCGAACACTACGCTGCAATTATCCTTTTTACCACCCGGTGCTTCTCAGA
>CAZECR010000059.1:0-2405 GCA_964510495.1 uncultured Gammaproteobacteria bacterium
TACCTACTTACGACAGAATTAATTCTCTATGTATGCCATCAACTGAATCCCGTTTCTCAAAAAGATCGGAAGCAAATACAGCTTCGCATGACCATGATCTGCGCCTGCTTAAAGAGCGCATTGTATCGCTTTGGAAGAAGGGTGAGCCATTGCTCAAACATGAACAAGAAGAACTTGATCGGCTGGTAGAGCAATTTTTAGCACTTGAGCATCGTGCCTTTATCCCTGAAGCAAACGTGCGCAAACTTGAATCACAAAACGAACGAGCGAGTAAAGAAGGACAGGCTGAGATCGAGGCGTTAAATACCGCCAGAACTCAAGGCGCCAAAGAGTGGTATCATCCTAGTTTTACAGAGGATGATGAGCTAAAAATGGGAAAACTCGAAGAATTGCTTAGTAAACCCGCGGGCTATCTGACTGACCAAGAATACCATTACTTGATGGCGATAACTAATCAACGAAAACAATATGCTCCAAACAAAAAAACTTTTCAATAACGTAGAAATTCCCGTCGTAGCACTTGGCACCTGGAAAGCGACAGGTAGTAAAGTAAAAAACGCTGTGTTGGCTGCGCTGGCTGCAGGATACCGCCACATCGACACCGCCAAGATCTATGGCAATGAACGCGAGGTAGGGGAGGCGATTCGCGAAAGCGGCGTGCCACGCGGCGAAATTTTTGTAACCACGAAACTCTGGAATGGCGACCAAGGGTATGAAAAGGCCTTTGAAGCCTTTGAGAAGTCGAAAGATGCTCTCGGCCTCGACTACCTTGATCTCTACATTATTCACTGGCCGGAACCTCGTACGCGCCAAGACAGTTGGCGAGCGCTTGAAGAATTGTATGCGGCTGGTAAATGCCGGGCGATTGGAGTGTCCAATTACACCATCAAACACCTGGAGGAAATGAAAACGTATGCCAAGGTCATGCCCATGGTGAATCAGGTAGAATTTCATCCGTTTTTGTATCAAAAAGAATTGCTCGAGTACTGCGCAAGTAACAACATTGCTCTTGAGGCCTACAGCCCGCTCGCACATGGTGAGCGACAGAAAGACAAGGTTATTACCGCCATTGCCGAGGCACACGGTAAATCCAATGCTCAAATTATGCTGCGCTGGAGCCTGCAGCATCGCAATATTATTTTGCCGAAGTCCACGAATCCGGAGAGGATAGGGGAGAACTTGGCGGTGTTTGATTTTGAGCTGACAGGCGAGGAAATGGCGAGGCTTGATGGTTTGAATGAGGATTTTAGAACGTGTTGGGATCCGAGTGAGTTGGGTTAGCTTAAAAATTACAACTTTATTTTTTATTTTTAACAAAGCAAGCTAATTCTTCTTTATAATTTTCAATTTTTTTAACTTCTGCGAGAGGTATTAAAGTTAAATTTTTATCTCTCAAAATAAAAAATATATCTTTTGAATATAAAATTAAATCTACCTCTTTGATATCTTCTACGCTTGTATATATATTCACCTTCTGAAAATCTTTTATTTTAAGATCTGTTAATCCTTCAAAAAAACCAAATAAACCGGGAATTAAAAATAAGTAGACTCCTAAAAATAAAGGCAGCACTGAAAATATGAAGTTAAAAATTATAAAAGCCGAAGAATTTTTTAGTATATGTACGTGGGCAATTTTTATAATTACATTTCCAATAATGAAATAAATCGAATATTCTATAAACCTGACGGCATCCCTCAGGTTTTCTTTATAAATAAAAAAGCATGATAGGCTGACAGCAAGAGCAGTAACTATCATAAATATTTTTTGTAAAAAAAGAATTCTTTTGTTTAAATAATTCTCAAGATCATTTAAAAATATCAAGTTTTCTTTTGATTTAGATTTGTAGTTTATAAAAAGCTCTCTGAACTCGCTGTCCGTAGAGCCGGTGTCAACCTCAAGTTTTTTTTCAAATTCCTTCTCTATTGTTTCAGCATTTTTTTGGAGTCTAATTACCTGCCTTAACTTAAGAAAAAATGGTAAAAATACAGTTATGCCAACTAAATTTAAAATTTCAGATCCTCCCTTAAAAATATAATCGTTACTTGAAAAGTCTAAGAACTTACTATTTATTCCTAAAACTGAATAATATACTTTAAAGTAAATTAAACCATAAACATACAGAAAAATGGATAAAGGTGCGATTATCGAAACAAAATTAGCAAAATATTCCAAATATTTTTTATTTTCATTGTTAGAAGTACTCATACAAATTACTTATTCCCCCGATGAAACTTTGCATGCACATCATGCAATTTTTTATTAGTCACGTGCGTATAGATTTGCGTGGTGACGATATTTTTATGCCCCAACAGCTCCTGTACCGAGCGCATATCAGCACCCTGGTCGAGGAGGTCGGTGGCAAAGCTGTGGCGCAGGGTGTGCGGTGTAGCATCCACCGGAAGGC
>CAZECR010000060.1:0-2288 GCA_964510495.1 uncultured Gammaproteobacteria bacterium
ATATTATTGTCGATGGAACTAAAATTCCGGTATTTGCCGAAAAAGATCCAAGCGCTTTGCCGTGGGGAAAGATGGGCGTTGATGTAGTGCTCGAATGTACCGGTCGCTTTACGACTAAAGAAGGTGCAGAAATGCACATCAAAGCCGGAGCAAAAAAAGTAATTGTCAGTGCTCCAGCAAAGGGTGGTGTGCCTACGTATGTGCTTGGTGTAAATTCGGATAAACTTTCCAAGGAAACTTCTGAAGTTATCAATAATGCATCGTGCACAACTAACTGCATCTCCCCGGTTATGGCCGTACTCGAAGAAAAGTTTGGCATTGAGAATGCTATGATGACCACAGTACATGGTTATACGGCAGATCAGAATATCCAGGATGGTCCGCACAAAGATTTGCGCCGCGCTCGCGCAGCTGCTGAAAACATTACACCAACGACAACTGGTGCAGCAACCGCAACTACCGAGGCAATTCCTTCCTTGACAGGCAAGTTTGATGGTTTGGCAATTCGTGTACCAGTTCCAACAGTGTCCTTGTCCGATATTACGGCGGTCTTGAAAAAAGAGGTGACAATTGAAGAAGTGAACGCGGCGATGATTGAAGCGTCGCAGTCCAAAAATTTAAAAGGAATTTTGGGTGTAACCGAAGAGGAATTGGTTTCGTCAGATTTTATGGGAAATAGTAATTCAGCAACGATTGATTTGAAGCTGACCAATGTGGTCGGTGGAAATTTAGTGAAAGTTGTTGCCTGGTATGATAATGAGTACGGGTACGCCCATCGGTTGGTAGAAATGGCGGAACAGTTTGGAAAATAATTTAGTTATTGGATATTGTCCTATGAACTCAAGAATTTTATCGGTTGAAACAGCGAGTAAAATTGGCGAAGAAGTTATTTTAAAAGGTTGGGTTAATGCCCGTCGTAACATGGGTAAAATTGTGTTTTTAGATTTACGCGACCGCGGTGGAATTACGCAGCTCGTGGGCGTTCCCGCTGAACTAGATGAGGCTTCACAAGAGCGCCTCAAAGAAGTGCGTCCGGAGTGGGTAATTGAAGTCCGCGGTATTGTTAAGGAGCGCGGAGAAAAACAAAAAAATCCAGCGATGGCTACGGGTACGATTGAAGTTTTATTGAAAGAATTATTAGTTTTAAATACAGCTGAAACTCCACCGTTTGAAATTGACAAAGATACCAAAGGAATTACTGAAGAGTTACGTTTAAAATATCGCTACTTGGATTTACGTAGTGAACGCATGCAGAAAAATATTCGCTTGCGTGATAAAATTATCACCTTTTTCCGCAGCTACATGCACGACAATGGTTTTTTGGAAGTTGAAACACCGATTCTGATGAAGGGTACTCCAGAAGGTTCGCGCGAATATATTGTTCCGTCTCGTCTTCATTCCGGACAGTTTTATGTGTTGCCGCAATCACCGCAGCAATTTAAACAACTTCTCATGGTATCGGGATTTGAGCGCTATTTCCAAATCGCTCGCTGCTTCCGCGATGAAGATCAGCGCGGGGATCGTCAGCCAGAATTCACGCAGCTTGATTTTGAAATGTCATTCGTAAAGCAAGAAGATATTTTGACCTACACGGAAGCGATGTTTATTGAATTAGTTAAACAAGTGGCTCCGGAAAAAACCATTTCTAACGCGCCATTCCCACGTCTCACCTATGCTGAATCGGTTGAAAAATATGGTAGCGACAAACCAGATTTACGTAAAGACAAAAATGACCCTAACGAACTGGCATTTGCATGGGTGCTGGATTTTCCAATGTTTGAAAAAGACGAAGAAGGAAATATTCAAGCTATGCACCATCCCTTCTGCAGTGTGAAAGAAGGGGATGAGGCGCTGCTTGATTCTGACCCTATGAAAGTTCGCGCCAATGCTTATGATTTGGTCTTGAACGGCTTTGAACTCAGTAGTGGTAGTATCCGTATTCATACTCGCGACATGCAAAAGAAAATTTTTGATCTTCTGCAGATTAGCGAACAAGATCAGCGCGATCGGTTTGGTCATATGCTTGAAGCATTTACGTTTGGTGCTCCTCCGCATGGTGGTTTTGCGCCAGGTATCGATCGTATCGTTATGCTCCTTGCCGGCGAACCCAACATTCGCGAAGTAATTGCTTTTCCCAAGACCGGCGATGCTCGAGATCTCATGATGGGCGCGCCATCAACGCTTCCGACTAAAACGCTGGATGAAGTGCATGTTAATCTCAAAAAATAAATTTCTATGGCGACAAGCGTCAAATTAAAACAATTTGAAGGACCGCTTGATTTGCTATT
>CAZECR010000061.1:0-2282 GCA_964510495.1 uncultured Gammaproteobacteria bacterium
ATTTTTAAAAGCTTTTCTAGCGTAGCTGTTTTTAGCCAAAAAGGCAAGTGGAAAATTGATATGGGCATCAACCAAGATTGAGCGCCGATTATTTTTATAAAAATAATAATTGCCTTAGATATAAGACCGTGATATAAGACCACAGCTCATTAACAACCCTTGCCCTACGAGGAAAGCTGCCGTGCTGGAAAATCCAGAAACCTACCCCCCGAAGCATCAAACGCTCCAGCCATGGGGCATCACCCTTATACCGACCCCCTGCAACGATCTCAATCTAACCGTACCAAAAAACGTGATCGGAACGGTGCTGACGCTGGCACATCTGCCGTTTGCAGTTCAAATTGAGCCAGGCGGACTTATTGCCGAACTTATTGGCGCGCTCGGAATCGAACGACTCGGCCATATCCACCAACTCCAACGACTCACCATCTACCGCGTCGGGTCGGGAGAGCAAGAACCTCCACCACCGCATACAACGGAGCATAGCCGCCTACTACATTCAGTGTGTGCCGCAGTGCTGGCTGTCCTCGTTGCCCGCGAGCACCAGTGGGACTTCGAGGCAACGGCCATACAAGTGATCGTGGAACTTATTCACGATGCCAAAACAGTGGCCGGAGGTGACGCGCTCAAGGTCATTAGCGAGCAGACGTATGATGAAGACAGCCTGATCCTGCAACACTTCGAAGAGGTGCGAAAAAGTTGGCAGCCGCTCAAAAAACGCCTCCAACTTCCTGATAAGGCAGAAGAGCTGATAGCGGCAGCAATTGCTGAGGATACCGGCATTCATGGCAAGCTTCATACGTTTATCGACTCGTTGTCGTACGTGCAGCTTGACGTGAGTGTTCTGGTGGCCACGTATGCCCGCTGGGGCATACCCATCCCTCCCTACCATAATCGCATCGCTCTGCTCGCAAAAAAAACAGCGGAGCTGTGGCGACACCTCACCATCGTCGGCGAAACCATCGCAGTCACGCACCCGTACCTGCTAGCCGATTTCTTGGAGTTACGAGCGCTACTCTGGGCCGAACTCTACAACCACGCCGGTCACAAGGCTATCGAGTCGCTGCTGAGCCGCCTGATCTTACCCGACCTCTTCCACCACCATCCCCGCTTCGCCGAGCTCCTCTTTGAACAGGACGATCGCTGGCTCTTTCAGACAATCTCGGCAACCTATGGTCTCCCTTCTGTCCTCTGCGCTCTCAACTTCAATACCGACGAGCCTGTCTGCTCGATATTTAGCTGCTGGGCAGATGCGCGCGTAGCTGAACAGCAGGCAGCCCAAAACGGAAGCACGACATTCCTTTACGGCACCAACGGCTTTCCGCGCATCAAACCAAAAACAACCAGCTACTTCGTGATCGGAAAAAACGGCCACCCCCTCGTTTTCGCCGAGGCCTTTCCGGTCGAAGCTGCCAAAATCGCCCGGATCGCTGACGCGAACTACCACGATAATACGACCTACTTACTAGCGTGGCCGTCAGGACACCTGACTTTTCACCCTCGACTCTTGCGCTTGTGCAACGAGACACGACAGTCGTGGGACACCGAACCCTTTCACGAGGCACGGATGGCCAAAAAAAATCAGGCCACCTAGCACGCCTCTTTGCCCGTTCCGTCCGATACCGTTAAAAGTTCGGACGGAACTGGCCGCTTTCATATCATACTTTTTAAACTACACAGCCGACTATTTCCCGGTTTTTAGAAAAAAATTTTACTCATTTATACAGAGAGCGTAAATCGCTTCGGCGGATTTTTTCCTTGAAAATGATAGAGTAAAAATAAATGCACGAGCTCTAGGACTGACGGCGCAACAGTCGCCCGTAACTCCGCCCACGGCGCAGCCAATATTTTTTGAAAATCTTTTTTTTCATTCGCGCCGAGCGGCACCACCAGCGAATTACCTGCCACCGTTTGACCGGGCTTGCGACAGACCCCGTGCACCACTCCCCCTTCCGCAATACTGAAATAACCGGCTTCTTCGCCCAGCACTTCGCGGCACACCAAACAGGTAACCAGCTCAGGCTGCCATCCCAATAAAGCAAGCAGCTTAACACTAAAACTCGCGACCAGTATTTCGGAGTTTTTTATGGGTTCGTCGCACGCCTGCAAAAAACTAGCCAGGAGCGAAAAAATCCGTGGCTCCGGATGTTTGAGCACCGTAAGACTATCAACGAGCGCCAAACAATACGAAACCACTGACATTTTTTCAAAATCTTGTGGAATCGTTCGAAATGTTTGATAGGGCTGTGCTGTAATCAAAAGATCCATTTCTTTGGCCGGCA
>CAZECR010000062.1:0-2165 GCA_964510495.1 uncultured Gammaproteobacteria bacterium
GTTACTTCGCGGGCAAGCCTCGTAGCGTCTGGGTGAAATTCAAGCAATCGTTTCGCCATACGTTCGGTTGACCGAGCGTACAAACAAGAGTTTGAATTAGATTCAATGAAGTCTTCGCCCTGTGGGGGTTTCCAACCTAAGGAGTCAAGAATTTTCTTAGTTTGCTTGCTAGTTCGTTGTAATAAAAAAGGCACGTGAAAAATATAAACAGGCGGCTTATTTTTATTGGGCTGCAGCTTCCGCACTCCGGATACTTTATAACTTTTATTATTCTGCGCAGCGCTCAGATTCGTCCATTCGTTTATACCGAGAATCATAACCCGCACACCGCGCTTCAGTGCTTCGCTATAGTATGATCGTATTACCATTCTGCGACAGAGCTGGCAGGTTCTAACAAAAATAGGGGAGTGCTTGCATTTTATTGAATAATGTTTGCGCCCAAGAGCGTACGCCTTTTGGAATTTAATTTTTGTTGCGAGTGTAAAAGGTTCTTCGTAGAGGGCGATTGTTTTTTTGTAGGACTCAAGGTCAATCTTGCGAACGTAAGCGCGAATATCTATTTCTTCATAATCAGTTTTTAAAAGCTTTGCTGTTGCCCGGGCGCGCGTAACAGTAGTTGCAGGTAAATACCCTAAATTAAGGGTTACGGCCAGTGGGGTAAAACCCATTTGTGTAATAGTGTGGAGCGTAGCAGTACTGTCTTTACCACCTGAAATACCAACCAAAGCATCGTATTTTCCAGCTCCTTGCCCAATAAAAGATTTTAAAAATGCAATTTCGCTTTTAAGATGTGCTGGGTCAAAATTTTTGAGATACGCGCTACAGATGGTGCAAAAACCTTTGTGGTCAAACGTGATAGCTGGATTTCTGCCGGTATTTACGCAACGTACGCACATTTGGTTGCGTGCTTGAAGCTTGGTAGTTATTGCTTCGGCAACCTCGCTAATGCTTTTTTCTGAAGTAGAGATAACCAGGTCCGCAATAGTTTCTATTGTATAGGTGGCAAATAATTTTTGTTCTTTTTTAAGTTCCGCTAACGCTTCTTGAGGGGTGTATTTTCGATCGCTGCAGAGTCTTTCTACCAAGTCCTTTTGGTCGGCTTTTAAGTAGACGACGAGGTCGTTGTGGAGGCGGCAATATTTGGCATTGTCTATACCGCGTAAACCAGAAAAAATAATATTTTTGTACTTTGGTGTGGCAACATGGAGTGCGTGTAAAGCTTTGGCGATAAAATCGGAGGAATATTTTTGTTTAAGTTTTAAAAAAGTCTCCCGTGCTTGATCACGTGATATGGCGTAATGTTTTTTTCGGGGAAGTACTCCGAGCGCCTCGAGTAATTTTGTTTCACTCGGAAGCCTGGTGCTATGTGCGGCAATTGGAAAAATAACTTCAGTAGAAGCTTCAATTATTTTACAGTGTAAAGCTTTGGCCAGTGCCTTGGCAGTGGTAGATTTTCCGCTGCCTGGCTCGCCAAAGATGGCTATTCTATTCATAGTATCAGCATTCTAGCGGATACTAAAAAAATAGTCCATGAAAGATTGTTTAGTCACGCCCTTGTTGCTTTGTGACCCCTAGTCACGAGTACGTAAATTCACGTGGTGCATAATACAATAAATATATATTGACAAACGATAAATGCTGTAGTAAAATGTAAACAGTGTATTATTTATTAAGAATCATTATGAAACGAAGTTCGACGCTATTTCTACAGCTCGTAATCGTGGCGCTCGGCATGGGCACTCTGGTCCTAATGCTTTGGGAGCCGCACCTTGAAGGCCGAAATGCGCACGCCACACTCTTTCAAATATATTTCAACGATCCATTCTTGGCCTATGCTTACGTAGCGTCCATTGCCTTTTATGTTGCGCTCTATCAAGCGTTCAAGCTGCTTGGGTATATAGCGCGAAATGAAGTGTTTTCAGAGCGTTCGGTGAAAGCTTTGCGAACTATAAAATACTGCGCATTAGTCCTGGTCGCTTTTATTGTGCCGGCAGAAGCCTACTTGTTCATAGTTCAGCGCAGCAAGGATGATATTGCGGGTGGTGTCGCCATGGGCCTTTTTATAATTTTTGTCGCTGTTGTAGTTGCCACTGCTGCGGCTGTATTTGAGAAACTTTTGCAAACTGCTGTAGCCATCAAGTCTGAAAATGACTTAACTGTTTAAC
>CAZECR010000063.1:0-2115 GCA_964510495.1 uncultured Gammaproteobacteria bacterium
ATAGTACCGAATTGTTGCGCGAGGGCAGTTTGCAAAGGTGATCCTGTTGCAAGTTGAGCCCCGCCTTTTTTCATGTTTTCGAAATAATATTCGTGGAGGCGCATGCCATTGAATTCCCAGCCAAAGCGGCGGGTGATTTCGGCATATTCTGGATTTGCAGTCATGTCGCTATCAAGCAGTGTACGGAGCTGGTCGGAGAGCTTGTTCGTATTTGTAACGTAGCCTTGGTAGAGTGTGAAGTGGGTGGTGAGTAATTTTTCACTGAAGCCTTCGGTGCCAATCAGGATATCGTAATTTTTTGCAGCGTACATATAGTTAGGTTAAAAATTACAGCTTTTAAAATCTGCGATTTTCAGAGCGTTGGTTCATGATCTAAAGGTGGACGTAAGGCTTTGGTGGTTAATCGTACACGTTCAACTATTTGGTCGGCAAGTCCTTTGATTTCTAATAAAAGGGTTTCGTTATGATTTTCATCCAGCTCTCGTTGGTTAGTTTTTTCAACAAAAGAGTGAAGTAGGTCGACCAAAGCTAAATCTTTAACAGAAAGATTTTCCTCGAGTTTATTTTTTAAAACAGATCTCTGTGCGGGGCTTAAAGTTTCTACATCTGTTATGTCAAGGAAGAGCCCGTGACACTTTTCGGAATAACGGTGTATCGCTGTTAATGGCGAAGTAGCTTTTTTTTCAAGGAGCCCCACTATTAAATCTTTGATAAAATCTTGAGTATCAGGATACGTGATAACTTCCCAACCCCCGTGTCTATTTTCGTTTTCCATAATTTTTATTTTTTCTAAAAAATAAAGTACTACTAGTTTCCATTTTAAATTTTACCAACTAAATCTAAGCCAGGTGTGAGTGTTGCGTCGCCTGGTTTCCATTTGGCCGGGCATACTTCACCGCCATGTTCGCGAACATATTGAGCAGCTTGCATTTTGCGAAGGAGCTCGTCTGCGTTACGGCCAATGCTATTATCGTTTACTTCAAATGCTTTGAGAACACCGTCAGGGTCAATTATAAAAGTGCCGCGGAGTGACAAACCTTCAGATTCGATATAGGTGCCAAATTCATGGCAGAGTACGCCGGTAGGGTCGGCAGCCATAGGGAACGTAATTTTTTTAATTGCAGGAGAATTATCGTGCCAGGCTTTGTGGACAAAATGAGTATCGGTGCTGACACTGATAATTTCCGTATTCATTGCTTGAAATTCAGCATAATGATCCGCCATATCCTCAAGTTCGGTAGGGCAAACAAACGTAAAGTCAGCAGGGTAGAAAAAAAGAATCAGCCATTTGCCGCGATAATCATCGAGACTCGCTTTTTTGAATTCTTCATTGTGATAGATTTGGAAGTTGAGATCAGGAACTGGGTTGCCGATAATTGGTAATTTGTTCACAAGATGTGTTTCCATAGAGAAAAGTTATATATATAAATAGTCGGCCTGTTCAATTATGTCACTACACCTCGAGATGGAGATAGCGTCGAATCAAAAAGCCGATACCAAAATTAATGAGTGCTAGTCCTAAACTAATAGTCGCCATTTCCAAAAAGCGTCGTGGGAACGAAATGCCTTTGGAGATAGCAGTATAGAAATTAAAAACCAGGATAATCACGAGCGCACTTCCGAGTGTTACGGCTAGGGCGTGAAAAGCGTTGTCGAGCAAGAAATAAGGAGTAATAAGAATGGCTACAGCCATGGCATAGGCACTGCCTGTTGCAAGGGCGGCCATAAAAGGATTTTTGGTCCCGTCTTCTTTGGTGGAGAGGTAAGAAGAAGCGGCCATCGACATGGACGCGGCAATGCCCGTGATGAGTCCGGTAACCGCAATGAGACGGGTGTTCGCCAAAGCGAGTGTGAAGCCTGCAAGCGCGCCGGTTAGTTCAATAAGCGCATCGTTCAGTCCGAGTACAATTGCGCTTACGTAGTTGAGGGCATTGTTATTAATGAGTTTTAAGAGCTGTTCTTCATGTTCCTGCTCTTCTTGAATGATTTTGGCCATTTGGGGATGCTCGTCTTTAAGTTCGCTGTAGAGACTAATGACAAGTTTCTCGCCCTTTTCCATCAGCTTGAGTCCGAAACTGAGTCCAAACAGGCGTGTTATCCAGTAGTAGAATTGTA
>CAZECR010000064.1:0-2062 GCA_964510495.1 uncultured Gammaproteobacteria bacterium
ATATGAAACTCCTTGTCATTACTCAAAAAGTTGATCAAAACGACAGTAACTTAGGATCGTTTCACGAATGGTTGCGCCGGTTAGCTTTACAGGTAGAAAAACTGACAGTTATCTGTTTGCAAAAAGGATCGTATGATTTACCAGCCAATGTTGAAATTTTGACATTGGGAAAAGAAACCGGGCAATCGCGTCTTAAGTATCTGATTAATTTTTATCGATACATTATTTCAAGGCGTGCAAAGTATGATGGCGTTTGGGTACACATGAATCAAGTCTATATTATTTTAGGTGGTTTTTTCTGGAAATTGTGGAAAAAACCAACTTTACTTTGGTACGTTCACCGTTCAGTGACGTGGCAATTACGCCTTGCTGAAAAATTAGTTGATCAAATTTTCACTACGTCACCAGAAAGTTTTCGACTACCCACTTCCAAAGTCACCTATGTTGGTCATGGTATTAACACAGAGGCCTTTGCGGCTCTACCGAGGGTAGGAAGTCAATCCTTTAAACTAGTCACTGTAGGACGTATTAGCCGCTCTAAAGACCTGGTGACGCTTATTAAAGGGGTTGTGATAGCCGCGCAGTCGATGCAGCCTGGGAATATCCAGTTCACTATTGTTGGCGAGCCTATTTTGCCCGACGACAGTGACTATCTGCGAGAGCTTAAAACCTTAATAACTGAACTTAAAGCTGAAAAAATAGTTATTTTTAAAGGAGCGGTCACCTATGCTGAATTACCAGCATTGCTTCAAGATCAGTCTGCTTTTATTCATGCCAGCCGAACAGGAAGCGTTGATAAGGCTGTGCTTGAGCCGCTCGCTGCGGGTCTACCTGTAATTACTTCGAGCGAAGCATTCGGCTTACTTGCAGAACAGGGTATCGTATATAGTTTTAAAGAAGGCAGTGTCCTGGAATTGGCAGATGTACTCAAAGAGCTTTATAGTCAAAAACACGCCCTCCATGAGGCTGGTCGAGCGTATGTGGTACAACATCATAATTTAAACCAGCTCATCGATCGAATCGTCGGTTATTTTAAGCAAGCAACTTTTCAAAAGAAAGAAAAATACCAGATTGGCTGGTGGTGGTTTTTTATCGCTGCATTCACTTTTCGACTTGCCTTATTGGTGGCCAGTTATGCGGCAAGTGGTTATGATTATGCGGTCTTTTTGAACTTCACTAAAGTTGACGGTTATTATGAGTTAGCCGTAAATGTTCTTCAGCATGGTATTTTTTCTTTAGATACTATTCCTTTATTTTCTAACTCCACACGTACTCCGGGATATCCAGCGTTCATTATTCCTTTCTTAGCCATTTTTCATTCCGTCTGGGTGCTGCTCATAGTACAAATTGGTATTGGAAGTTGTATACCACTCCTTGCTCAAAAAATAGCAAAACAAGCTTTTGATTTTTCGTCTCGGCAAGTGTATTGGCTGGGTTTGATCTTGGTATTTGAACCCCTTGGCGCCTTACTTTCAACGAAACTATTAACGGAAACTCTTTTTACCTTTCTTTTTTTGCTGAGTCTGCTGACGATGCTCAAAGCATTAAAAAATAATGAGCATACCGGAAGTCTGCCGGTACAACCTTTGGTGGTCTCTGCAGTACTTCTCGCGCTGAGCGCCTTGGTTCGTCCAACAACAGTGTATCTGCCAGTACTGTTTGCTCTGGTGTGGGTAGTATACTGTCTCTTTGGACGATATGCGCCGCAATTTAAGAAGATATTACTTTTTTTGACTGTCTTTTTACTACTGCTTGCACCTTGGGTATATCGTAATTATGCCATATTTGGCGTGGCTGGTTTTTCTTCAATAAAACAAGAAGTGCTGTTCGGGTATTTAGCCCCATCTGTTTTAACAATACCGAGAGGCCAAAATTTTAGAACCGCACAAGAAACTTGGTTCAAAGAAAATGGTATTAATTCCTTGCCTGATTTTAATTTTGATACCGCTCAAGATTTTCAGAACAGAGCTGTTATCTTGATCAAAAAATACCCCAAGGCATTAATTCAAACTGCAGCTGTAAGCGTAGCTACGTTTTTTAGTCACGATGGCCTTCTCGATGT
>CAZECR010000065.1:0-1908 GCA_964510495.1 uncultured Gammaproteobacteria bacterium
TTTTCGTTTGCTCCAAACCAACGATTGTATAGCCTTGGTTTTTGAGTTTTTTAAGGAGCATTCCTGTCTGTTTGGCGTATTCCCACGGCACGAATTTTTCAGCACCAAGCGATACTTTATCTACCTGTGGGTGTGGTGGGCACGGCGAATAGCCGGTGAGGTAGATTTTATCGACACCCGCACCGTCGGCAGTCCGGAACATTGCCCCCACGTTGTGTCCGCTGCGTATATTAGGAATAACAAGAATAAATTGCGATAATTCTGACATATTTTTATTTTAATCGCTGCATCCAAAGCGTCTGCCCGGCGCAAAGTGCAATTGCCAAGGCATCCGCTGCATCATCAGACTTAATCGGATTTTTCATACCCAAAATAGTCTGGACCATTTTTTGCATTTGGCTTTTCTCGGCTCGTCCATAGCCCGTCATGGCCTGCTTAACCTCGAGGGGTGTAAATTCATCAACAGGCAAACCGTTCTCAATCGCAGTTAGGAGAATAACTCCACGAGCCTGAGCAACCTGAATCGCAGTAGTAACATTCTTAAAAAAGAAAAGTTCCTCCACGGCCATACGAGTCGGCTTAAACTCTTTGATCATTTTTTCAAGTTCACGGTGAATTTCCGCCAAACGATCAAGAAACGTCGTTTTAGCATCTGTTTCAACACAACCATACTCAAGACAGCGCCATTCACTGCCGCTTTGCTCTACAATACCGTAACCCATGCGGCCGAAACCAGGGTCAATACCAAGGATACGTTCTTGCTGCATAGCTTGGTTTAAGCAGCGTTGGTAAAATAATCTTCCACATCATCATGGTCTTCAAGTTCTCCAAATAACCCTTCGAGCTTGCCACCCGTCTCTTCGTCAATCGTAACCGCATCTTTGGCAATCCACTCAATACCTGAACGCAGCGGTTCGACATGTAACTCCTTAAGTTTATTCAAAACTTTCTGAAGATTTTCTACTTTGGTTTTAATCAAAATTCCTTCATCATCATCCTGAATATCTTCCGCTCCCGCTTCAATAAGTGCAAGCTCGAGTTCAAGGCGTCCATTCTCTAAATAGCTTTTTCCAACCATAATCGTACCCCACTCGCCGAACATCCACTGTACACTCCCCGCTCCACCCATATTTCCTCCATGTTTAGAAAAAATATGTTTCATGTCCGGTGCCGTACGATTTTTATTATCAGTTACGGCTTTTACCATGATTGCAACTCCGCCGGGCCCAAAACCTTCATAGAGCAGTTCTTCCATCCGCACACCGTCATCAAGCTCTCCCGAACCGCGCTTAATCGCTCGATCAATATTGTCTTTCGGCATACTCACTTCTTTCGCTTTTTCAATAGCGAGACGCAGCGAAAAATTAGTCGCTGGGTCACCCCCTTTTTGCGCCGCAATTGTTATACCTTTAGCAAGTTTGGTAAACAAATTACTGCGCACAGCGTCTTGCTTGCCTTTACGGCCTTGAATATTGTGCCATTTAGAATGTCCGGACATATATTAGAGATTAATTCTCCCCTCCTCAAATTTTTTAGTATCTAACCGACTATTTTCATTAAGCCAATTTAAAAAATCGTCGCGTCGCGCACCATTCATGAGCTGTACTTGAGATTTAACTCCAAACATCGGAAACGCATATACTTTTTTGACTGCGCCGTCTTGCAGCACGAGCCCAACGCTCAGCCCTTCCTGTGTTTCCTGTGAGAAATACTGATCAAAAATAAAGTTGCCGAGCGAATAGAAAATCGGTTTACCTTTATAGATCTCGCTTTCTTCGATCACATGCGGATGAGCGCCAATGACCGCGCTTACTCCTTGGTCAATAAATGAATGTGCCAGATCACGTTCTTGTTGTCTGGAAATACGTTCATACTCCACACCCCAATGCATCATTACGATAACATAGC
>CAZECR010000066.1:0-1694 GCA_964510495.1 uncultured Gammaproteobacteria bacterium
TGAAAACTGTCGTCCATGAAAGTGGACCGTGGGTTCGAATCCCACCCTCTCCGCAGATCAAGAATTGCAAATTTGTGCAGCAGAACCGAAAACAGCGCTCAACTACGCTGTTTTTTCAAACCTCTTGTTCGAGCATGACTTTGAAGTTGGTTAGAGCTTCTGGTTGGAACAAGGAGCTTCGGCGGCGATCTTGTTGGGTTATGGATTGTGAGATAGAATACAATCAAACGCGAAATTGGTTAATTAACCAGGGTATAGTAGTCGTTCTGCCGAATATTCAAGCCATTTTGAATTCAGGAAAAAGATCGAGTAACATTTTTGGAAATTAAGCAAAAAATTATGAAAAATATTCTTGGTATAGGGGGTGTATTTTTTCGTGCCAGTGACCCGGCGGCGCTCAAGAAATGGTATGTAGAAATTCTAGGTATTACCATTAGCGAATATGTGTGGCAGCAGGAAGGAGGACCCACTGTTTTTGAGCCATTTGCTATGAATACGGACTATTTTGAGAGTGATAAACAGTGGATGATCAACTTCCGTGTCTCGAATTTGAAAGAACTTATTGCTGAACTTGTCGCAAAGGGGGTGAAGGTAGAAGAGCGTGAAGAGTGGAACACCATGCCAGAGGTCGGCACCTTTGCACGAGTGCATGATCCAGAGGGCAATCCTATTGAGCTTTGGGAGCCGGCAAAGGAGTAGTCTAGCGCCCTCTTCGCACTCAAAATACCTTAAAAATATTGTAGCACCATGCATATAATTTCTTGGAACGTTAACGGAATTCGGGCCGTGCATAAAAAGGGCCTGTTTGTACCTTTTATTGAAAAGTACAAACCTGATATTTTGTGTCTGCAGGAAACTAAGGCAAAGCAAGATCAGAGCGAAGTTGATCTGCCCGACTACGAGGAATATTGGAATTCTGCGCTGCGACCAGGCTACAGCGGCACGGCAATATTTACCAAGATAAAACCGCTGGCTGTGATACTTGGCATTCCTGAAAAAATTGCACAGAGATATAACCTGGTGAATGATGCGTATGGCGACCCAAATGCAGAAGGCCGGGTTACTGCTCTAG
The DNA here is from genome assembly GCA_964510495.1 of uncultured Gammaproteobacteria bacterium. GTDB lineage: Bacteria > Patescibacteriota > Patescibacteriia > Magasanikbacterales > GWA2-37-8 > CAZECR01. Next base: position 1,073 of record CAZECR010000066.1, read on the forward strand.
AATTTAAAGATTACTACGTTGTCACAGTATATACACCGAATGCCAAGGATGATCTTTCACGCCTTCCTTTGCGTCACAAGCAATGGGACCCGGCATTTTTGGAGTACATCTGCCAACTTGAAAAGAACAAACCGGTTATATTTTGCGGTGACCTCAATGTTGCTCATACCGAAGATGATCTCGCCCGCCCTAAACAAAATATCGGTAACAAAGGTTTTACCAGTGAGGAGCGTGAAGGAATCGACAATATAATCAAGCAGAACTTTGTGGACACCTTTCGCATGTTTACGGAAGGTAATGGACATTATACCTGGTGGAGCCACTTTGCCGGTGCCCGCGCCCGCAATGTTGGCTGGAGAATTGATTACATTTTTGTGAGCAAGAAACTTGTGACAAAAGTTACCAAAGCCTCAGTTTATGCCGATGTCGTAGGCTCTGACCACTGTCCAGTGGCAATTAAGCTTGCTGCGTAGTAGAGCAGCCCTAGTACTAACTTAGTTTGCGACTCTCCACTCTCCGTAAAAACAAAAAACTGCTTCATTAAGCATTTTTTTTGTTTTTAATGGTTTCTTCCAGAAGAATAACCGCCCCTTGAAGTTCACCTTTATGGAAAAAAGGCGTT
>CAZECR010000067.1:0-1692 GCA_964510495.1 uncultured Gammaproteobacteria bacterium
CAAAAGCACTGAAGCCGATCACAAAATATTTCGCGAATTGCACACGAAGCGACCAAGCTTTCATTAAAAATTCTTTGAGCATGGTATACAATTACTCTAACACCGCTTTAATACGGCGAACCCCCGCGCTAATCGCTTCTTCTTTTACAATCTTAAACTTGCCCATCGAACCGGTGCGTTCAACGTGTGGACCACCACACACCTCGCGGCTGTACGTTGGCGTAGTTGGATCAGCCGTTGCTGGCGAATTGGTATCGCCCACGGTATAAACTTTTACTTTTTCCTGATATTTATCTTCAAACAATCCGATCGCGCCTTTGGCTTTCGCTTCTTCAAAACTCATTTCAGCGAAACTAACCTGGTAGTCGTGAGCGATTGCTCCATTTACCAAATCTTCGGCTAATCTAATTTGTTCTGGAGTCAATTTCTCCGGATGCGCAAAATCAAAGCGCATGCGTTCTTGAGTAATATTACTCCCCCGCTGCGTAGCGTGAGAACCGAGGATTTTAAGAAGTGTTGCGTGCAGCAAATGCGTCGCAGTGTGATATTTGGTAGACATTTCACTATGGTCAGCAAGTCCACCAGCAAATTTCTGTTCAGCGCCAACACGAGATTTTTCCTGATGCTCTTTGAACGCTGATTCAAAGCCAGCCACATCAACCGTAAGGGCATTTTCAAGTGCAAGCTCCTGGGTCATTTCCAAAGGAAAACCGTAGGTGTCATACAATTTAAAAGCATGCTTGCCGGAAATTTCTTTAATGAGGACGCCTGTTTTTTCAAACGCCATTCTAAATCCGTTTACTAACTTTTCAAATTCCTTGAGGCCTTGTTCAACCGTGTTGTGAAACTTCGCTTCCTCACGAGCCATTTCAGTAATCACAAATTCGCGGTTGCGTTTGAGTTCTGGATAAACCTCGCCGTAAATTTCAATCACGGTTTCGGCAATCGATGAACAGACATGATCTTTGATACCAAGAAGACGACCGTGGCGGACTGCGCGGCGAATAAGGCGGCGAACGATATAGCCCTGATCAACATTACTTGGAGCAACACCTTTATCATCCCCCATGATCATGGTAGCAGTACGCAAATGATCAGCCACAATTCGCATGGAGCGCGTCACATCTTTGTTTTCAATATATTCTTTGCCGGAAACAGTTTGAATTTTTTGAATAATTTTCCACATTGTATCAATTTGGAAAGCATCGACAAAACCATTTTTAACAACAAGAGTGCGTTCAAGACCCATGCCTGTATCTACATTTTTTTGGGCGAGCGGCTCATATTTTCCTTCGTCAACTTTATTGTATTGCATGAAGACATCATTCCAAATCTCCAACCAATTATCTTCATCGTTTCCTGGATTACTACTTTCTGGCGGAAATTCACCTTCACCCATCCAATAAAACATTTCAGTATCCGGTCCACAGGGGCCGGTAGCGCCAGCTGGACCCCACCAATTTTTCTTACTTTCAAAAACACCGCCTTCTAAATAAGCAATTTTGTGGTCAGGCACACCTAACGTGCGCCAGATAGCAGCCGCTTCATCATCTTTAGGTAGCTGAGGAACACGCGGATCAGCGCCAAAAACAGTTACGGCTAGTTTGCGTAAATCAATTCCCAAATATTCCTTGCTCGTCAAAAATTCAAAACTCCACTCAATCGCTTCTTGTTTAAAATAATCGCCCAAAG
>CAZECR010000068.1:0-1566 GCA_964510495.1 uncultured Gammaproteobacteria bacterium
TATGGTTTCTATCGCTATCAATGGTTTTGGCCGCATCGGCCGCCAGGCCTTCCGTGCCGGATTTGGAAAAAAGAACGTGTCGTTTGTCGGTATTAATGATTTAACTGATACGAAAACCCTCGCGCATCTTTTAAAGCACGATACTTCCTATGGTGCATATGACCACGAGGTAAGTTTTGACGAAAAAAATATTATTGTTGACGGCACTAAAATTCCGGTATTTGCCGAAAAAGATCCAAGCGCTTTGCCGTGGGGAAAAATGAGTGTCGATGTTGTGCTCGAGTGTACTGGACGATTTACTACCAAAGAAGGTGCTGAAATGCATATTACGGCAGGAGCCAAAGCCGTCATTGTCAGTGCCCCAGCCAAAGGTGGTGTACCAACGTATGTGCTGGGAGTAAACGCCGATAAACTGAACGAAGAACCTTCAAAGGTTATTAACAATGCTTCGTGTACTACGAATTGTATTTCACCGGTCATGGCTGTACTCGAAGAAAAATTTGGAATTGAGAAGGCGATGATGACAACGGTGCATGGCTACACTGCTGACCAAAATATTCAGGACGGACCGCATAAAGATCTGCGCCGCGCCCGCGCTGCTGCGGAAAATATTACGCCAACGACCACAGGGGCTGCGCTCGCAACGACCGAAGCAATTCCGGTTCTGAAAGGTAAATTTGATGGTCTCGCTATTCGCGTCCCAGTACCGACTGTATCGCTCTCGGATATTACGGCTGTTCTTAAAAAGGACGTAACAATTGAAGAAGTAAATGCCGCACTGATCGAAGCGTCGAAGTCAAAAAATCTACAAGGGATTTTGGGGGTAACGGACGAAGAACTTGTTTCTTCAGATTTTGTGGGGAACAGTAATTCAGCAACAGTTGATTTGAAATTGACGAACGTGATTGGTGGAAATTTAGTCAAAGTGGTTGCCTGGTATGATAATGAATACGGCTACGCACATAGACTCATAGAGATGGCTGAAAAGTTCGTTTAAAAACAGAACGCCGCGCTCGGGAAGAGCGGCGGCGGGTACGGCGCAGGTTGTGCGCGGGGTATGTCACGACTGGTTGCGGGGGAACGGAAGGGTCTTGTCCATCCAGTTCAGCATCCATCCGAGCGTCGCGTTGCCGAGCATGTAGACAAGGAAAATATATCCGAGTCCGCTCGAACCTGGCCGCTGGGTCTGAACGTAGAGATGGTAGAAAAAGAACGGGTACGCGACGATCATACACCTCAACCCCCACTTCTTGGTGAGCAGGGTGAAGGGGTGGGAGGCTCGGTCGCGCTCCTTGCGAACGGCCATATAGACGTTCAGGGCCGCCCAAATGGCCAAGAAGAGGCTGATCGAATCTGGGGCTGTTTTCATCAAGCACCTCCGGTTTGAAAACATCAGAATATATCATCATTAATTTGATTTGTCAAGTATTTAACCTTTATTTATGAACCGAATTCTTTCTACCGAAACGGTAGCCCAGATTGGACAGGAAGTTATTTTAAAAGGTTGGGTCAATGCCCGTCGTAACATGGGTAAAATTGTGTTTTTAGATTTACGCGACCGCGGTG
>CAZECR010000069.1:0-1549 GCA_964510495.1 uncultured Gammaproteobacteria bacterium
CCTTTGTTTTCCACCGCTCTAATACCCTTTATGTACTTAATAAAATCACTGGCGGAGAGGGTGGGATTCGAACCCACGGTCCACTTTCATGGACGACAGTTTTCAAGACTGTTGCCTTAAACCGCTCGGCCACCTCTCCGTATATTATTAGAGTTGGGTGTGCGCCCCGCGCCACCTCTCCATATAAAGAACTGCGCCAGATTTTGGCGCAGCCCTACGATATCATAGTAGTTTTTGTTTTTCAAGAGGCACTACCAACTGCCGCTTGACCCGCCGCCGCCCGACGAACCCCCACCAAAGCCCCCAAAACTACTCCCGGAGCTTCCACCACCGAAACCACCACTACCACCGCGGCCGCCCCCAGCCCACCACGGGGTTTTATTGCCTGACTTAAGGCTTTTTTGATAGCCTCGTGAAACGAGAAAATCAAGCAATAGTCCGATCGGAACCAGTACTACGAGCGCAATTCCAGCAAAAGTCAGTGAGTGAAAAATGTACCACACCAATCCCGAACCAGCCGCTCCAGCTATTCCACCCCCATACCATGATTTCGAACGGGCAAACATGCTGGCGAACCAAACAAACCCAAAGCCTAAGAAAAAGGTGGCAAAGATGCCGCTGAACAAGTAATCACCAAAACCATAGCTGTTACTTTGGGCAATAGCCGCATCCAGTTGGTCAGTCGTCTCGCCCCCAACTGTTTGAATGATAGCATTGGTCGCCTCGTCTAATCCGGTATAAAAATTATTTTCCTTAAAAGCCGGCTGCATCAGGTAATAGACGATGTCACTACTTTTTGCATCCGTCAGGGTTTCTTCAAGGCCATACCCAACTTCAATACGCATACGGCGATCGTCAACCGCTACCAACACCAACGCACCGTTGTCTTTACCCTCCTTACCAACACCCCAATCGGCGAACAGTTCGTTGGCATATTCTTCGATCGAATCGTCCCCAGTTGTCGGAATTGTTACTACGGCAATTTCTATGGTTGAGCTTGCTTCAAAACCTTGTAATTTCGCCTCCAAAAGATCCTGCTCATCATCAGACAAAACATTGGCGTAGTCATTCACAAATCCGCTCGGCGTACCCGGGCTTGAATAAGCAAAAAGGACACCCGGGAGCGCCAGGAGTCCAATAATTGCCAAGAAAAGCGACGAAAATCGTACACGCATAATATTTTTCTTGAACGAAAAAGTTGTTTATTAAAATGTAACCTGTGGGGCAACATCACTTCCTGCCGCAGCATCAAAGTAGTTGCGTTGACCAAAGCCGGTCAAACGAGCAATAACGCTACTTGGAAATGTTTTAACTTTTAAGTTATAACTTTGCACCTGGTCGTTATAGCGTTTACGTTCCACGCTGATCCGATTTTCCGTGCCCTCAATCTGACTCATAAGGGTTTGGACATTTTCAGCAGATTTTAATTGCGGGTAGTTTTCAACCACCACCAAAAGTCTGGAAAGGGCGCTGTCGAGCTGGGTTGCGGCGGCTGCCTTGTCGTTTACGGTTGCTGCGCCGCCGTATTTGGTGCGGGCTTCGGCAAGGG
>CAZECR010000070.1:0-1545 GCA_964510495.1 uncultured Gammaproteobacteria bacterium
GTGGATTTGTTGGGTCACCTTTGTGAAGAAAGCCGAGACGAGAACGGAACATGTGGAGAGAGCGGTTAGCCAACTCAAGGAGGGGAAGCGTCGCCCTTGTTGTTGGATTGGTTGTATTCATCGGACTGATAAGGTGATAAGCCCTTCGGTGCGAGGGATAATGGAGAAGCGAGCTAAAAGATCCTAATATGAACATGTTTAAAGCCACCAAAGCCAAAACCGTCGCGCAATACCTTGCTGCTGTTCCTGCCGATCGCAAGGAGCTGATTGAGACGCTGCATGTGTTTATTCAGAAGACAGTGCCAAAACTCAAGCCGCATTTTGCGAGCAATATGGTTGGATATGGATCTTTCCCGTACAAGAATTACAAAAACGAAAAGATTGAATGGCCGGTGATTGCGTTGGCGAATCAAAAGAATTACGTGAGCCTTTATGTTTGTGCGGTGGACAGCGGAAAGTATATTGCCGAGATGCATGCGAAAGAACTTGGGAAGGTAAGTGTCGGGAAGAGTTGTATTCGGTTTAAGAAACTTGAAGATATTAATCTGACAGTCTTGAAGAAGGTGCTTTTATTGGCCGCCAAGCATCCGGGGCTTGAAGGAGTTGGAGCAACCAAGAAATAACTATGAACATCGTCATTGGTTGCCGGATGAAGCATCGGGATTTGATACGGGAAACGTCTCGTAAGCTTCTTGAATTAGGACTCACGCCACTTTTTCCGAATTTAGATCACAGCGAGGAGCAAGGGGATCCAGCTAAGACATTGGAGGAGAAAAAGAAATTGATGGATGACCATTTTGCAGCGATCGATGAGGCGGATGTGGTGTATTTTTTAACACCGGAAGGGTATATGGGTACAAGTTGTAAAATGGAACTTGGGTATGCATTGGCACGGAACAAACCGATTTATTTTTCAGAACCCACGAATGATCTTGGGCTTGATTGCTATGCGCTAGGCTTTATTGGGACGGATTCTTTGCAGGAGTTTTTTAGCTTGAATATAGACTGATGCGTATTACAGAAGGAGATATGCGCTAGTTTGTTTTGATGGTCTTGTAGGACGCTCTATGCAGGCTCGTTTATTATTTTATTGAGCTGAACACTTCCGGATTATCTTCGCCTGTAACTTCTAGAGTTGTCCATGCGCCCTTGTTCATGCGTGCCAAGGCATGATCGACTACGGTGTAGCTGCCGGGAACGTCGGCGGTAAATTCAACGATGCTAGCTCCGCCGGCTGGTATTAGGGTGGTCTGTACGTTTTTTAGTATCGCTGAGCCTGACCCGATGGCGCCTTCCGGGTAGACGGTATCAAATATTTCTCCGATGATATGAAATGAGGAAATGTGATTAACGCCACCGTTCCCAATATACATACGGACTTTTTCGCCTCGTTTCACGCTCATTTTTTGGTGCGGAGGAATTTTTCCGTTGAATGTTACATAGGTTGGGTTGCCATCTAGGAGTGCTTGGGAATTAAATGAGACGAGACCCTTTTTTCCGAGCCCCCCACTTGTGTAGAGTTCGCCTTGGACGAGATAGAATTCT
>CAZECR010000071.1:0-1503 GCA_964510495.1 uncultured Gammaproteobacteria bacterium
GCAAACGCTTTGTTAGCTTCGGCCATACGGTGCATGTCGTCGCGTTTTTTGATCGCATCGCCAAGTCCTTGCTGAGCATCAATCAAGATGGTCGCGAGTTTCTGGTGCATTGGCTGGCCTTTTTTACTGCGAGCCGCGTCAATAATCCAGCGGAATGAGAGCGCTACCTGGCGTTCACCGCGAACCGGCATTGGAACCTGGTAGTTAGCACCACCAACGCGGCGAGAGCGAACTTCCACCTGTGGTTGTACATTTTTCATGGCTTCTTCAAAAACTTTCAACGGATCTTTTTTAGTCATCTCAGACACTACTTCAAGCGCACGGTAGACCACGCCCTGAGCAGTGGTTTTCTTACCACCTTTCATAACGTGATTGATGAATTTAGCCAACACAAGATTGCCGTATTTTGGGTCAGGAAGGATATTTCGTTTTTTGACTGGTTTTCCACGCATAAGAGTATTTTAGTAGAAGGAATTTAGAAGAAGCGTTTTAGGCCTTTTTAGCAGCTTTCGGACGTTTGTTGCCATACAGACTGCGGCCACGACGACGGCTCGCTACTCCTTGAGTATCATAAATACCGCGTACGATATGGTAGCGGACACCTGGCAAATCTTTTACACGACCACCACGAATAAGCACGATGGAGTGCTCCTGGAGGTTGTGTCCTTCGCCCGGAATATAGGCGATAACTTCAACGCCGTTTGAAAGACGAACTTTGGCGACTTTGCGCAAAGCTGAGTTAGGTTTTTTAGGAGTGGTGGTATAGACCTTGGTACAAACACCGCGTTTGAAGCTGGTGCCTTTACGGAAATAGGTCACTTTGCGGTGGAGATTATCTACCGTAAATTGCAAAGCCGGAGTTTTGGTCTTCCGTACTTTCGGGGTGCGGCCCTTGCGGATCATTTGGTTTGTTGTTGGCATAGCGTAATTAGATGATTTCAGTCTGTAAACAGCGGGCAGTTCTAAGCCGCTCCTTGCGTACCGAAACCGGTTGGTAAATAAAAAAGCAACGTATTACTCCATCAGCCACGATTTTTGGTACGTTCTTGTGACTCAGATACTACGTGAATTGTCAGTAACTGTCAAGGGTTTCCCCTGCCATCAACCAGCAGGCTGATCATTGGGAAGGGGGCCAGCTTGGAGGAAGCTGACCAGTTAGGGCTCTGGCGGGGGCGGGACATAGCCAGCCTGGCCCGGCGGGGGCGCTACGATGGGCGGGTGCGTGATGCAGATGTTACCCCAGATGGGGTGGGACCAAGTCCGGCCGTGCCAAACTGGCGGCAATTGCCGGATGCCGCGGGCAGCCATAAAGAGCGTAAAAAAGAACACAACGGCCAGCGCGTATGTTGGCCAGGTGGGCGCAACCAGTGTTCGCCCCGGCACTACACCGGTCGCATGCTCTAGGGCAATCGGCGGAACCGACACAGCAACTTCGTGGGGTAACGGCATAGCGCACTCCTTTTTACTATCCATAATGCAATTTGAAAAAATATTTGTCAAAAA